>CAXTNZ010000096.1:0-20194 GCA_964245695.1 uncultured bacterium | reverse complement strand
TCAGCGCTTCTGCCAACACCCCTACCTGCACTTACCCCCCCAGATAATTTGCTAGTGCAGCCACCCTTGGGTTCTACCCCAGCAGTACCAGGCACTACACTTCCTACACCGCCACTACCCGGTTCCACACTTTCGACATTGCCCCAAACACCGCTTAATTCTAAATTGCCGACAACTTCTGCCAAAACAGCGCCCGGTTCCATCCCCTCAGTGCCCCAAGCAGCGCCCGGTTCGCTCTCCACAGCGCCATTGCCATCTATCGGCAGTGCCTTAACTATACCAGGGACAACTACACCAAAGCTTTCTAGTTCTTCAGGGAAAACAGCAACCACCAAACTATCAGACCCATTTGCTATTCAACCAAATCCCCTGCCAACTAGCTTTACAGGGGCAATTCCCAAAGGTGGACTTGCTCTGCCAGAGACAGCGAATTTGCCATCAAACTTGCCATCAAACTTACCAGCTACCACAGCTAGCATACCCCCCGCTATCTCTAGCGCCTCCCCTCCTCTTGCCGCCAAACCCAATGAGCGTAGTGGTAACACCCGTACCTCAGCTTCCTCATCAGCAGATCCTTTCCTGGCAACAAATAGTAGTACCTTAGCTGATAGATTGAGGCAAGGTCGCAACACCTCTCCAGAAGTTGCTGCCAACAATGGCACATTGTTTGACACACCCCAAATAGCAGAAGCTAGAGACTTTTTGAAAAAGCGCTGGCAGCCACCTACAGGATTAAAGCAAACACTAGAGTACAGTTTGTTAGTGAGTGTTGACGGCAAAGTTGAAAGAATTTTGCCTCTAGGAAAAGCAGCAAGAGATTATGTAGACAGCGCTGGGATGCCCAATGTTGGTCAACCTTTTGTTTCGCCCAATAGAAACGGACAAAATGTCAGAATTCGAGCTGTTCTCAGCCCTGATGGCAAGGTGCAAACCTTTCCGGAGTCAGAATAATTGAGCCTTCCATCGTAGTTAGTGCAGAGAGCGCTTTAGCGCTAACTACAAATTTAAATTACCAATTAGGCAATACCACTGAGATAGACCATTGTAGCAATAAATACAATCGCATTCATAACGGTTATCGTGAAATACTGTTAACGTTTATAAATCAGTCAGACTACATCGCAAATATATGCAAACTTCTAGTTCTCAAAAAGACAGCGCAGCTTGGGTTATTCAAACATGGATTGCTTTTGGCTTTTCTATCTCTATGACTACCTTTGGTATTGTTAACTTACCTGTAAATAGCTGGGTAAAAGGCTTTATGGGTATGGGTTTGGCTTTTTCTGTTGGCTCAACTTTTACTTTAGCTAAAACCACTCGAGATATGCATGAAGCCAAAAGATTAACCGCTAGGATTGATGAGGCGAAAGTAGAAAAGTTGCTTTCTCAGCACGATCCTTGAAAATAAGGCGATCGCTTGAGCACTTTATATATTTAAAATAATTAGAATCTCCGTGTTTACCGAAGCAACAAATAGTGTAAAAACAAAAGGGCTGTCTAAACAGCCCTTCATATTTTGAATTGAAATATAAAATTTCAATAACGGGATTTTTTATGGTTTAATCTTCGCTTTTGACGCCGCCGTGCAGCAGCAACAACAGCCTGTTCCACCGGATAACCCACCACAGGAATTACCTGATATTTTCGCTCTTCTTCTAACTTTTTCACTTCGGTGTAATCCACCCAGTGGATGCAATCAACCGGACAAGTGTCAATTGCTTCTTGAATGATTTCCTCCGCGTCCCCATCTTGGCGAATCACACGCGATCGCCCGTAATCTGGTTCAATATAAAAAGTGTTACGCGCAACATGGGCACAGTGCAAGCAGCCAATACAGGTAATTTCATCAACATAAACACCCTTTTGACGCAGAATCCCGCCCAATTCCGGCTCTAAACCTGAGCGTTCCGGCTCTTCCCGCAAAAAGCCGCCTAATTCTGGTTCTAAACCGGAGCGATCATCTTCTTGTTCTTCCGGGGGCTGAAAATCAGACATTACGCACTCCAGCGCTGTACTAATAAGCGAATAGAACCATCTTCATTTTTTTGTTGTTCAGCGACTTGAAAGCCAGCACGAGTAGTTTCTTTCACAACTGTGTGGTATGCATAACGCTGGGTTACTTGGCGCAAGAACCCGTCAACAGATAAGTTTTGCTGCCAATATTGCAAGTCAGAAACCAATTCGTATTCTTTGCCATTCCATTTAAAGCCGACATCGTAGCCATTGTCCTGCTCGATGGTAATTTCGGCAGAATGGGTTTGACCACGATAACCGCGCACTTCGCGCTTCCCAGGTTTCCAATCTATACCCAAGTCAGTGAGAGCTTCTTTCAACGACTCAAGATTACGGATTTGCGTCTTAATTTGGCTAAAGTGTGACATAGTGGTTGTGAGTTGATGAAACTAAAATTTGTTTGAATTACCAATCGCTGAAAGTGGTTTGCGTGTTTACCACACCAGATTGTTGCTGCACCTGAGCGGCGAAGAACTCTGAGGTTGGCTCATGACTAACTACTAGCCCCAGTTGTGCCTCTATTGCTGCTGTAACTTCAGCACAAGAAGCACCTACAATGCCAGTAACTTTCTCTTGCACCCGACCATCTGGATAAATTATGAATTCTAATGTCTCCATGCTGTTGGCAAACCACGTTCTTTACTTTTGGACGGTACTGTTCTATTCTTCGGCTAAAATATAGCCATAGGAACATTGTTACTTAGATACAAACTTGCCATTTGTTAACTAATGTTCCATCTCTCAAAATATATATCTCAGAATCTTTACAAAAATTATTGATTTTATAAGTCTACACATCTGTTATATGTAAGTTTCCCTTAACCTTCTAAATTAGTCAAGGTGGAAATTAAGCGGCGTTATGTAGTCTCAAAAGCTGTAAAAACGAGCATTAGAGAGCATATAAGCAGCAGTGCATGTTAGGAAATGATTAAAAGTGTTGACATAAGTTATCATTACTAGTTATGAAAGTCCAATTCTCAGGAATAGCCGTATAACTTGGGTTATGGGTAATTTAAGCCAACAGTAAAAATACGATAGCTTTAATTTCTATCTTTGGTTATATAACCAGAGAAGTATATATTATACTTTTGTAGAGCGATCGCAAGCATTGCTGATCACAGGTAGCGTTTTCAATACACGCGATCGCTACTCCAAAAGCCAAGCAAATAAATTTCCCACTGTTAGCTGAACTTCACTGGCAAAACTTGGCACGGGAATTAATGCATCTGGTTCATCAAACACTTCAATTTGTTGGTTCGGACGATAAACAAACACAGTTCGCTCCAGTGGATCAATCAACCAACCCATTAGAGTCTCATATTTCAAGCAATGAAGAATATTTTTCGTCACTTTTGTCTGACTTTGGTCAGGTGACAGAATTTCAATAGTCCAATCTGGAGCAATAGAGAATGTGTTAGCAACTTCTCCATTGTCGTCACGCGGAATTCTGTTCCAAACAAAAACGGCGATATCGGGTACAGTTGAACGACCACCAAAGGTGCAACGCAACTGAGGAAACGCACGAGCTATGTGCTTCGGCTTGACTACAGCATTAATAGTCGGTACAAGTTCACCTTGAATCGTACTGTGTTTGCCCTGTGGCGTGGGTTTTTGGATAATTTGACCATCAAGATACTCACTTGCGGGTTTCGTTTCTGGTAATTGCAGAAACTCCGCCAATGTCATATTTTTGGTTAGTGCTTGTATCATTTTGGGGTTGCCTCTTCCTATTCTATTTTTAATCTCAGCACAATGATGCATGATAAGAGAAAGACCTGAGTGTTTTAATGCAATACAATAGTTTTTGTAAGTTAATAGCTTTGGCTGATTGTTGCAATTTAAAGTTATGCAAAATACATTATTCGATAAAATCTTCCGTGACAGCGATGGCAATATTGTTATAGCTCAGATGCCAAATCTACCAATTATTCTTTGGGTAACAGCTAGTTTGCTCAAACTAGTTTTTCCAACAGGCGAAATTAATACAGGGTTAGACGCACTTGCTTTTGGCTCTTTATTTACTTGGGCGTGGCTAGAATTATTTCAAGGCGTTAATTATTTTCGTAGGGCACTAGGTCTTGGCGTGCTTATTGGTGTTATGGTGTCAAGAACTGTGGGTATTGATGTACTTGGTTTCTCTCTTTGATAAGAGGGGTGATGTGCCACAACGCTATCGCACGTCAGTTACTGAGAAACTCATTATAGGCGATTATGCTTGGGAAATCAGCCTTATAGCAAAGCGCGGCGATCGCTATGGACTCTGTATCGAGCAAGCGATCGCTTGCTCGACAAAATTCAAAACCCAATTTACTTTCCAGGTGCGATCACAAGCTTGCTGCCCATCTATTGTTAGTAGATCGTTACAAGTAAAAATGGTTGCTCGTGTTGGGTTGTGCAAAGCAATTGCCAAAAATATGCTAGGAAGTGCGATCGCTTAAGATAAATAAAAAGAGGATTAAGTGATGCAACTAGAAGAATACTTCAGCTTTCTTGCACCGAATGATATTCGCCTCAACGGTACGCGCATAGGTATTGAAACTATCCTTTACGAGTATATTTATCGCGCTCGCACGCCAGAAGAAATCGCACAAATTTATACATCGCTTACCCTCGAACAAGTCTATACGACGATTTTGTATTACCTCCACAATAAAGAAGCCGTGAGTAATTATATTACTGACTGGCTAGAGTCGGGACACAGAATGCGAGAAGAACAACGACGCAACCCTTCACCTGTTGTACAGAAATTAATGCAATTCAAAGCAGAAAGAGAAGCGATGAAAAAAGGCATTTAATGGATGAAAATGTAAATCCAGTTTATGCTAAATACCTAATCGCTTGCTTCGACGCCCGTAGCCGTCTCTGAAGCAATAACAGAGGGGCGATTTCTATAACGAGTGACCCACTTAAGAATGATCGGTATAGCCGATGTAGGAGTGTCTTTAAACCATTCAACTCCACCCTTAGCAGCTCCACCCATCTTGCCAGTTAATCTTTTATTGCGAAGTTCATGGTGTATGTCTAGTTCACATTGAACAACCAAGTTTGTCCAAAAAGCAGTTAGTAAAATTGGAGGTTCAGAAACGCAAGTTCTACTGTCAAGTTGTTGGTCAATTCTGTTAAGAACGTTTTGCTCAGCATTAAATATTCGTTCTAGGCGATCGCGTTTCTCAAGCAGACTTTTTGAAGGAAATCCTTTCCATACAGATATAAAATCAGAGAGGCTGAATCGAAAAACTCCTGGTGGCAGAGGAACACCCTCAAAGAGTTTAACTACTGGAATATCGTGCCAGATGTCTTCACTGTTGAATTTCATTTAGTCTTTTGTTCTAACGCTTTATTTTTTAGTGTTCCCAGCTACAGCACAAACTAACATTCTGGCAAATAGGTTATTTACGAGTTTGGCAATTTAACACTACTTTGCAGACAACTCGCTGAATCCCAAATCACCAATCAAGACTTTCTCGTTAAAAAAGCGATCGCAAAGCGGAAGAACCCACGATAATACTAATATTGCTAAAAGCTATCAGCCATAAGCTGAGATAATGACTGCTCAAGGCTTTTAATTCAACTTAACTAATTGACTATGAATCCAGAACAAGTCAAAAGTTCTCTAAATATTTCGCCTGACTCGATACGTGTGGGAGTACTAGGTTTCGGCGGACTAGGACAAGCTGCCGCTAAGGTACTCGCTGGTAAACGAGAAATGATTTTAGTCGCAGCAGCGGACAAAGAAGGCTACACCTACGCTGAGTCGGGTTTAAATGCTCAAGATTGTATTACAGCTTATAACTCTCAAGGTTCGGTGGGTTATTTAGAACCAACTGGTACTTTAACAACTCGCAGTATTCAAGATTTAATCGAAAGCGCTGATTCTGTAGATGGGTATTTTCTCGCTTTACCAAACCTACCGAATAACTTTATTGCTTCTGTAGCGCAGGAGTTTATTAAATCTGGTTGGCGTGGGGTGCTAGTCGATGCGATTAAGCGCACCAGCGCTGTAGAACAACTGCTGGCGATGAAAGAAGAATTGCAATTTGCGGGAATTACTTACATGACAGGGTGTGGCGCAACACCAGGATTGTTAACCGCCGCTGCCGCATTAGCCGCGCAAAGCTACGCGGAAATACATAAAGTTGAAATTACCTTTGGCGTAGGAATCGCTAATTGGGAAGCTTACCGCGCCACGATCCGCGAAGATATTGCTCATATGCCAGGTTACAGTGTAGAAACTGCCAGAGCTATGAGTGACGCAGAAGTGGAAGCATTGTTGGATAAAACGAATGGCGTGCTGACGTTAGAGAATATGGAACATGCCGATGATGTAATGCTGGAATTGGCGGGGATAGTAGAGCGCGATCGCGTTACAGTTGGTGGCATAGTCGATACCCGCAATTCCAAAAAGCCCCTCAGCACCAACGTCAAAATCACTGGGCGCACCTTTGAAGGTAAAATTTCCACCCATACCTTTACCTTAGGAGACGAAACCAGCATGGCAGCCAATGTCTGTGGACCAGCCTTTGGCTATCTCAAAGCTGGTATGCAATTACACAAGCGCGGCATTTATGGAATATTCACCGCTGCGGAAATTATGCCCCAGTTCGTCAAGTAAAAATGCAAGCATGTAAAAGGTAAAAGAGAGAATATTTTTCTCTTTCTTTTACCTTTTTACTTTTTACTTTTACCTTTTTTAAATGGGTGGACTTTCTGGAGAGAAAACTTCTAACATATTTTCCTCAAGCAGTAATTCTGGTGTTTGAATTATAAATGGTAAACAAGCCCCCGCAAGACCGCGCTTAATGCGTTCTGGTGTTTCACCAAAAACGACAAACAAAGGATATATAGTATTTATTCCCTCACTCAAAATATGGTTGTAGCGTGGAGGCATGAGCCACTGATATTCTTTATCTAGCCAAACTTGAGTTTGTCGCCAGCGTCCCAACAAGTCAGAAAAGTCTTCGTGAGGACGATGAATAAAAACCAAAATTTCCACACCAGTTTTGATTTTCCACTCTGGATCGCACATTAAAATTACCACATCACAAGGTAGGCAAGTAGTCGTTCCTTCTGCTGAGGTGTTGCGAAGACGGACAATTGGTAGAGGAATAGTGATAACGCTTTCATCTGGACGGCGCAGACTGGGAATCATTTCCAAGTATGGTCGATGCTGCTTGAGGAGTGCGATCGCCGCCAAGGAATTACTATACTCCGCCAAACTAGTTTCGTAATAAGATTTTTGCACAGGCATATTTTAAAGTGTGAAGTATGAAGTATGAAGGATAAAGTAACAAGTGTGAAATTTTTGCTTCTTTCATCCTTCATCCTTTATCCTTTCTTTGTTTAGCCCAGCGTCTCAAATACCTTAAACATAGGCAGATACATTGAAAGCAAAATCGTACCAACCATTCCCCCTAAAACCACAATCATAACTGGTTCTAAAACACTGGTTAGTGCTTTTACTGCCTGCTCAACTTCATCTTCATAAAAATCGGCAACTTTCATTAACATCGCATCTAATTCGCCAGTCTCCTCCCCGATACTAATCATTTGAATTGCCATAGGAGGAAAAACTTTTTCTTTTTGCAACGCAATACTAATCATACCTCCTTGTTGAACTTCCGCACGCGCTGCATCAATGGCATTAGCAACCACTTGGTTTCCTGATGTATCGCGGACAATTTCCAAAGAAGTGAGAATTGGCACACCTGAACGAGTTAAAGAACCAAAGGTGCGGCTAAACCGCGCAACCGATGATTTTTGGATTAAGTCACCAAACAATGGCATCTTCAGGGAAAGACGGTCTATATTTTGCCGACCGACGGGGGTTTTATAGTACTGCTTATAAGCAATTACCAATGCCACAACAATGCCGATGGCAACAAAAATCCGCCAACTTCTCAAAATTTCGCTACAAGTCAGCATGAATTGCGTTAGAGGAGGCAATTCGGTTCCTATTTCTTTAAAAATGTTGGCAAAAATTGGGATAAGAAAAACCGTCATCCCAACAAAAATTGCCAGCGCCAAACATCCGACAACAACGGGATAAGACAGCGCTGCCTTAATTTGGTTTTGTAATCGGGCGACATCCTCTAATAATTTAGCTAAGCGATTCAGAACTTCGTCTAAAACACCACCTACCTCGCCAGCTTGAACCATGCTGACATACAAACCATCAAAGCACTTAGGATGCTTACGCATTGCCTCTGAAAGATTAATTCCGTTTTGAACATCGGCACTAATGTCCATAAGGGCTGCTTTGAGTTCGGGATTACTACACTGTTCTGACAGTACTCCCAGACTTCTGACAATTGCTACTCCCGCATTCACCAAAGCAGCAAATTGACGAGAAAATACAGCTTTATCCTTAACAGAAACAGAGGTAAACTGGGTCTTGATTTTCTTTATATCAAAGCTGACACCTTGATATTGTTTAACTTCTTGAACTACAAAACCTTGCTGTTTAAGACTCTTACGGGCTTGTGCCACGGATTTCGCCACAATTTTTTCGGTTCGGGATTTTCCTTGCGAATCTCGAACGCGGGCAACGAAGTTTGGCATGGATTATATAGATTTTGGATGCGTGGATTTTGGCTTACGAAGGGGCGCTCTTTACCCCGCCCGTACAAAACGAATATTCAAATTTTTCATTCTTTATTACCCAGTTTTTTAATGCTTTATAGCTGCATTAGCCGCAGGTTTTGCACCTGCTGGTGGCGGCGCACCACCAATAAGCCGTTGAATTTCATCCGCCTTGGAAGTCTTAGACATTGCCGCTTCAAAAGAGATAGTTCCCGCTTTATACAAATCAGCTAAAACTTTCTCCAGAGTTTGCATACCCAATTTACCGCCTGTCTGAATAGCCGAGTAAATTTGTGCCGTTTTGCCTTCGCGAATTAAGTTGGAAATAGCAGGAGTAACAACCATAATTTCTTGCGCCATCACTCTACCAAACTCACCAGGTTTGGGATTTTTTCTCGGAACCAAAGTTTGGCTAAATACTGCTACTAGCGAGTTAGACAATTGGACCCGCACCTGGGTTTGTCTTTCATGGGGGAAAACATCGATGATCCGGTCAACAGTTTGCGCTGCTGAACTGGTGTGCAAAGTGCCAAATACCAAGTGTCCTGTTTCCGCAGCCGAAATAGCCAAGGAAATTGTTTCCAAATCGCGCATTTCTCCTACAAGAACAATATCCGGGTCTTCCCGCAGCGCTGCTTTCAAAGCATTAGCAAAACTCTTAGTATCTTCACCAAGTTGCCGCTGGTGAATTAGGCTTTTAATTGGTTCATAAACGAATTCAATCGGGTCTTCCACTGTCAAAATATGCTCTGCCCTAGTGCGATTAATCAAGTCAATCATTGCCGCTAGGGTAGTAGTTTTACCAGAACCTGTGGGACCTGTCACCAGAATCAATCCTCTAGGCTTTTCTGACATTTGCCGCACAACATCTGGCAGACCTAAGTTGTCAAAATTAGGAATTTTAGAACTTAATGCCCGCAAACAAGCAGCGTAGGAACCACGCTCTTTATAAACGTTGACACGGAAGCGAGCCAAACCCTTAACTCCATAGCTACAATCTAATTCCCAGGTTTGTTCTAAAGTTTTACGTTGGGTATTATTCAGCATACTAAAAATCAGCCTTTGGCACTGGTCGCCTGATAATGGCTGGTCGCTAATGGGGGTAAGTTTGCCACTGATGCGGAAGTAAGGAGGTAAACCTGCGGATAAATGCAAATCCGAGCCACCCCTTTCAATCATCTGCTCCATCAAGTCTTCAATCATCATTTCCATAATTCTGTTTCCTTTTATTATTTGTCCTTACTAATGACTCTTGACCAATGTACAGACGCGATTAATCGCGTCTCTACTGACCAATGACTAATGACTAATCCACAAAACGAGGTGTCATACAGTAGGGACAATCTAGCCATTCCGGTTTAAGAATGGCGCTACAAGTTCGGCAGGTAAGACCGCTTTTACGTTTTGCTTTTAACTCTGCTTCTAAACCCGTATCAGTGAAAGTCACTCGTTCGACTTCTTCCAAAGTGGTCTGTCCTTGGCGCACTAAGTCTAGGCTGTAAGCCAGCAAGGTTTTCATACCCTCTTCTACTGCAACTTCCTTAATGCGTTCCGTTGGTGCTTCTTCGTTGATTAAGGTTTGTAGGCGTTCGGTGATTCGCATGACTTCATAAACACCGCAACGTCCCTTGTAGCCGACACCATTACACGTTGGGCAAATATTACCTTTGGAAGTAGCTTGTTTAATTTCCTCAGAGGTCAAAGAGTTTGCCTTGTAAAAAGTTACACCCACATCTTGGGAAGCGGATAGACCATAGCGGGCAAGATCCTCAGTTGTGGGAGTATAGGGAATGCGACAATTGACACATACCCGCCGCACCAAACGCTGTGCCAAAACGCCAATGAGGGAACTAGAAACCATGAAAGGCTCAATGCCCATTTCTCCCAAACGAGCGATCGCACCTGGGGCATCATTAGTATGTAAAGTAGTTAATACTAAGTGACCAGTCAAGGCGGCTTCAATCGCTGTTTTTGCCGTTTCCTTGTCTCGCGTTTCCCCCACCAACAGCACATCTGGATCTTGTCGCAAAAAAGCCCGCAAAGCGGTGGCAAAATCTAGCCCTTTTTCCCGAATTACCTGCACCTGAGTAATCCCCGCTAAGCTATACTCAATCGGGTCTTCCACAGTGCTGATGTTAATTCCAGGAGTGTTGCGTTCCGAAAGTGCCGAATACAGCGTCGTTGTTTTACCAGAACCAGTTGGTCCAGTTACCAAAATCAAACCAAAGGGACGGCTGACCATCTCGTGGACAATGTGCAAACTTTCAGGGTCAGCAATTAACTTATCTAATCCCAGTTGTGTCGCTGAGTTATCCAAAATCCGCAGCACTACCTTTTCCCCGTAGCGACTTGGTAAGGTACTAACGCGGAAGTCAACCTTACGTCCCTCGAACATCCGCCGAATCCGTCCATCTTGAGGTAAACGCCGTTCAGCAATATCTAGGTTGGCGATAATTTTAAACCGCGCTGTAACCGCCGGGATAATTTTTTTCGGCAGAGGGTCAAAAGCCTCACGTAACACGCCATCTTTGCGAAAGCGAATGCGTAAGTTTTCTTCTTGCGGTTCGATGTGAATGTCAGAAACTCCCTCATGCAAGGCTTTAGCAAGGATTCTATTCACAAGGCTGATGACTGGAGCATCTTCTGCACCCTTCATCGCTGCCCCCAAGTCGGCTTCCATGTCGTCGGGGGTATCGGTTATGTCTAGATTTCCGAGATTTTCTAAATCCTGATTTAGGTCTGTAGACTTTGCTTGTTCTAAGTGTTTTTGCCGAATAGCTAATTCATCCAAGTATTGGTTAATTAACTGCTGGTAGTCCTGCTGGGTAATCACCATGCGCTGCAATGCCAAGTTTTGTGGACGCAAGATGCGATTCAAATCATCCGAAGCCTCTAGATTATCCGGAGCGACCATCGCCACTAAAACGGAGGGCGGGTTTTGGTCTTCATTTTTCGACAGTGGCACCAAGCGATGGCGACGACAGATATCTGCTGGAATCAGGGTATCAATCAGGTGTCCTACCTTCGTACTGCCAACTTTGCTAACTTCCGGATCGATAAACTCAACGCCGTATAGTATTTTAAGTTCAAATAGCTGTTGTTTCTTATACTCTCTGAGCAACTCAGGTGATAGTTGTTGCCCAGAGGTTGACTCCAGTACTTCCGTTAAGGGTCTGCCAGACTTGCGGCTTTCAATCAGCGCTTGCCTCATCTGTTCGCTATTAACATAGCCAGATTGCACAAGTTTATTGCCGAAAGGTGAAAATTCTGTTCTTGTAGTTAAAGCGGTACTGCGCCGTTGTGATGACGAGTAAGTCATATATGAGCAATGAGTAGCGGAAACCTCTGCTTAAAGTATTCCCAAGCTGTGAGACAGAATTGACATATACACTGAGGAAAGTACAGTCAAAAATTTCTCACATAGTCATTGCCTATGCGGGATTAAAGGGAGAATATTCGCCAAACCTCCAGCGTAGGGGACTGGTATGAGTCATTTCCAATATTTGCTCAATTTGAAACTCGACTAAACGCTCCGCACCCGCAAATTCCGCTGTACGCTCCACATCCCAAACAATCGTTGCCTTTCCCGTTAGCTGTAGCGTACTGCCTTTCTCAAAATCAATAAATAGCAGCCCAGCATTTGGGTTAACTACAAGATTGCCCAGCGTGTTGAACATATTGTTTCCAGAATAATCGGGAAACAGCAGTTTGCTAGGGTTCAAAACCTTGACGAAGCCTGGATTGCCTCCTCGATGGGATGCGTCAGCACCACTTTCTGGGTGAAAGCTGGCAATAAAGAAGGTATCTGCTTCGTCCATCCATTGCTGCTGTTGGGATGTGAGAGTCTCGGCACGTTGGATTTGATGCACTTGGTTTAGCAGAGTAATCTCAGTATCCAAGTGGCGTACCTGGATGTATTTGGGACAGTTGAAATATACCTGCTTGGTATGCACGTAAATGCCATTAGGTTGCACTTGTGCCTTGCCGTTTACCCGCAAGCGCCTGCGAGTGGCAAGCTCAATCACCAGAAGACCAATTTCATTGCTTGCCAGTAAGTTCTCTATTAGCGGATCGCTCTTGACAGGTGTGGTATTAATCCATACTGTCTGCTCATCCATAGCTTGCAGAAATCCAGGTTCGCCAGTCAACAAAGATGCCCATACTTTACCGCTTGTCTCAACGCTGCTGGCGATCGCTAATCTTTGATGACGCAAAAAGTTTTGTGCAGTTGGTTGGATAATTGAGCCAATGCTCTTACCCAGGCGATCGGCTTCGGCTTGCACACCCGCACGCATCTGCACTGCAAGTTCTCCAGAATGGTATATCATGTCATCGCCTCTTTATAATGGGCAACGGATGCCAGAAAATCTATAAACCAGGCATCCTAACGTAACCTGGTAGTTGCTTAATTCGCTCAATCCATCCCACGACATGGGGATAAGGCTCCAGAGAAATTTTCCCATCCGCTGCTAGCGCAATGTAGGGAAAGCAGGCTACATCAGCAATAGTTGGGCGAGCGCATTCCAACCAGGAACGCTCACTCAAGTGTTTGTCCAAAATCTCAAGTGTCTGCTGTGCTTTTTTGTGCGCTAACTCTAAATCGATTTTCGCGTTGAACAAGAAATGTAATCTGACTGCGGCAACACCATGTTGAATTTCGTTAGCCGCAAAAGATAGCCATTGTATAACTTTACTCATAGGTTCCGCCTCTGCTGGCAACCAGTCTTCGCCGCCATAACCTCGTGCCAAATAAACTAAAATTGCCTGGGCATCCCGAATAACCACATTATCATCGGTAATAACTGGTACTTGTCCCAACGGGTTAAGTTTGAGGAATTCTTCTGTTTTGTGTTCGCCTTTGTTCAAAGCAATCGGTACAAGCTCATACTCTAACCCCAGCAGCGATAGCATCAGCCGGACTTTGTGGCAATTCCCCGACAACTCAACATCGTATAGCTTAATCATAGTTTTTTCCTGTGTGTTCTTGGTGTTGTTGACGATAAGCACTCAGCAGGCAAACTTTAGCCGCGATAACGACGCTCAGATTCCTGAATTGGATAGTCATTGGCACTCATGTCACGCCTGCTCATTAGTCCTTCTGTGTTAAATTCCCAATGTTCGTTGCCGTGGGTGCGGAACCATTGTCCTGTGTGTTCATCTCGCCATTCGTACTCGAAGCGTACAGAAATTCGATTGTCTGTGTATGCCCACAGTTCTTTCATCAGCCGATAATCCAGTTCTTTTGCCCACTTGCGCCTTAAGAAATCTTTGATTGCTTCTCTACCTTGAAAAAATTCAGTACGATTCCGCCATTGAGAATCAACTGTATAGGCTTGAGCTACAACTTCGGGGTTGCGCGTATTCCATGCATCCTCAGCTGCTTTCACCTTGGCTCGTGCGGTTTCTTCAGTAAATGGCGGGCGAATCGGAGATGACATGAGCGAAGGTTCTCCTGAAAAATCTGTGTACCGAATGTTCGGTATAAGTAATTTACCGAGCGTTCGGTAAAATGTCAATAAGTTAAGAGGAACTTTTTTAATGTCCAGAGAAGAAGTAATCGCCCAACTGACAAAAGTATTTCGGCAATACGGTTACGAAGGTGCAACCCTGAGACGGCTTTCAGAAGCCACAGGTTTAGGCAAAGCTAGCTTGTATCACCATTTCCCCAAAGGCAAGGAAGAAATGGCGACGGCTGTTCTCACGTCGATTAGCGATTGTGTAGAAGCAAGTATTCTCGCACCGTTACGCAGCAGTGGCGAACCAATTGAGCGAATTCGGATTATGACGACAAATGTGGATAAGCTTTATGGTGGTGGCAAACAAAGTTGTCTTTTGGCGGTGCTTGCCCTTGGGGAAAGTCTAGACCTGTTTCAAGCCAAAATTCAGAATGCCCTAAATGTGTGGATTAATACCTTAGCCCAAGTTTTAATTGACGCAGGAATTGAGCGCTCTCAAGCACGGCAAAGAGCGGAAGATGCTATTGTACAAATCCAGGGTTCTTTGATGTTGGCGCGTAGTCTTGATGATACTACGCTATTTGAGCGTGTGCTCAAACACCTACCAGAGGAACTTTTACCAGATAAGGGGAAGCAAAAAGACTAATTTGTAATAAAATAAACTTAGTTTTTAAATAAAATTACTTAAATAGAGGCAGTGCTTTCTGGCAGGCTGGCTCAGTAAGCGCAAAAAATAATCCGTCAGATATTCGTAGCTACCCTACCTAAGACTGGGGGAACCCGCCTAAGGGTGTCTGGGCTAAGATGCTCAGCATTTGTCAAAATAGTGGACGGTGAAATCACTTCCTGTGAAAATTTTGGCAAAAAATACTCGTCACACTAAGCGGCAAGTGGATGCAACGGCTGTTACGATGTGGGGACTAATTGCCGTAAATAGCATCTGGAATGATTACACAATAATGGAAGAGGATAAACAGATAAACAATATAAGCCATCTTCTAGGGTGAATACAGAGGTAAAGTAAGCAATGATGAGCGACTCCGCAGCCCAAATGAACTATAACGAATCTGGTAGCGAGGAAACTTCGCAAGTGGCAGCCCAAACCAACACATCGGGAGATACAGCAGTCACACAAGAAAATGGTACTGCTGGGACTCCCCAGACTGCAACTGATACAGCAGCGTTGGCAGAAATGACCCAACAAATTGACTCACTCAAAGCGCAATTAGAAGAGCGTAACACTCAATATATGCGGATTGGGGCAGATTTTGAGAATTACCGCAAACGCACCGGCAAAGAGAAAGAAGACCTAGAGGCGCAGGTAAAGCGAAATACGATTACTGAATTACTGCAGGTAGTCGATAATTTTGAGCGGGCGCGAGCGCACCTCAAACCGCAAACCGACGGCGAAATGACAATTCACAAAAGCTACCAAGGTGTTTACAAGCAACTAGTAGATAGCCTGAAACGCTTGGGCGTATCACCAATGCGTCCCGAAGGTCAAGAATTTGATCCGAACCTGCACGAAGCAGTAATGCGAGAACCTACGGATGAACATCCAGAAGGAACAGTGTTAGAAGAGTTAGTACGCGGATATTATTTAGGCGATCGCGTGCTACGCCATGCAATGGTGAAGGTGGCTGCTCCAAAGGAAGATATGCCACCTGCACAGGAAAATCAGTCGAATCCAGCAAGTAGTTGAAAAGCTGACCACTTGTGACCAAAATCTGGCTTCTAGGGCGGGCGAGCATCGCATACCTAAACAAGGACAGGGCTGTTGACGGTTAAGCGCTTATTTTAGCGCCTCTCAAGTCTGGGAGGAGACGATCGCGTTTTTGCCTTCATTCGTTGCTAAAACTTTCGGATACCGCAAATAACTGTCCATAGCACAAAAAGCTAGTCCGCGAAAAATCACGCCCAAAGTTTTGCTTGGCAGAAGCCTCGACATCCTAACAGGAAGCGTCTCAAAAAGACGCTTTCCTTCGGGATGCGAACGCGATCGCCAAGGTGTATACAAACTTTTGATAGAAGCACTCTGGTAAAAATACCGTTAATTATGGGAAAAGTTATTGGGATCGACTTAGGCACTACCAATAGTTGCGTCGCAGTATTGGAAGGTGGTCAACCGATTGTCATTGCCAATTCAGAAGGTGGACGAACCACTCCCAGTATTGTAGGATTTGGCAAAGGCGGCGATCGCTTAGTCGGTCAAGTGGCAAAAAGGCTTGCCGTCACAAATGCCGAAAACACAATCTACAGTATCAAGCGATTTATTGGTCGTCGTTGGCATGACACCAAAATAGAACGCGATCGCGTACCCTATGCCTGTGTCCAAGGTCGAGACGATACCGTTGATGTGCAAATTCGCGGACGTAACTATACACCGCAAGAAATCTCCGCGATGGTTTTGCAAAAACTCAAACAAGATGCGGAAAATTTCTTAGGTGAAACTGTCACCCAGGCAGTGATCACCGTGCCTGCGTATTTCACAGACGCGCAACGACAAGCAACTAAAGACGCTGGCACCATTGCCGGATTAGAAGTACTGCGAATTATCAACGAACCAACCGCAGCAGCTTTAGCTTTCGGGTTAGACAAGCAAGACACTGAGCAGTTAATTTTAGTATTTGACCTAGGAGGCGGCACCTTCGATGTATCCATTCTGCAACTTGGGGATGGAGTATTTGAAGTCAAAGCGACTTGTGGTAATAACCACTTAGGTGGAGACGACTTTGATAATGCGATCGTCCGCTGGATGATCCAACACTTCCAGCAGCAAGAAAAAATTGACCTTTCCCAAGACAAAATGGCGCTACAACGCTTGCGGGAAGCAGCGGAAAAGGCAAAAATTGAACTTTCCAGCATGGCGAGTACTTCAATTAACTTGCCGTTTATCACCGCTGATGAAACTGGACCCAAGCATCTGGAAATGGAACTCAGCCGCGCCAAATTTGAAGAGCTGGCAAGCCAATTAATTGAAGCTACCATCGAACCGATGGTTCAAGCGCTCAAAGATGCACAGTTGAAACCAAAAGACATAGATAAGATGATTTTGGTGGGCGGTTCCACTCGCATTCCCGCCGTACAAAACGCCCTAATTAAGTTTTTCAACGGCAAAGCATTTGATCGCTCTGTGAACCCGGACGAAGCAGTCGCACTCGGCGCGGCGATTTTAGCTGGGGTTTTAGGTGGCGAAGTCGATAATCTCCTACTATTGGATGTCACGCCCCTATCCCTGGGAATTGAAACCTTGGGAGAAGTGTTCACCAAAATTATCGAACGCAATAGTACAATTCCTACCAGCAAGTCCCAAGTTTTTTCCACAGCCACCGATGGGCAAACAAAAGTGGAAATTCACGTCCTCCAAGGTGAACGGGCAATGGCACGAGATAACAAGAGTCTCGGTAAATTCCTCCTCGCCGGAATTCCCCCCGCACCCCGTGGCGTGCCGCAAATTGAAGTATCTTTTGAAATTGATGTCAACGGCATTTTGAAGGTTTCCGCTCAAGACAAAGGCACTCTTCGAGAACAGAGTATTCGGATTACCAACACAGGTGGCTTGAGTGCCAACGAAGTGGAACGGATGCTGCAAGAAGCCGCAATTTTTGCAGAAATTGACAGAAAACGCATACAACTAATTGAACTTAAAAACCAAGCTGAGACTTTGTTGTTAACTTACGAATCGACCTTAAAGGATAATGGCAACTTGATCGACGATTCTATGAAAGTCTTGGCGAATGAAAAAGTCACACAACTTCAAGCAGCGATGAGTGAAGATGATATCTCACTACAAGAATTTAAGCAGTGCTTGGATGACTTTCAACAAACTCTGTTTGCTATTGGTGCCGATGTTTACAACCGAGTTACAGTCGCAACTGATCAAGTTTCCCAAACTTCAGATATTTCCTTTACCTCTGGTGTTGACACAATTAATGGAATGCTAACACCGCAATTCAACTTTGATTTTGAAGAAGATAATACCGTACAAGCTGATTACGAAGCGATAGATTAGGAATTGGTGATTAGGGATTAGGGATTGGTAATTGCTAATTAGTAATTGGTAATAGTTATTCCCAGTCAAGAGTACAGACGCGATTAATCGCGTCTGTACAATAGTCAAAAGTCCCCTTTATCGCCAAAGCTGGTCTTATACCGCAGTGGTTTGCTAGATTGTAGAAGCGAATTGCCGTGGACTACACGGTGTCCTAGTGCAAATGCGAGCAAATGTATATGGGGGTTTTCCACACCTCTTGGTGCGGCTAGCCCTTCTGGTTAATGAGCGGGGTTTTGCCATCCTGCGTAGCACAATTGTAAAAGAAACAGCCGACTCGGCAGTGAGAAGTTTGAGCAGAAAACTTGTCCGAGGTCTTCTTCGGAGCCTCTTAGAGGGCAGGTTGCTAAACTTCTGTAGCTTTTGTCGTCTCCCACGAGGAAAGCATCTGTTGCTCAAAATTTGCTGGTGATTTTTGTAAAAGGTAAAAGGTAAAATCAAGTATTAATAAAAATTAACCTTTGCCTTCGCCTTCCGCCTCACCGAACTTATGAACGGTCCCGCCCTGTTTTGAGCGGAGGGAACCGACCTTCGGACTTCAAGAAAAGCCGCCGCTCAAAGTTCTCTCTGCTTTCTACCTTCTAACTTTTACCTTTGCTATATGGCCCGCGACTATTATGAAATTTTAGGTGTCTCTCGTGACGCCGACAAAGAAGAAATTAAAGGCGCCTACCGCCGCTTAGCCCGGAAGTATCACCCAGACGTGAACAAAGAACCGGGAGCGGAGGATCGCTTTAAGGAAATTAACCGCGCTTATGAAGTGCTTTCCGAGCCGGAAATGCGAGAACGCTACAACCGCTTTGGGGAAGCTGGCGTGTCAGGTGCTGCTGGTGTTGGCTTCCAAGATGTAGGCGACATGGGTGGCTTTGCCGATATATTTGAAAGCATCTTCAGTGGCTTTGCAGGCGGCATGGGTGGTCCAACGCAAAGGCGGCGCAGTGGACCCGTGCGGGGTGATGACCTGCGGCTAGACCTGAAGTTAGACTTTCGAGAAGCGGTATTTGGCGGGGAAAAAGAAATTCGCATTTCTCATCTAGAAACCTGTGATGTCTGTACAGGTTCGGGTGCTAAACCAGGAACTCGTCCAAGGACTTGTTCGACTTGTAGCGGATCTGGTCAAGTACGCCGTGTTACTAGAACGCCTTTTGGCAGCTTCACTCAAGTATCGACTTGTCCCACCTGTAATGCTACGGGAATGGTAATTGAAGACAAATGTGATGCTTGCGACGGTAAAGGCGCAAATCAAGTAACGAAGAAACTCAAAATTACCATTCCCCCTGGGGTAGATAATGGCACGCGCTTGCGGATTTCTAATGAAGGAGATGCCGGTCAACGCAGTGGTCCTGCTGGGGATTTGTATGTCTACTTGTTCGTAAATGAGGACGAGGAATTCCACCGGGATGGAATTAACATTCTCTCAGAAATTAAAGTTAGCTACCTCCAGGCGATTTTAGGCTGCCGTTTAGAAGTAAATACGGTAGATGGTCCAGTGGAACTAATAATTCCCGCAGGAACTCAGCCGAATACGGTGATGAAGCTGGAAAATCGCGGCGTACCACGTTTGGGAAATGCCGTAAGTCGGGGCGACCATATGTTGACGGTGTTAATTGATATTCCCACTAAGGTGATGCCAGATGAACGAGAATTGTTAGAGAAGCTGGCTAAAATTAAGGGAGACCGCACTGGTAAAGGTGGTCTAGAAGGTTTTTTGGGAAATCTGTTTAAATAATGAGCGTATCCTCCGTCTCAACTCCCGATGCTAAACTCGATTTGCGCGGCACTCCTTGCCCGATTAATTTCGTGCGGACGAAACTTCGGCTGGAGCAAATGCCACGGGGGGGTTTGCTAGAAGTCTGGCTAGACCCTGGAGAACCGATTGAGCAAGTCCCTGATAGCCTGACAATGGCAGGCTATCAAGTCGAGCAAATTACAGACTGCGCTAGCTATTTTTCTCTGTTAGTCCGCCGTCCTGATACTGCCTAATGAAAGGGGAAAGTTTTTCCACTGGGCAGTTGCTGGGTACAGTGCTAGCTGTGCAAGCGAATTTTTACCGAGTACGGCTGGATTTAGGAGACTTGGGGACTTGGGGACAAGG
>CAXTNZ010000095.1:0-23375 GCA_964245695.1 uncultured bacterium | reverse complement strand
GGGAGAGGGGGGGAAAGAAAAAGGCTTTTCTGGGAAATTTCAAACATTGCAAATTGTCAGCGCAACAGCTTAGCTTTGTCGCCGTAAGCCCCGCACCATAGCTGTACTCAGCGCGTGAGGTCGGGATATAAGGCGATTAAAAATGATGCGACATCTGACTGATTTAAACCGCTGGTTTGACAGGGAGGATGTCAGCATCATTTTTAATAATATCTGTGGTCGGTAGTTGGTCAATCCAGTCTTCTATTAAATCAGTCATAGTTTTATCTCTGGACGCTGCATATGAGCGTAGCCTATTTAATCTACGTTCACTGATTCGTATTTGCAAATATTTGGACTTCATAATTTGAATGTCACTACGTTGTCACAACAATATGCTAGCATGAAAGTACACTCGTAGGTGAAAGTGTTGAAAGCAATTAAGGTCAGACTATACCCAACAAGTGAACAACAAATAGCACTATCTAAATCTTTTGGATGTGCGAGATGGTATTGGAATTATGCCTTAAATGCCTGCATTCAACACTACGAGCAAACTGGTAAATCTTTAAAAATCAGCGTCTACAAAGCTTTATTACCTCAATTAAAAGTAGAGTATCCTTGGCTAAAACAACATTGTTACTCATCGGTTTTGCAATGTGTAGCTATTAACTTAGATAGAGCTTACAAAAACTTTTTTGAGGGTCGCGCTAAGTTCCCTAAGTACAAATCAAAGTTTGATAAGCAATCTATTCAGTACCCGCAAAACGTAGTAGTTGTAGACGAACACTTAAATGTTCCTAAAATTGGACTACTTAAAGCAGTATTTCATCGACCAATCAACAGAACGATTAAAACTGTCACTATCAGCAAAACAGCCACAGACAAGTACTATGCTTCTATCTTATGTGGGGTAGAAGGTGATGAAGTTCAATCAAGTGGTGATAAAACACTTGGTATTGATTTGGGATTGAAAGATTTTGCCATTGTTTATGATGGCGAACAAGTTACCAAGTATTCCAATCCTAAACACCTGAAGCGACACGAGCAAAACCTAGCTAGAAAACAAAAAAAATTGGCACGTAAAGTAAAAGGTAGTAATTCAAGAAATAAATACAAGAAACTAGTAGCCAAGGTACACGAACGTATCTCTAATTCCCGCCAGGATTTCTTGCATAAACTATCAAGAAAGCTGGTAGACAAAAGCCAAGTTATTGTCGTTGAGAACCTTAACGTCAAGGGTATGGTACGCAATCCTTCGCTAGCAAAATCAATATTCGATGTAGGCTGGGGGATTTTTGTCAATTTCCTGAGTTACAAGTTGAAAGACTCATGTGGTCAACTTGTAGAAATAGGGCGATTCTTCCCCAGTTCTAAAACCTGTTCTTGTTGTGGTCACGTTGTTGATAAGCTACCACTGAATATCAGAGAATGGTATTGTCCTAGTTGTGGCACTCTTCATGACCGTGATGGTAACGCTGCATTGAATATCAGAGCAGAGGGACTTCGGATATTATCCAATGGCGGAGGGAACCCCGTTATTGCCGTGCCAAGGAAGAATAAGACCAATAGCCGCTCATGTGGAAAGGCATCTATCGTTGAAGCCGGAAGCCCACACCCTATCTGTACTTAGATGGGTCCTGGGTAGTTCACTCAGTATTTAACACCAAACTTAGGCGTGAGAGTGAGAAGATGAAAATTAACCTGCATACTCCAGTTGAAGAAGTCCAAATTCAAATCATTCCCTTACTTGATGTTATTTTTTGTATCCTGACGTTTTTTATTTTGGCGGCTTTGCAATTCACTCGCCAACAGGCGATTAATGTTGATTTGCCCAAAGCTAGTACAGGTAGAGGATCTGCTGTTACGCAAGCGACGGCTAGTCAGATATTACCTGTGAGTATCGATGCTCTTGGTCAGACTTACGTAGAAAAACAGGCGGTAAAACGCGAGCAGTTGGCGGAGATTTTAAAGAATTATGTCAACCAAAATCCTAACGGCGTTTTGGTGCTAAATGCTTCCCGATCAGCAACTTATAACGATGTGATAGAAACGTTGGATTTGCTGCGGCAAGTCGGAGGCGATCGCGTGTCTTTAGGAATTATACCTGGTTCCTCATCTGCACCCTCAAACTCTTCCCCGCCTCTTATTCCCTCTTTCCCAGTTAATCCTGGTGCTGCACCTGCACCCAATACTGCGCCAGTTGCTCCGATTAATCCACAAGGCAACCCTAACCTGAATCTGCTCCCAAATGCGCCCGTTCAGCCTCCGGCTGGGCAAGGGTTCAATCCAGCCCCCAATGGCGTTTCTCCAGTTTTGCCTCAAGTGCCAGCGCCCGTAGCACCCCAAGCACCCGCCCCAAAAGCTAATCCTGCGCCTAAAAGGTGAGAGGGCTTTGGCGAACAAGCGCTTTGTGAATGGTTGAGAGCAAGGAGGGTGTTGGTTGGATTAAGAGCGTTGATCAATATCAACGTTCTTCTCACCTTAGCCACCGCAAACTCATTGCTATGAGCCACTAAGTCGGGCAACAACTGCAACTAATTCGGCTGGCTCAATTGGCTTAGGGACATGCATTTGAAAACCAGCCGCAAGGGCAAGTCGCTGGTCATGCTCTCCTACATAAGCTGTGAGGGCGATCGCTGGAATCTGCCCTCCTTGCTCTGGTGTCCGAGATCTGATCTGACGCACCAGCGTATAGCCATCCACTTGGGGCATCCCAATATCGATCACCAGTATATCTGGCTTTGACTGTGCTAGTACTTCTAGCGCCTCAACAGCCGATGACGTGGCAGTTACATCAGCCTTATACTGTTCAAGTGTGAAGGCGACAAATTCCCGCGTACCAGGGTCATCCTCTACCACCAGGACTTTTATGTCACTCAAATCTAGGGATGGCACAAAAGGTTCGCTGTTTGATGTCTGTTGGGAAGTCGTCATCAGCGGTAGTCTGATAGTAAAGGTTGCCCCCTGTCCAACGCCTGGACTTTCTGCGGCGATCGTTCCGCCATGCGCTTCCACTAGTTGCCGACAGATAGCCAGTCCCAACCCCAAGCCCCCAAAGGAGCGCGTCATTGAACTATCTTCCTGCCGGAAACGGTCAAACACAAACGGTAGGAAGTCTGTGTGAATACCTTGTCCCGTGTCTGTGACTGTGATTTGGGCGCTTCGGTCTACTCGTTCTAGTTCCACGGTGATACAACCGCCTTGGGGAGTGAATTTGATTGCATTTGAGAGCAAGTTCCAGAAGACTTGTTGCAGTCTGCTGGCATCACCCATGACTTGTCCCACAGTCACGTCCAGCATTGTCTTCACATGAATTGACTTCGCTTCAGCCGCTAGACGAACCGTTTCCAGAGCAGCGGCGATTGGCGTGACAAGTGTGACACAAGTCAAATTGAGAGATAATTTGCCTTGGATGATCCGCGAGAGGTCGAGCAAGTCATCAACGAGTTTCGCTTGACGTTTGGCGTGCTGCTCGATTGTTGAGAGTGCCTCTTGAAGCTTCGTTTCCGATAGCTTGTTTGTTTGCAGCAGCTTTGACCAGCCTAAAATTGGGGTGAGTGGAGTTCTCAATTCGTGGGAAAGCATTGCCAAGAACTCATCTTTAACTCGATTTGCCGCTTCGGCTTCTGTACGATTAGCTTGCTCGCGCTCAAGCAGGCGATCGCGTTCTTGCTCCATGAGTTTGCGAGCGGTAATGTCTCGTTGAATGGCAACAAAATGCGTGATCGAGGAGTTGACATTACGAATTGGGGTAATATGCCATTCGATATAAAATTCCGTGCCGTCTTTGTGGTAGTTTATTGCCTCACCGTGAAAAGGCTCTCCGTCAGACAGATGTTGACGTAAGTCATCTAGCAACGCGCGATCAGTATTCGGACCTTGCAGTATACGTGGAGTTTTGCCTAGCACTTCAGAAGTCGTGTAACCAGTCATCTGCGTAAAGGCTGGATTGACAAAGACAATTTTCGGGTGCGGTGGATTGAGTAATGAAGTGGTAATGATAATCGAATCTTTGGATTGCTCCACCGCAGACAGCAAAAGCCGGATGGTTTCTTCTGTTACCTGCAAGTCCCTCAAAGCAGTACTCAATCTCTCAAGGTCTTGAGTAAACTGACTTTGTTGCTGTAAGGGTAATTGGCTAGCATTGAGTTGCAGTTCAGCCATGCGTTTCTGCAAGTCTTGAATCTGCTTAACAAACTCGTCTCCGTTCACGTCGTATCTTCCAAGGCGATCGCTTCAAATTCTATTGTGGATCGTTGAGTCGAGTACTCGCATTTATACTTGGAAAGATTTTTGGATCGCAGCATTATTGCGCGATATGAGGTTTGTACTTTAGCGCTTATCTACCTTGAGGCTGGACTTTTAGGCGATCGCATCCATTTTTGGATTTGTGGAACCATAGTAAACGCCAAAAACTTTTGCGCGTTCATTACCGCACAATTAAGCTGAATACATTTAGCCGAATTTCCCAAAACCTAAAGATATACAGAATTAATTCTTGTTCGAGAAAAATTCCTGCTAACTTACAGATAACTGCTTGAGCTTCAAAAATCTTTGCTCCCGGATAGACTGAGTAATTATTCGTCAATCGCCATTCACGTTTGCTGGGGTTGTGGCAATGAATATTGTGACACTTTTAATTGTTTGGTTGGTAACATCGATCAGCTTGTTAATTATTAGCAAATTGCCTGTGGGAGTCGAAATTGACACTCCACAGAAAGCCTTTTTTTCGGCAGCAATTCTCGGTATTGTGACGGCAGTAGTAAGACCGATTTTACGCCTCATATTTGCCGTGCCAAATATTGTCACCTTTGACTTGTTATCTGGCTTGTTCACGTTTACGATTGCCGTAATTTGTTTTGGTCTTGCTGCTTCGTTGGTGCGAGGCTTTCGATTACGTTACGGCATCTGGAGTGCTGTCCTAGGGGCATTTGCGCTCACTATAATCAACAGCCTAATTTACAGAGTATTAGGAGTATAAAGTTAAGAGTTATGAGTCAATAGTCAATAGTTAATAGTTAATATTCAAAAATTCACGAATTTGGGAATTTTTACTTTAGATTAATCCGCTCTTAACTTTGGAATATCGACTCATGAACGCCAGACACCTCAAGTCGGGAGACCCTTTTCGCAGTCGCTCATGGGCAGCCAGTGCGGTGGACGGGTTGCCTTATTCAGTAAGCATAGGAGCGTGGAAACCCCCTTTCTGCGCGCTGCCTCACCACCGTGCTGGCTCCTAATGACTAACTATTCGTTTGCAGATGGGGGAGCAATAGTACTTGATTGTTGTTTACGCTGTTCGCGTTTTTTGCGATCAGCTGAAAGCATATCTGCCATAACCACTAGTGCTTGCGCCATCTTATCTAGATTAGAACGGTATAAATCCAAATCTTTAGTGAGTTTGTCCTCAGATAAATGCAAGCCATTAGCAATGGTTTTCAGTGCTTGAGTGCGTTGCTTTTCGTCTTTGACTAATTCTGGATCAGATTGTTCTAATAAAGAGAATAAACCGATCGCAAACAAGCGGCTATATTTAAAATTAGGATTATTAGCGATCGCTTGTAGTTGTTCAGCTAAGTCAGCATCTCGATCCGTAGGAGTCGTTTGGCTTAACCACCCAATTAAATCTTTGGCTGGTAAGCTTTGAGAAACAGCTTGCAACCGTTGAGCATCTTGTCTGTAACGTTGCGGATCTTCCTCTAGAGCCTGACACAGGGCATTAAAAATTGACTCTTTATCCCTTTCTGGCAGGTAGCCTTGCATAAAGCGGTCGAATGTAGTGACGACGCCCAAGGCATAAATTGGATTGTAGCTAAAATCGACATTTACTGACAGCAGATGCATTTCTACCATCAACTCTTCCACCACCCGACGATAAATCGTGTTTATCGGGCGGGTATGACGGGTGTAGAATGTTCGCTTTGTATCAGAGACAGTACGGACGTTATTCACAAAGAAAATCTTTTGGGCGACGTATCTTTATTCTCTCGCTTCACGGCAACTTTGCCAAGTTGAGGTTTCCACAGCAGGTGTTGGCTGCTTGATGAATTGCAGAAGCGACTCACTCAGTGGAGGCTGCTAAATACAACCATCTTCTAAAAAGAGCAAAAGGGGCGGGAACCCTCATCCCGACAATACTATGCCAAAATTATGATACTTCATAAGTGGGGATCAAATTTATGAGTTTCTCGCCACAGTTAATTGCCTTAGCTGAATACCTAGCTGGTGAATTTGACAATCGCGAGCAAGCGATCGCCGATCCAGCTTGGTACGTTCACCTGCATATGTGGCAAAGACCTGTTGCTCTGTTTGAAGAAGATAGTTTTACCCTGTTTGCGGAACAAGCCAATATTCTTAAATTAGATCAGCCTTACCGCCAGCGAATTATGCGGTTACAGCAAGGGCGTAACCTTGATTCCCCCCTGCAAGTGCAATACTACATGCCTAAAGAGCCAGATACCATAAAAGGTGCTGGACGCAACCCGGCTTTACTCAATACGCTGACACCCGACCAATTGAATTTACTACCTGGCTGCATCCTCTTTGTTACGCAGCAAAAACTAGCCCCTAACAGCTATAAATTTGCCGCTACTGCACCTCCAGAAAGTCGCTGCTGCTTTACTTATAGTGGCAATACCATACAAGTTTCCTTGGGGTTTGAAGCCACTGAAAAAGAATTCAATAGTTACGACAAAGGAATTGACCCGGAGACGGGATCAGCAACTTGGGGAGCGATTTTGGGTCCTTATCGCTACACTAAGCGAAGTCAGTTATAACTTATGAGTTATAAGCTTTTAATTAACTCCTTAGTCTTAACTTTTTTAGCTTGCGATACTACGAGGTGCAGCTTCTAAAGCTTCCTCCTCAGTTTCAAACATTTCAAAGACTGTATCCATCATCGTGACTTCAAACACCAGTTTTGCTTCTGGATGTACATTACAGATGCGGAAACTGCCCTTTACTTTATCAGCATCACGCATTCCAGCTACCAAAGACGTGAGACCAGAACTATCAATAAAATTCACCTCACCGAGATTTACAACTACATGGGGACTAAGTTTGGAAATACACTCCTGTAACTTCAGGCGAAATTGCCAAGCTGTGGTAATGTCTAGGCGACCTGTTGGTGTCAACACAATAACGGTATTCCCGTTTTGAGTTGTATACGTTTTTTGCTCGATCTGAATCATTGAGCCTCCCCTTGGCGCTCGTTTCAAAATTGACTGTGGCTGAATTTAGCGTTGGACTGGTGAGCCAAAAAATTTACTTTTATAGTAATTTTTATCACCTTGTCACTGGCACGAACTCCAGTGCTTTGGTGAATTAATTGGCTCACAAGTTAAAAAAATTGTCCAATGCTTAAGCTTGAGAATAACAAGCAACAGCCATAACTGTCACTTTTTTTGCTAAGTGGTTTCCTTTAGTAGTTTAACTCACATACCTTAAGAGTGTCTCGGTGTCCAGTTTACCCAATCTTGAGGTTTGAGGAAGGTTTCGTACAACTCAGCTTCGGGGGAATTGGGTTCCGGCTGATAGCCGTATTCCCAGCGTACCAAGGGTGGAAGGGACATGAGAATAGATTCAGTGCGTCCGTTGGTTTGCAGACCAAAAATTGTGCCTCGGTCATAAACCAAGTTAAATTCTACATACCTGCCTCGGCGATAAAGTTGAAAATTGCGTTGGCGATCGCCATATTCGGTATTATGTCGCCGTTCCACAATTGGCACGTAAGAGGGTAAAAATGCATTACCACAATCTTGCACAAAAGCAAATAAATCTTCCCAACTGCGTGGTTCTGGCGCACCTACCTGACTACTGTAAATAGCCGCTTCACCATCTGGATGCGGACCACGATATAACTCACCTTCTCCATGTTGGTAATCAAAAAATAGACCGCCAACGCCGCGTGTTTCCCCACGGTGTTTCAGATAGAAATATTCATCACACCAGCGCTTAAACACCGAGTAATATTCTGAGTTATGAGCATCACAGGCGGATTTGATAGTTTTATGAAAATGTGCCGCATCTTCGGCGAAGGGGTAATAAGGAGTCAAATCCGCACCGCCACCAAACCACCACACAGGACCCGCCTCAAAATAGCGATAATTCAGGTGAACAGTTGGTACATAAGGATTGCGGGGATGTAGCACCATTGAAGTGCCCGTAGCATACCAGCGGTGTCCTTCCGCGTCTGGGCGTTGGGTTAAAATTGACGGTGGTAGGTGTTCTCCCCAAACCTCAGAAAAACCTACGCCGGCTTGTTCAAAGACTGCACCCTCACGCATAACACGTGATCGCCCTCCACCTCCTTCTGGGCGTTCCCAACTATCTTCTTGGAACTTACCCACACCATCCACGTCTTCCAGCGTTTGAGCAATTTTGTCCTGCAACTGTTTCATAAACTGACTGACCCTAGCCTTAGCGTCAGTTGGAGGTAAAGACTTTGATGATTCTGTTTGGCGATGAAGCGAGTTGGTCAACATAAATTCAGCAACCTAAATTACAATTTCTAAAAAGCAACAAATCTCTTAACTGAACATTTGTAGGCAACAAGCGCCAATAAATCGGCTAAAATTGCCCAACTTGCTTTCTTCGTTACAGTCAAGCATTCACCCACGCTTATGGGCATGACTAAAAATATTGTCCCTCAAATGCGTATAGGCTTGTATATTGAGTGAGTTTTTTAAGCTTAATTTATGTAAACATTCTGGTGTTAATTCCCGATGGAGAATCAGTTTACAACCAATGCGCGACCGTGGGGCATCAGGCTCGGATGTTTCTGCTGAAAACTTCTGCACCTTACCAATAATCTTGCTCCCTAACCGTATTGGTTTTTTTGCCAAATCGTAACTTGCGAGTGCGTGCGGGCAATTACCTTGATTTCATGCAGGGACTGACCGCAGTTGCTGACCATTCCAAAGTAACCAGATGTCTAGCCAGGAAGAGGCAAATTGAAAATGCAAGCTTGGTTGTCCAAATTCATCCACCGCAAACGTCGTCGGGTTTGCGTTTCTCTAGTGCGGACGTATCGAGAGATTAGTTCTGCTTCACCAGATGAGCTTTGGCAAAAGGTAGTGGATTTAGCAGACGTTTCCTGGCATCCGCTGCTAAAGAGTACCAACGTCCCCTACGGATTAGTACCCAAACCCGGATTGATTTACCAGGCGGTGACACGTTTGTCGCCGATTCCCATCCGCATTTTTGTGGAACGCGTCAATCCTAGAGAACTGCTGACTGTACGCGTGCTGGCGATTCCTGGCGTGGAGGAACGAGTAACTTACCAATTAGAGTCCACAGTTTGTGGCACTTGTTTGTCTTATTCTGTGACTTTACGTGGTTGGTTATCTCCTCTGATTTGGTCGTTTTCCCGTCCTTATAGCGATCGCGTGGCACGCGCCTTAGTTGAGGCAGTAGAAAAGGCGGGATTTGAGGCAGTGTCCGGGAAGAAAAAATCTCTTAACGACAGTTGTTTTGATTTTTAGGTAATGGTTAGTAGTACTTCTTGACAACCAACCACTAAACAATTCCTTCATAAAGCTAAGATGCAAGTAGATCATAAATACTGTTTGCAAAGATTTATTACGGCTGCAAGGGTGAAAACACGATGTATGATGTGCTCGATTCCCACTCGGTTTTAGAAGTATTGCGACCCGTGGAAGATCCAGAACTTCGCAAAAGTCTGGTAGAACTCAACATGATTCGCAACGTCAAAATTGATGGTGGCAAGGTTAGCTTCACTTTAGTATTAACAACACCCGCCTGCCCCTTACGTGAATTTATTGTCGAAGATTGCAAAAGAGCCGTAAAAAAACTGCCAGGTGTTACAGATATAGCTGTAGAAGTCACAGCAGAAACACCCCAGCAAAAAAGCTTGCCAGATCGCACTGGCATTAGTGGTGTGAAAAACATTATCGCCGTTTCTAGTGGTAAAGGCGGTGTAGGTAAAAGCACGGTAGCTGTGAATGTGGCGGTAGCATTAGCCCAAACCGGGGCAAAAGTCGGCTTACTTGATGCCGATATTTACGGTCCCAATGACCCCACCATGCTAGGGCTGAGTGATGCCCAAATTACTGTCCGTCCTGGCGAAAAAGGCGAAATTTTGGAACCTGCTTTTAATCACGGCGTCAAGTTAGTCTCAATGGGCTTTTTAATTGACCGAGATCAGCCGGTGATTTGGCGTGGACCAATGCTGAATGGCGTAATTCGTCAATTTCTCTATCAAGTGCAATGGGGAGAACTCGACTATTTGATTGTGGATATGCCACCGGGTACGGGGGATGCTCAGTTAACTTTGACACAAGCAGTGCCAATGGCAGGGGCAGTGATTGTCACCACACCGCAAAACGTAGCTTTGTTAGATTCTCGTAAAGGCTTGCGGATGTTTCAGCAGATGAACGTGCCAGTATTGGGGATAGTAGAAAATATGAGTTATTTTATACCCCCAGATATGCCGGATAAGCAGTATGACATCTTTGGTTCTGGTGGTGGGGAGAAAACAGCAGCGGAGTTGGGAGTGCCGTTGCTGGGGTGCGTGCCACTAGAGATTTGTACGAGAATTGGCGGTGATAGCGGTGTGCCGATTGTTGTAGGTGAGCCAGATTCAGCTAGTGCAAAAGCATTGTATGCGATCGCCCTCACCATCGCCGGCAAAGTATCAGTCGCTGCTCTGACATAGAAATTTTATTTTTGTCTGGTTCCTAGGCTGCAACCTGGGAATACAGATTTCAAGTGCTGAATAAATTTAAAATCTAAAACCTAAAGTCTAAAATCACACACAATGTTGTTAAAAAGGTCGCTCACCAAAAAGTCCGTACCAAAAATCCGCTCGCAGCAATGGGTTAAACCCTGGCAGCACACAGACTGGCTGTTATTTAGCTTGCCAATCGCCATCACTATATTTGGCGGCATTATGATCAAAAGTACCGAATTGAACCAGACACTAACAGACTGGTGGTGGCACTGGCTCATGGGTGGTATTGGTACGGTGATAGCGCTGATTCTTGCCCGCATCCGCTACGAAAATTTGATTCAGTGGCATTGGATAACTTATACACTAACCAATGTTAGCCTGATTGCAGTCATGGTAGCTGGTCAGAGCGCCAAAGGAGCACAACGGTGGGTTAGTATCGCTGGCATTCCCGTGCAGCCCTCGGAATTTGCCAAAATCGGGTTGATTATCACCCTAGCGGCTTTGTTACACAAGCGCACCGCTTCTCAAATAGATAACGTTTTCCGCGCTTTGGCAATCACCGCCATTCCTTGGGCATTAGTATTTATTCAGCCTGATTTAGCAACATCATTGGTATTTGGAGCGATCGTTTTAGGGATGCTGTACTGGGGAAATGCTAACCCAGGCTGGTTGATACTGTTGATTTCTCCGATCGTAGCCGCGATTTTGTTTAGTACATCTTGGCCCTTATCAGAGCCGATAGTTTTGTTTAACCAACTATCTTTCGGACCGTTAGGGTTAATTTGGTCAGTCGCTATGGGTGTGATTGGCTTTTTGACTCTCCCTTGGCATCGATTTGGTATCAGTGGCATAGGTGCATGGGGTCTTAACATGCTGGGTGGCGAAATAGGAGTTTTCGTCTGGAACCATGTATTGAAAGATTATCAAAAAGGTCGGATTACCTCATTTCTTAACCCCGATGCCGATCCCCTCGGCACAGGATATCACCTGATTCAATCTCGCATTGCCATTGGTGCTGGTGGAATTTGGGGAGCCGGTCTGAACAAGGGTCCGATGACCCAACTGAATTTCGTTCCCGAACAGCATACAGACTTCATCTTCTCTGCCGTGGGCGAAGAATTCGGTTTTATTGGCTGTTTGATATTGCTGTTTGTCTTCGGCTTTATTTGTCTGCGCTTATTACATATTGCCCAAACCGCCAAAGATAACTTTGGCTCGTTGTTGGCTATTGGCGTTTTGTCGATGATTGTGTTTCAGGTGATTGTTAACGTTGGGATGACGGTTGGTTTAGCACCTGTAGCCGGGATTCCCCTGCCTTGGATGAGTTACGGTCGTTCCGCCATGCTAACCAACTTCATTTGTCTGGGACTAGTAGAATCAGTGGCAAATTTTCGTCAACAGAGGCAGAGATATTAGTCAATGGTCAATGGACTTTTGACTATGGACTGCTGACAAGTATTAAGCTATTAACAGGAAACAGGAAACAAGCGAAGGTAAAAATCATGATCCTGCCAGGAGCAACTGTTCGTGTCAAGAATCCCGCAGATACCTATTATCGCTCTCTTGGACTCGTGCAACGGGTGAGTGATGGCAAGGTAGCCGTACTGTTTGAAGGTGGTAACTGGGATAAGTTAGTTACCTTTCGCCTGAGTGAATTGGATCTTGTCGAGACTACAGCCAAACGTAAAAAAGCGATCTGAGTAAATAGTCAACAGTCATTAGTCAGAGCGTAAATAGCTAATGACTTTTGACTCTTGACAAATGACTCTTGACTACTATGCGCCTTCCCCTACCACAGTTTGCCACAGGCGATCGCCACCCTAACCACATTGCCGAGGTGATCGAAACTACTACTACCGAATTTCTGGCACAATGTCTGGAACCAGAAGATTTGAGCTTTCCCCCCATGCCGCCCTTTGGCAGCTGGGTTTGTTCTGTGGATGAAGAATCGGGCAATCAAGTTTATGGTTTGGTGTATTACGCTACCACAATGCCCATAGATTCCGTACACAGGGCAAGGGCGTTGGGGTTGTCGTTGCAGGACTTGCGAGAGGAACAACCCCAGATATTTGCCATGCTCAAAACGGAGTTTCGGGCGGCGATCGTCGGATTTGAACAGCCGTCTCATACTATAAGTTCTAACAATCGGGTGTATCAGTATCTACCACCGCGTCCCCCACAAATTCATCAAGCTGTTTATCGGTGCGAACCAGAAACGATCATTAAATTCACCGAAGAGCTAGATTTTTTGCGGACATTGCTTTTTGTAAACGGTGCGCCAGTAGACTCATTGACCGCAGCTGCCATTCGCGAAGTGTACCAGTTACGCAAAGCCGATAGAGAATGGTTAATCAAAGCCGGACGAACTCTGAGTGTGCTGCTCAAAGACGATTACGATCGCTTGCGGTTTATCTTGAGCCAAATCCACCCATAGGTAGGAGCAAATCATTCGAGCGATCGCCTAAATAGTGTAGCTAAGTTTTTCTAATTTTTTGTTACTGCTGGCTTTTGTAGTTATATTCATCAAACTTACGCTTCATTTGGAGCGCGTAAGCTTGAGCGAAACGCCTTCGGGAAACTTCTTGATGTGCTCCCAAAAAAGAATTACCACTCATTCCTTGACGAGTGCGTAAGTCCTGATTCCCGCTCGCAATTGCCTTGGGGCAATTGTCGCTTCACCATCGCTCCCCCAAGTCCTACCTATGGAACTCATATCACAAGTTCTTGTTCTCGAACCGACGAACCAAGTTCTCGGCAAGGAACCAATTGTTCCCTTTGCCATTTTATTAGTGGTCATCTTAGTCGTACCCATCCTGTTTGAGCGGCTAAGACTACCAGGATTAGTAGGTTTGGTTTTTGCTGGGGTAGTGCTTGGTCCATTAGGTTGGAATGTATTCCAGCCTGAGTCGCCAATCATCAACTTGCTATCAGACATCGGGTTAGTTTACTTGATGTTTGTAGCAGGGTTAGAAGTAGACATAGAGCAATTTTGCCGGAAGAAAAAGCGATCATTGGGGTTTGGCAGCTTCACCTTCTGTATACCCCTAGTGCTAGGAATTTTAATCGGGCACATTTTCGGCTTTGGCTGGAATGCTTCTATATTAATTGGCTCTTTGTTTTCTTCGCATACTCTATTGGCATATCCAATTATCAATCGCCTGGGAATAGTAAAAAACGAAGCCGTCACAGTCACAATTGGAGCCACCATTTTTACTAACATCGGCGCACTGCTAGTATTATCTTTGTGTGTAGCTGTTCATGCTGGGGAATTTAGCTATGGTGGGCTAATTACCTTGTTAAATTCCTTAATTATTTACTCGATTGTTGTACTGGTTGGCTTTGATTGGGCAGGCAAAGAATTTTTCCGGCGGTCTGGAGACGATGAGGGAAACCAATTTCTGTTTATACTGCTTTCGGTGTTTCTTGCCGCTGTAGGCGCTCAATTGATTGGAGTAGAAAAAATAGTTGGAGCCTTTTTAGCGGGTTTGGCGGTAAATGATGCCGTAGGCTCTGGACCAGTCAAAGAAAAGGTAGTTTTTGTTGGCAGCGTGCTGTTCATTCCTATTTTCTTTGTAAATCTCGGCTTACTAATTAATTTGCCTGCTGTCAGCAACTTTAGCACCCTTAAATTAACACTTTTTATTGTAGTTAGTTTAATTGCTAGCAAATTTGTAGCAGCTTTTTTGGCGAAACTGATTTACCGCTATAACTGGCAGGAAATGCTCACGATGTGGTCGCTCTCGTTGCCCCAAGTTGGTGCAACATTAGCCGCAACATTAGTGGGATATCGGGCTGGTTTATTGCCGATAGCAGTATTAGACAGTGCCGTTGTTTTAATGCTCGTAACATCAACCTTGGGACCGTTGATTACCAGTCGCTTCGCTGTTGGTTTGACGAACTCCAGTGTTGAGGAGCAAAGGTCAACAACGCCGCCTTACCATGCAGTTGAGCCAACAGACAGTAATTTTACTATAGTTGTACCTGTTTACAATCCGCAAACTCAGCAGTATTTGATTGAAATGGCGGCATTATTAGCACGTCAAGAACATGGCAGGATTGTACCATTAGCGATCGCTACTGCTGCTGCTCACATGGATGCACCGCAGTTAGAAATTTCTCTGCAACGCAGTGAGCGTTTACTCGCCTTAGCCACAGCCCAAAGTCGAGTATTGGACGTAGAAGCAGAACCATTGCTGCGAATTGACGATGCCTTTGCTCAAGGAATTAGCAGAGCTGCTCGCGAACAAAAGGCTAGTTTAATTGTTATGGGTTGGGGTAAAAGAACTGGATTCAGAGCGCGTTTATTTGGTAATGTGATTGATAGCGTTCTCTGGGCATCACATTGTCCGGTGGCGGTTACACGTTTAGTAGAATCACCGAAAAAAATTCAGCGCATCTTGGTGCCAATGGAAAATCTCATGGCACCGTCATTGCAGACGGTGCAATTTGCCCAAATGCTGGCAGAAGCAAATCCTAAAGCACAAGTTACTGTGTTGAATGTGTGCGAGCGGCGCACGAGTTCTAGTAAAATCGCTTCTAGGCGATCGCAACTCTCCGGACTAGTATCTAAATTAGCTTTGACCAATCCACCAGAAATTCAAATTATTGCCCATGAAAATGTTGCCCAAGCAATTTTGCAGGCAGCACGATTATATGATTTAGTAGTATTGCCTTTTATACGTAATCGCACTCCTCCTGGTGGGTTAGCCATTAGCGATGTCACCAGCCAGTTAGCTAGACAACTCACCTGCTCTATTGTCATGCTCGGCGAACCCCAACGCAATCCTACAGCAGTTCTGCCATCAGGAGTTCCCAGTACTACCGCTGCTGTGTAGGGGCTAGAGACTGGGGATTGGGTACTGGGTACTGGGTACTGGTTAATGGGAAATAGGAAATAGGAAATAGGAAATAACCTTCTTACCTAGTCCCTAATCCCCAGTCCCCAGTCTTTATTTTCAAAACTTTATATTTTTAAAGATTTTGTAAAATATAGGCTAAAAGCCCAGGTTAAGCAATCAATGTTTGTTATTTTGCTAAGTGAATTGTAAAGCAATCAAGTTTAAATATAACTTGATTGCTTCTAGAGGATGCCGAGTCCAACAAAACTTTTTTAGTTACCCGTATACATGCTCTATTTTTGTTATCAGGCTGGGTACTCTAAAAACAAGCGCTTCGGTCTGACGACAAGCCGCGAACGCGTCTACGCTACTGCAAAAATATGTAAGTAACTAGGAAATTATGAGAATTTTGGTGACAGGCGGTGCTGGGTTTCTTGGTTCGCATCTGATCGACAGACTAATGGCTAATGGAGATGAAGTCATTTGTTTGGATAACTTCTACACAGGTCATAAACGTAATATCCTCAAATGGATAGATAATCCATACTTTGAACTCATCCGCCACGACATCACCGAACCAATTCGGTTAGAAGTGGATCAAATTTATCATCTGGCTTGTCCTGCGTCCCCAGTACATTACCAGTACAATCCAGTCAAAACAGTGAAAACCAACGTCATCGGGACGTTGAATATGTTGGGGTTGGCTAAGCGTGTGAAAGCACGATTTTTCTTGGCTTCAACTAGTGAAGTGTACGGCGATCCAGAAGTTCATCCTCAAACTGAAGAATATAGAGGTAGCGTCAATCCCATTGGGATACGCTCATGTTACGACGAAGGTAAACGAATCGCCGAAACTTTGTCATTTGACTACTACAGACAAAATAAAGTTGATATTCGAGTTGTCCGTATTTTCAACACCTACGGTCCTCGGATGTTAGAAAACGATGGTCGGGTAGTAAGTAATTTTATCGTGCAAGCTCTGCGGGGTAAACCTTTGACAGTATATGGGGATGGTTCGCAAACCCGTAGTTTCTGCTACGTTTCCGACTTAGTGGAAGGATTTATCAGGTTAATGAATAGCGACTATGTAGGTCCAGTAAACATCGGGAATCCAGGTGAATACACGATTCTTGAATTAGCGCAAGCTGTGCAAAACTTGGTGAATCCTGATGCACAGATAAAGCACGAGCCTCTGCCTTCTGACGATCCGCGTCGCCGCCGTCCCGATATCACCAAGGCAAAAACCTTGTTAAATTGGGAACCTACCGTTCCTTTGCAAGAGGGGTTAAAACTGACTGTAGAAGATTTCCGCGATCGCATCAAAGGTGATTTGGCTCACAAAGCTTCTTAGAGGCGGCTCGTGTACTACCATCCGATCATAACTGCCGTGCTGACTTATCCGTAGCTTGTACTGTAGTGGCGTGTTCTATCTGTGTGTAGGTTTTGTGCCGAAAACTTCTTTTTGACTACTAACCCCAAAAAGCGAGGAATTAAACAAAATGCGTGTTTGTGTAATTGGTACTGGTTACGTTGGTTTGGTGACAGGCGCTTGCTTGGCTCATATTGGGCATGATGTAATTTGTGTAGACAATAACGAAGAAAAAGTCAAGTTAATGAAGTCTGGGCAGTCACCAATTTTCGAGCCGGGACTGTCGGAAATTATGCAGTCTGCCATTCAATCTGGGAATATCCAGTTCACCACCGACATCGGTGCAGGCGTTTCTCACGGAGAAATTCTGTTTATTGCTGTGGGAACACCACCTTTGCCTACCGGTGAAAGCGATACCCGTTATGTAGAAGCTGTAGCCCGTGGTATTGGCGCAAATCTTAACGGTGGTTATAAGGTCATCGTGAACAAATCTACAGTGCCCATTGGCTCAGGTGACTGGGTGCGGATGCTTGTTATGGATGGCATCGCCGAACGCCAGAAAACACTAGTTCCCGCAGGTGGGGCGGTGAGTGAAGAGAAATTGCCTGAGTTTACAGCTAAGTTTGATATAGTCAGCAATCCAGAGTTTTTGCGCGAAGGTTCGGCAGTGTACGACACCTTTAACCCCGATCGCATTGTCCTAGGAGGCAACTCTCAAAAAGCGATCGCCATGATGAAAGAATTGTATGCCCCAATTGTCGAGCGCAAGTTTGCTGAGGATAAATCTTTACCTCAAGTGCCAGTGCTGGCAACAGACCTCAGCTCAGCAGAAATGATTAAATACGCCGCTAATGCTTTTTTGGCGACCAAAATTAGTTTCATTAATGAAGTTGCGAATATTTGCGATCGCGTTGGTGCTGATGTTTCCCAAGTAGCAAAAGGCATCGGTTTAGACTCCCGTATTGGTAACAAGTTTTTGCAAGCTGGCATCGGCTGGGGTGGTTCCTGCTTCCCCAAAGATGTTGCTGCCCTCGTTCACACCGCTGATGACTACGGCTACGAAGCTCAACTGCTCAAAGCCGCCGTCAGCGTCAACGAACGTCAGCGCCTAATTGCCCTGGAAAAACTCCAACAAGCCCTGAAAATCCTCAAAGGCAAAACCGTCGGATTACTCGGTTTGACCTTTAAGCCTGATACCGACGATTTGCGCGACGCCCCCGCACTCAACTTAATTGAGCAGTTGAACCGACTCGGAGCCAAAGTTAAGGCATACGACCCGATTATTTCGCAAACAGGAATGCGTCATGGTCTTTCGGGCGTGTTGGTAGAAACCGATGCGGAACGGCTGGCTGACGGCTGCGATGCTTTAGTACTCGTAACCGAATGGCAGCAGTTCAGCACTCTAGACTACGCCAAGATGGCAAAATTGATGCTCCACCCGGTTATGATTGACGGTCGCAACTTCCTCGATCCCGAAACAATGGTACGCGCTGGCTTCCAATATATCGGCGTTGGGCGCTAAATCGATTTTTAATTTTGGATTCAATCTCAAATCTAAAATCTAAAATTTTCCCAACCCAAACAATTAAAGTGCCGCCTAGAATAATCCAGGCGGCATTTATTTGCCCATGAATTGTCAGAGTCTCTTTGCCCCTTCAAATTAGCCAGTACGTGGGATGCGCTCAATTTCGGCATAGCCACTAAAAATCAACTGTTTACCCTCAGTTTCTAAGCGGTTGAGCCGCATTTTTATTCCATCTAAGTCAAAGCGATCTAAATCGACCATATTATCTAAAATTTCTACCAGCGCCATACTCAAGCTTCTAGATATTTCCCGTTGCGCTTGTGGCACTTTTTCAAGTTCAATTTGTGGGTCTTTGAAAGAAACACGCCGCCGCCTTTCCACGGCTATAGTTACAACCATATTCATCGGTACAAGTTCACCGTCACCTAAATCTGCCTTTGCCAAAATCCGCTGACGATTTTCTGGCAATAACTCTACCTGAATTTCTGGAAAAGAGACTGGTTTACCGCCAGATAATTCAGTTAAGACAGGTAAAGTGAGGTTCAGCAAGCGCTTTTTCACCAGTTCTGCCTTAAAAGACTGATTAATACCCGCTTCTGACAAAACTACTTTAGCGATCGCTTGAGTTGGTTGCTTGAGAGTTAATTTACCACCCAAAACCGAGCTAAAATCAATGGAAACAGCATCGGTTTCTACGGATATCTCTTCTGCTGGGAAATCTTTACGAATTACCACACCACGACCGCTCATCTTAAAGCTATCAATGCTGCCTTGCAACAGTTTGCTGGAGGGATAGCAGCGCACAAAGACTTCTACTGACTCGCTTTGGGTAAACAGATGGCGAATCGTTTGGCTGGCAACACTGTTGAGCATACGCTCTCCCCAATCGGTGCCTTTTGGATCTTTTAAACCAGTAAGTCCGCCGAACATTTGGTTTTGCGTTTATAGAAGTTATTTGTACTCTTGTAACAAAATGTAAAGAATCTTGCAACCATCCCTTGATAGGTTGTGCTGATGATAACCTACGGGATCGCCAATAGCCGCGCCTTCAGCCTGGAAATCTGAGGCTATACGAACGAAGCCCCGAAGATGGCTGTAACCTCCGCTTCTTTGCCTTCTCTCCACCTACGTAGGCTAAATGCGTTTTTACAGAAGTTGATGAGGAAGAATTTTTAAGCCTTGACTGGTTGAAAAAGAGGCGATCGCCGTTCGCGTAGCGTGTCCGATAGGACAAGGCGGCTGATAAAGGAGCATCGCGTTCTTGATACCTACAGGTAGGAAAGCCTCTGGCTACACTTGGTCATTCAAGAGCGTTGCCATTAACAAATCAACCCATCGTGGGGGTGCAGCTTCAAGACGCATTCCTAATCGCTGCAATAGCTTGATTGAATTCGTGTTATCTCTATCTGTGATAGTTACTATACGCATTAATCGCATTTCATCAAAGGCAAATCGAATCATAGCTATGCAAGCCTCAGTTGCATATCCTTGCCCCCAGTAAGAGCGACCTAACTTGTAGTACAATTCTACCTCTGGTGTAGCCAACGGTTGTCGAGGTAGCACGTACAACTGTAAGCCCACATAGCCTATGAAGAGTTTAGTATCTTTGTGAACGACTGCCAGTGTCCCACATTCTTCAGGATCATTAGTTTCAGCTAATCTCTGAATAATGGCAGCCCGTTGCTCGAAGGTGTGTTGGTAGCCAGGATTGTACTTCCACACATCAGGATGACCGTCCAAAACAGTGTAAGCTTCATCTACATCATCCATGCTGAAAGGACGTAATAACAAGCGCTTAGTTTCCAACTGATGTGGCATACAACCAAGATCACCTTTGAATATCACCTCTGTTTACTTATCAGTTTCCGGCGTACCAGTTTATACAGAACCTATCCAAATCTTTACAAAAATTCATCCACTAGCTGAGAAAAAATACCTGATAATTTGACCATTACCCCAAAGAGCGATCGCTTTCACTACACCCCTCAACCATTCAACAGCATCAGATTTTCATTTTTGTTGGTGATTTTTCCATCGATAAGCATTAAAATCTCTGAAATCTATCGACAAAATTCTTCGATGCCCCAAATGTTCTGCTAAAACCACTAGCGAAGCATCGGCAAGATCCATTGGCAAGTTCGCATATTTTTGCATTAGTTCACAAATGCGTTTACCATGATGCGGTTGCAAATCAAAAACTGTAAATACCCCTACAGATAAGTTATTTATAAAATTAACTTGAGCTTGGTTCCCCATCGTTGTTAACAGTAGATAGCAAGTTTCTGTAACGACAGCCCAAGTTGTAATCAAAGGTTCTTTGACATTGGCAAGTACTGTTATTGCTTGAGTGTGGTACGAGTCATTTCGATTTGCTAAAGCTAACCAAAAGCCCGTATCAACGATAATCATACTTATCTTTCAAATTATTTCTCAAATTTGACTTATAGTTTACAGACAAATTAGGATCTGCTTCACCACACCCAATAAAACCAGTTTGTGTCAATAAATCTAGCGGTTTCTGCTGCTGAAGCTGCTGATAGTACAAGTCAATAGCAGACTTAATCACATCCGTTACTGGCTGATTAGTCTGCTTTTGAATGTAAGTTAGTTTGTGAGCATACTCCTCATCTAATCGGGCATTGATTCGCATAGCATTTTTTGTCATAAGCTTGTATGACATTTTAACGTATTTCAGAAACCGAGTTTATTCCCTACCGCGTCAACAACTTGCGCCGCAAATTATCCAACGCTGTACACGCGCTGACGTGACGAATCAAAGACCGACCCCGCATTGCCCCAAAACGATACTCAACACTTTCCACTTCGCCATTAGACCCCGCTAAACCGATATAAACTAAACCCACCGGCTTTGTATCTGTTCCCCCACCAGGTCCAGCAACACCGGTGATACTCAATCCCCAAGTTGTCGAAAGACGCGATCGCACTCCCACCGCCATTTGTTCTGCCACAATAGAACTTACCGCCCCAAACTTAGCTAAATCTTCCGAGTTCACCCCCAACAAATTAACTTTCACCGAGTTGTCGTAAGAAATTACCCCACCCCAGAAGTATTCAGAGCTACCTGAAATCTCCGTCAACATTTGCCCCAGTCCGCCACCAGTGCAAGATTCTGCTACGGAAAGGGTTTCCCCCGCAGCACGCAACAACTCACCCACCACTGAGGCAAGAGTGTCATCATCGGCACCGTAATAATCTAATCCGGCAATTTCTCTAAGTTGTTTCTCTACAGGCGCAATCAAATCCTGTGCTGCTGCTTGTGAACCACCTTTCGCAGAAACTCGTAAACGTACTTCCCCCTTTGCGGCATAAGGCGCTACCGTTGGGTTAGGTAAATTCAAGTACGTCGCGACCTTCTCCGCCAAAGCAGATTCAGCAATGCCCCAAAACTTTAACATCCGGCTGTAAATAATTTCCTTGCCCCAGCCTTGGCTTTTGAGATAAGGCACTGCTGTATCTTCCCACATCCGGTGCATTTCACTAGGCACACCGGGAAAGGTGAAAATTGTTAATTCTGGACGTGGTTGCCAAATAATACCCGGTGCTGTGCCGGTGGGATTAGGTAAAATTTCTGCACCTTGAGGAATTAAAGCTTGCTTGCGGTTGCTGGGAGTCATTATGCGATCGCGCAAAGCATATTTACGAGTAATATCTTCGATGATGTCGGCGCGTTCTACTAAAGGTACACTAAAAAAATCGGCGATCGCTTCGCAAGTCAGGTCATCTGGTGTTGGACCAAGTCCGCCAGTAAAAATTAAAATTTGCGCTCTGGAAATAGCAATTTCTATAACTTGTTTCAACCGTTCTGGATTATCTCCCACCACCGTTTGATAGTAGTGAGGAATTCCTAGCTGCGCTAATTGTTGCGCTAAAAATTGAGCATTACTGTTCAGGATATCTCCCAACAGCAATTCAGTACCAACACAAATAATTTCTGCACTCATCTTATAAAGTCAAAAGGTAGAAGGTAAAAGGCAAAAAAAAGACGTTTATCTTAGTGTATTTCTTTTACCTTCTTACTTTTTACTTTTACCTTTGCTGTGCGTATCTCCAAACTCTCCAGCTGATTAAGCTTAGCAGAGAGGTGGTAGCACAGGCGTAAGCGATACCACTGGGTACGCCAGCAATAGCTAACGCCAAACTTCCCACCCATAAAGTTAAAGAGTAAATGAATAAAACCGTCAATCTGTGGGACAAACCAGCCTTTAGCAGTCGGTGATGCAGATGGCTGTGTCCATCCGCAACCCAAGGTAATTTGCCTTTCCGCAGTCGTGTCAAAATCACGGCTGACATATCAACAATCGGCACAGCAAGAATGAGATAAGGCAATAAAACGGCGGTGAAAGCAGGGATTTTCACTAGACCAATTACACCGACAGATGCTAAGGTGAATCCCATAAAATAAGCTCCGCCATCTCCCATAAATATTTGTGCGGGGTTGAAATTATAGCGGAGAAATCCCAGCGACGCACCGGCTAAAGCTGCGGCAATTAAGGCTGCTGCGGGTTGCCGCATAAACAACGCTACTACTAACATAACTATAGCGGCAATTCCTGACACCCCAGCCGCTAAGCCATCTAAACCGTCAATCCAGTTAATCGCATTTACCATTCCCACCAACCAAATAACGGTGATAGGTAAACTCAACCAGTCTAGGTGAACTATACCGACTGTGGGAATACTAACAAAATCTATGCTTACGCCGGCTTTCCATGCACCAGCAGCAACGATAACTTGCATGACTAAGCGAGTCAGGGGAGATAAGTTTAACAAATCGTCTGCTAAACCAATCATAAAAAAGCCAACACCGCCTAAGGTAACTCCCCAAATTTGCCATTCTTTTTCCGGAGGCAGATGTCCAAATCCGCCCAACCACCAAACAATTAGTAGAGAAATTATAGTACCTGCGAAGATAGAAACTCCTCCCAGGCGCACCATCGGGCGTTTATGAAC
>CAXTNZ010000094.1:1703-23487 GCA_964245695.1 uncultured bacterium | reverse complement strand
CCACTCTCCCCCTCCCTTTTTTCTCGCCCTAGCCTGGGGTATTGGTTATCACGGTCTCGCCCTATCCTGGATTACCGGAATTCATCCCATGACTTGGATGGGCGTTCCTTGGTTGGCGAGTTTGGGAATAGCCCTCTTCTGTTGGACATTCATCAGCCTGTGGGGATCTGCATTAGTCGCAGTTTGGGCGATCGCCATGAGGGCAACTTTCATCCAAAATGCATTTATTCGCGTTCTCATTGGCACAGCCCTTTGGTGTGGCTTAGAAACAGTTTGGAGTAATGGCTCTCTTTACTGGAGTTCTCTTTCTTACACCCAAAGTCCGCATAATCTTGTAATTTTACACCTGGGTCAACTCTCCGGACCGAGTGCGGTGACAGCGGCTATTGTCGCCGTGAATGGCTTCATCGCAGAAGCGTGGATAAACCGCAGACGCGCAGAGAGCATTTCCTCTGTGTCGCGCTCCTCGCTACAACAAGTGGAAAATACGCAACGCGCTGGCTTCAGAGTGCCTCTGCGGTTCGTTAATCCTTATTTAGCGATCGCCAGCGCACTATTAATCACTCTTCATTTAATCGGTTTTAGCTTATACAGCCGTCCCCTCGTACAACCACCAGAAACCGCATTGAAAGTGGGGATTATTCAGGGAAATATTCCCAACGAAATCAAACTTTATAGAGAAGGTTTTCGTCGCGCTATTGAAGGCTACACCACTGGATATTTAACATTAGCAAATCAAGGTGTAGATGCAGTTTTAACCCCAGAAGGAGCCTTGCCTTTTTTTCAGCGGGACTTAACAGATACTTCTTTTGTTTCAGCAGTGCGGGAAAAAGCCGTAATTGCTTGGATTGGCGCTTTTGGAGAACGGGGACGTAGCTATACAAATAGCTTGTTTACCTTTACTGGTAAAGGTGAAATTTTTAGTCGTTACGACAAAACAAAGCTAGTGCCTATTGGCGAGTATATTCCCTTTGAGGAAATTTTAGGCGGTATTATTCAGCGGTTGTCACCTCTAGACGAACACCAAGTTCCCGGCTCATCAAATCAGGTTTTTGACACACCTTTTGGTCGTGCTATTGTGGGTATTTGTTACGAATCTGCTTTTTCCCAGCTATTCCGTCATCAAGCTGCGACGGGTGGGCAATTTATACTAAGCTCTTCTAACGATGCTCATTACAGCGCTTCTATGCCGGCTCAGCACCATGCCCAAGATATCATGCGGGCAATTGAAACTGATAGATGGACAGTGCGCGCGACTAATACTGGATATTCAGCTTTTGTAGATCCTCACGGCAGAACTTTGTGGATATCTCGACATAACACCTACGAAACTCATGCCGAAAAAATTTATCCTCGGCAAACGCAAACTTTTTATGTACGGTGGGGTGATTGGTTGACACCATTCTTCTTAGGATTGGCAACGTTAGGTTGGTTTCTAAAAACACAGGCGTGAACAAGTTGAATTATCTGTGTTTATCCTTGTGTATCTATGGTTTTAAATACTCATTATCAAGCTTTTTTTTGCCGTAAATTTATTAAATTACAGCAATTTTTAATTGAATGTACCAGTCTCGAACCTGACCCCCATCCCCTCTCCTTACGCTCGTAGAGGGTAGCAGTTAACGGCGGGGTGAGGTGTATTCTATTTACATTAAAATCGCTGAAAAGTGTAATTTTTAATTACATTGGAAACTAAAACATTTGGGAATTAATGAAATATTTTTTTGCAAAAAGACATTGATTATACAAAGTCGCATATCTTCTTTCAGGTATCTTTAAAATTGCACAATTAAAATACAGGTTTCCAGATTTCAAAAGCTGCTGATTGGATGTTACCATTTCAATTTGATAATGTTTACGCTTAATCTAAACCAGATAGGAAATATAAGGGTTTAATTATATCTCTAGCTTCTCTGCCTGCTGCTGGGACTTTCATAAATATTTCAAATCTTTTTTTAATATATGGTTAGAAAATCTTTAGGTTTAGTAATTATCGTCTTCGGAATCAGTTTAATTGCAGCGGTATTTACTTCAGCAATAGTAAATGGAAACATATTTCCTGTCGCTTTCCTGGTGGTTTTTATCGGCGGTTTATTACTATTTTGGGAAGCAGACAGAAGCTAGCGCAGCGTGGTAGAAGTAACTATCCAGTTGAAAAAGCTTAAAAAGCTGTCTCTACAAGCAATATTCCTTCAGCATAGCTGCCTTCTTGTACTAGTAGGATAAAAGCGACGACTGTTAAAGGTAAAATCAGGGTAGCAACAAACAGACCTTCAATTAGCGATTTGCCTTTGACAGGGTATCGTTGGACTGTGCTACTACAGAAGATAAAGTTAGCAACGGTAAGTTAATTACCACTGATTAGCTAGCAACTGCTATGCTAATCAAAGCCAGAAGTCGTCTTTTCATGGTCAAATGCTAAAAGCAAATGTTTTGCTTAAAATTCACGCTTGGTAGCATAGTATCAGTACAAGTCGGAGATTGCCAACAAGGTTGGTGTAGTTATGCCAAGAAAAGAACAAGGATGGATTACTTTTCAAACATCTGACGAGGAACGGAAAATTCTCGAAGAGTTCTGTCAGAACTCTCAGCGCACCAAAACTGAGATTTTGCGGGAACTAGTGCGTGGTCTAAATACGGACTCCTCGCCACCGTCAGCACCCATACCAACCAAGCAGACAAAGAAGAAAAATGCTGACACTCCACAGATAGAATTTAGTACTCAAAAGAAAGCTTTAAAAGTTAGCTCTCGCAATATCCTCAAAGGTGTGGTTAAACAAGTTATTCGCGGAGAAGTTAGTAGTCAGGTAACGTTAAAGGTGATTCACGAAGTCGAGTTAACATCAGTTATTACTACAGCAGCCGCAGATGATTTGGAGCTATACGAGGGAACAGAAGCATATGCACTGATTAAATCGAACGATATTGCTATTGCTAAAGAGTGAAAAACCGTTGTTTTATTTCAAGTTTGAATAATAATTAAGGAATTTAAATAATGTCAGAAGAATAGAGATTTGTATTTTCTCGAAGTGAGAAATACTATAATATGGCTGATTAAACTAGTTTTTTTATATAAAAAAGCGACTTGCATTTCCTTGCAAGTCGCGAAGTTTTTAATCAACAGCGACTATTACATCTGATGATTTAATCACTGCATAAGCTGACTTACCTTCGGAAATGTAAAGACTTTCTGCTGAGGATTTTGTAATCATCGCCGTAACTTCTACTCCAGGTGCTATTAAGAGCGTTACCTCTGTATTCACCGCTCCTGGAATGACTTTTTTCACTGTTCCTTTAAGAGCGTTCCGAGCGCTAACTTTCATACCTTGACCTTCGTTATTTTCACGGAAACAAACATATTAAAGTTAAGCAGTTTGGCAAATGAATGTCTTCCGTAAATATACGGTAATGATTGTTAGATGGCTCAGAATAATTTATTGCTCATAAAGCTATTTAATCAACAGCAACCATTACATCGGTTGATTTAATGACTGCATAAGCCTCTTTACCTTCTGCAAGACCCAGCGTCTCCACTGAATGTTTTGTAATTATTGCAGTTACTTCTACTCCAGGTGCTATTTCTAATACTACTTCCGTGTTGATAGACCCAGGCTCAATTTTTTTTACAGTAGCTTTGATAGCATTACGTGCGCTAATTTTCATCTTTTATTACCCTAAGGTAGTAAATTGTTACTCAGCAATATTAACAGTCAAGTTTGCTTTTATCGTTGAGTTTTAAAAATAATTAATAATTACAGCGATTTGTAAGTTGTATTTGCACAAAGAAAATTATCTTTGGATTATAAGCGCATTATTGCTACAGTAATCAGTTATTGACTTAAGGAATTAGCAATTTTAAGTCTTTTTTTTACAAGTAAAATCAGGAAAATTATTTTATAGTTTCTTATACCCCGATTTAGGCATTAGCCTTTTTGTTGCAGTCTGATTAGTTGTCAGGGTATTATGTTCCCAGATTGGGTCTAACGCCAATTTCATAAGTCAATAATTGTCTGTTTTTATCTGCGTTTATCTGCGGTTTCATATCCACTAGCTCGTGGAATGAATGCAAGAAGTCTAATGTGTGAGGCTACGACATCATTACAAATCAAGTTGAATGGATAATGATTTCGTGGGTAGAGACAATGATGCTAAGAATAACTTTGCGCTTTGGCGGGAAATTAAATGCGTTTCACCTGCACAGCTACAATGAGTATCAGGACACTATACAGGCAGAACGCGAGGCACAAAATGGAATTGGACTGGTTAAGAATTGTGTTGGTAGAACCAGCTGGTCCAATGAATGTGGGGTCTGTAGCACGGGTAATGAAAAATTTCGGGCTACATCATCTTGTATTAGTCAATCCTCAATGTGACCCTTTGGGGATGGAAGCTCTTCAAATGGCTGTTCATGCCCAGGATGTTTTAGAATCTGCGGTATTAGTACCGACATTGTTAGAAGCATTGCAGGGATGTGTACGAGCGATCGCCACAACGGCTCGTGTGCGTGATTGGAAAACGCCTTTAGAAAACCCCCGCGATGCACTACCCTGGTTACTCGATGAGCCGGGAATACCATCAGCGTTGATTTTTGGTAGGGAAGACCGGGGATTAACTAATGAAGAATTAAATTATGCTCAGAGATTTGTTTGCATTCCCAGCAGTTCTATTTATCCATCGCTAAATCTGGCTAGTGCAGTGGGAATTTGCTGTTATGAACTGGCACAAAGTGTAAAGCAACTTGACACTCAAACCATAAGCGAAACTGAACTAGCACCTTTGGACGTTGTGGAAGGATACTACCAGCAATTAGAATCACTTTTGTTGAAAGTTGGTTATATTTATCCGCATACCGCAGCTAGCCGCATGGAAAAATTTCGACAGTTGTACAATCGCGCTCACTTACAAACTAGGGAAGTAGCTATGCTGCGAGGTATTTTGCGGCAGGTAGAATGGGCGATGAGGAGTCAGAGCAAGCGTGAAAACTTGTAATTCATCGTTTACCATATACAGTACAGAATCATCCCCCCAAAATCATGAATAAAGCTTAAAATAAACACAAAAATGCTACTTAGTGGCAGAAAATGATTTCAGTATTAAAGTGTCTAAATAAGTTTTGGGTCGGGAGTCAGTAAGAAAAAAGGCAAGTGGGTCACAAGGAGTAGCAGTGTCAGAGTCGAGTGACAAACTAACAGCTTTCTCGCGGCGTCAACCCAGCAACCGCCGCCAACGTCCGCGTAAAGTGCAACAAATAGGACAAAATAAACAGAAAAAGAACCAAGAGCGATCGCGTCAAAAAAGTACTGTCAGTACAACCCTCACCCCTTCTGCTGCGCCGAAGACACGACCAGGGTTAGTAATGCCAACTGCTGTGAAGGGGAGAATTCCACCATTCAAACCTAGCGGTGCGAACGTAAAACCAATGCGGAAGCAGGTGGTATCAAAAACAGGCAGGCGATACTCCCAAGGGGAGCCGCCCAAGGGGCGATCGCGCAAAACAAGGTTAAAGCCAATGGCAAGATCCTTGTTGTATGCGATGCGGTTGTTGATTGTCGGAGTTGGAATTGGCGCGATCGTTGGTACGCTGCTGTCAGTCTTAGATCCTGCAAGTCGCATTAACACAGCTTCCTCGGCGCAGTCTAATACTAATAATGTTGAGCAAACGCAGCTAGAATCTACGCAGAATGCCCAAGTTGCTGCTGGCGGCGGTTTATATTTATCTCAGGAAATCACCTCCTTGAAGGGTACTGTACAAAATTTGGCGGCGACAAATCCAAATCTCACACCAGGAGTTTTCTTGGTAGATTTGGATAGTGGCGCTTACGTGGATGTGAATGCTGGCGCAAGTTTTCCCGCAGCTAGCACTATTAAATTACCGATTCTTGTTGCCTTTTTCCAGGATGTAGATCATGGGAAAATTCGCCTGGATGAAACGCTGACTATGGAGCAACAGATGGTTGCTGGCGGTTCCGGAAATATGCAGTATAAACCCGTGGGAAGCCAGTACACTACGCTGGAAGTTGCCACGAAAATGATTACAATCAGCGATAACACAGCTACAAATATGCTGATTGCCAAACTAGGTGGCATAGAAGCGCTAAATCAGCGTTTCCGCAGTTGGGGTTTGACAACCACCGTTATTCGCAATCAACTTCCGGATTTGCAAGGTACAAACACCACCAGTCCCAAAGAATTGGGGAGTTTGATGGCGATGGTGAATCAGGGGAATTTAGTGAGTATGCGATCGCGCGATCGGCTGCTCGATATCATGCGCCACACCGAGAAAGACACTCTCCTACCCTCTGGTTTGGGACCGGGCGCATCCATAGCTCACAAAACTGGCGATATTGGTACAATGCTAGCGGATGCCGGTTTAGTTGATATGCCAACCGGAAAGCGCTATATAGCCGCAGTTATGGTACAACGTCCCAACAACGATCCTCGCGCCGAAAAACTCATAAGCGCAATTTCTGGTATGGCTTACCAACAATTTAGCCAAAATGGAGTATCCAGCTCTACGACAAGTACTCCACCTGTGAGTAATTATCAGTCGCCAGTCATGACTCCGCCTCTACCCAACACTACAGGAAGCACTCCGCCTGTGAGTAATTATCAATCGCCAGTCATGACTCCGCCTCTACCCAACACTACAGGAAGCACTGCACCCCTAAGGGGTTATCAGTCCCCACTCATGTATCCTCCACCGACCGGCATGGGAAGTACTATGCCTACAAACGGTTATCAGTACCCTGTAATCAATCCTCAGTATTATCCTCAAAGATAAATATTCATCTCAATTTTTGATTTTATATTTTGGATTGCTAATTGTTCTTTATTCATTAGATAAGAATGCATTTATTCAATGTTTTTAAGATTAAACCACAGATGCACACAGATAAACACCGATAAAAATCTGTGTGCATCTGTGGTTATCTGTGGTTTGTTTTGGCAATATTGCCGATAAAAGCAAGAAGTCTATTTTTTATTTTGCATTTTTAATTAACCAATTACCCGTTGATATCGCATTCCCGGTAATTGGGAAATTAAACCCATAAGTTCTAACTGTAGCAAAGCGCTGGAAACGGAGCCAGCATTCATCCCCGTTTGTTGGATAATAAAATCAAAAGGCAAAGACTCTGAGGAAATAGCATTCATTACTTGCTGGAGTTCTGGTGATAAATCAGGCAAAGTTAACTGCTGCGGTGTGGGTGAAGTTTCAATTACATCAAGTTTTGGTACTGCTCCCAGCATTTTTAACAGTTCGTCTAGTTCCTTGAGAATTGGCGTAGCTCCTTGGCTGAGTAATTTTAAACACCCTTGGGATGGCTGGTCATCCAGTCTAGCAGGCAATGTATAAACATCTCGTCCAAATTCATTTGCGTAGTCAGCTGTAATTAATGCGCCAGATTTAATCGGTGCTTCTATCACCAATACGGCGCGAGTCAAACCTGCAATTATTCTATTGCGACGGGGAAAGTGAGTGCGAGCGGGTGGCGTTTTTGCGCTGTACTCACTCAAGACTAACCCAGCCGTCAAAATCTGCTTGTACAAATCGCGATTTTTATGTGGATAAATGACATCTACACCGGTACCCAAAACTGCAAGTGTGCGTCCACCAGCTTTCATGGCGGCGAAGTGACTTTCAGTGTCAATTCCCTCCGCCATCCCAGAAACAACTGTAAAGTTATTTTTCGCCAAAGCTGTACTAATTTGACGAGTCCAACGAATCCCATATTCTGTGGGTTGGCGTGTTCCGACAATCGAAACTAGCGGTTTTTGTCCGAGATTTTCTTGCAAGTCCACTTCACCGCGATAATATAAAATCGGCGGTGGACTGGGAGTTTCTAGCAACAAACGGGGATAATCTAGATCAGCAGGTGTCCAAAAATAAGGATTTTCCTGCTGGTGCTTGATAAGTAGTTGTTCAGGATGCAAATGCGATCGCTGTTTTACCACTTTTTCCAGCGTTTGAAAACCAAAACCCTCCACTTCCCCTAATTCAGCCTGACGTGCTTCCCAAGCCGCTGCCAGTGTGCCAAAATGCTGTTGCAACCTTTGCAGCAATACTGGACCAATTCCAGCAATTTGCGACCAAGCCAGCCAATATGCACGTTCTTCTCCCACTTTCCCATCTCCACACCTACTAGTTGATTATTCCCAAAATAGGTTTATCTATTTATGGGTAGGGGGTGATGACAATTTCAAATCTCACCCAATCGTAGGTAATAGAGTAGATAAATGGTATTTTTTTCTGCATGACAGTAAAAAATCGCCAAAGTCGTTGCTACTATCTTCAGTTATGAAATATTTTTGTCGTCTTCTTTTATGCCTATCTGGTTGCTTAATATTTTTACTTCTGGATAGTATTCTTGGTTCATCTCGTAGTTTTGCGGCTGATAAAATTGTTGTCAGGTATGGATTGTTTGAGCAATCGCTGCCGGTGGCAGATATACGTAAATATGCTGAGACAAAAAAAGTTTCCTCTGATTTGCAATCTTTTTTAGGCTACTTAAATAATAAGCAGCAAGAAAAGTTACAAGAGGCACTTCAGGTGAAAAAATCTCTGGATATTGTGGCTTTAAATAAGCTGGTAGACTCACAACTTGGCAAACTATTTTTATATGGTGCTTCCAAAGCGATCGCACGTCGTGATCAAGCAGGTATACCAGCACTACGATCTGCTCTGCTCATAGGAGCCTCATCGCCAGAAGGTTTAAGTATAATTAGCTTTTTGGAAGCTTATCCAAGTGACAGATTAGTCGTTGATGTGCCAGCAACTTTAGATTTACTCAACAAATCAAAGTTATTTTTTGGTTCATCTGCTCCGACACCAAAAGATAATTTAAGTTCTTCACCTTTATGGCAACTTGAACTTCAATATCAGGTATATGCAACCGAAGGTAAGCAATTCGCAGGCTGTTTGTTTGGCGATTCTATTTCTGCTCAACTAGGAAATACCCTGGGAGAGGGTAATTTTAATTTTGGAATTAATGGTTTGAGTACAATCTCATTGGTGCAACAATTGCAACGTTTAATTCCTACCAAGGTGAAATGTGACAAAACAATTATTGCTGTTGGGGGAAATGATGCTTGGTATCAACTTAGTGATGAGGAGTTTAGCAAAAAGTTGAAAGAGGCGATCGCTCTTGTGAGAACATCAGGAACTAAAGAGATTTTTCTCATTCCTGCTTTTTACTCAACAGTTGCCGCTAGCCAAGATCCAACTCTATCAGCTCCACTCGCTAAAGTCGAACAAATCAATGCTGTGATGAATCAAGTTGGTGCAACAGAAAAAGTGCCAGTTGTCGCCGAAGGTGTAGCACCATTGTATGAAAATAATGTTCTTAAAAATAATTTAACAACTGATGGCGACCATCTGAATGCAGAAGGTCTAAAGATTTATCGACAAGCATTATTAAATATTTTGGGGAAGTAATCAGCTGTTACACATTCAACTTGGATATTATTTAGATGTGTTTTATCTCCAATTTACAAACAGCGCATAAATATAAGCGATAATTTCAGAAATAACTGTTCGCACACCTTCACTAGAAACCCACCATTTGTTTGGATCGTAATTCTGTGGTTTGGCGGCAATTACTCCCACTTTGATTTTAGGAGCGAGTACTTGTTGATATATTAACCAACTCCTGCGGGCATGGGCATCAGAGGTTAACAAATTTATTGATTCTAACTGTAAATTTGTATTTAATAGCCATTGACGAAACGCCACAGCAGATGCATGAGTACGATCCTTAATCACATCTGGCGTAGGCACAACTACCACTTTTTCGGGTTGCACACCCATCTTTTTTAAGCTAGCAGCGGCAATTTCGGCAAAATTATTGTATTCAGCTAGATAGGTTCCTCTTTCTACGGGACCTCCTGTAGTAAATATTTGCCGATAGGAATTGCTTTTAAATTCGGCAAATGCTTGTTCTAGTGCGTAGTCTGTTAGCCATCCTTCGACAACCATTACATCTGCTTTCATGGGGGAAGTTACAGCGAGAAATGGGTATAAATGAGTAATGCTGAAAAACATCACAGAAGCGATCAAAGCGATCGCTATCACCCATCCCTGCGCCGTAAGTGTCCAAATTTCTTGGCGTTTTATCAGCCGGATTTTAGGTATTTTTTGACTTTGGCGGTTTTTCCTGGGCATTAAGCTGTTTTTACGCTCTTGCTGTGCGCTGTGCTTTCAGATACTCAAACACAGATTTATCGCCGATATCCGGAGGAATTGCTTGCACAGCTTTACGGATGGCAAATACCAGAAACAAAATCGCCCACAGTCCTAATAAAACTCGTTCCGCCTGAGTTGGCAAAACACCTACCAAATGTCCCAGCAGCAGTAATGGCACTGTGAAAGTTAATACCTTAGTTTCCAGACGATTGAAGCAAAAAGCTTCTTTAAAATATATGCCTGTCAAAGCTACGAAGGTGAAACCAACGCCGAATAAAGTCAATGGTTGAGTGTAAACGGTAACAGCAAAAGGTTGACTGTCGAAATGCCCTAGTACAAATGAGGCAATGCTACCAATCAGCCAGAAAACCTGTAAAAGTCGGTGCAGCGGTGCAAGATATATATGAATGGTAAGTAAACTTACACCCAGAGCAAGACTGAAACAGGTATAAAAAGGGGTTATTGCTTGGATGGTAGTTGGGTTGTTGTTGAACAAAATCAAAGCGCTGCCAAGAGCAAAGCTGAGTGCGGCTACCATTAACCCAGTACGATAGATAATCACGCCAGTGCGATCGCCTTCATTTATTGTAAATTCGCCAAACTGACCTTGATAAACTTCTGGTGCAGATACTGTTTGCGTCGTCATAGCAATTTGGGATTTGGCACAGGTGAAGTGCAAAAACTATTTAAACCTACAATTCCTATGCTAAGAGGTATTGTCTGCCTTTGAGATACCTTGTGCTTTTCTTTACTAGCACGTTAGTTGAATGTTATTTGACTGTTAGTTGATAGCGATTCTTGGGAACAATACCAGTAGGGTTCTGAGATTTCTTATTCTCTCAGATAAATTTCTACCAAGTATGGCAGACCTAAATAGTCAGGACTTCTCATCCCAAGCCAGCATCAATAAATTGAGTTTCAACGACAGTAACGGTCTAAGCAATATTTTTGCTATTGGCGGCGCTAGTAGCAGCAGTGCCAATATCCAGTTCAGCCTAACCCAAAGGGAAGCGGCGTTTGTCAACGAAGTCGGGGTGTTTGTTGTCTCTGACGACAAAGGCACAGTCAACGGTATTGCCCCAGGTCAACAAGGCTACACGGAAGCCGCCCTCAGTCAATCACGAGTGATTTTCTCCTCATTATCGGAAAAAGCTGCTGCCGGGATCAACTTTGTCCGTCAATTAAGCTTTAAAGCTGGGGAACGCCTGGGCTTTTATTTAGTCGCAAACGATACTACGGATAACGTAGATGCTAAAAGAGAATCTGGGAAAACTCCAGACAATGTATTCTTTTCCCTTAGCGCCTCCAACTCAGATAAATTTGACCATGTGCGGGTAGAAGACCAGGGAAACAGCACCTTCAATTTAGCTTGGGAAGATTTGAAAGGAGGCGGCGACAAAGATTTCAACGACTTAGGACTGAAAATGCAGTTAACCAATACTCCCGCCCCAGTAGGGACAGGATTGCAAGGACAGCGGCAAGGGGAAATAATTGATTTGCGTGGTCTTTCCGGTCAGTTTTCCGCTAACTTTACCCTCAACAGCGACTTTGCTAATCAAGATTTCGTCGGTTTATACAAAGTCAATGATGCCCAAGGTACAGTTACCGACCCCTCAACTGGCAAGACAATTACTCCCGGTGAGGTGGGTTATGCCCAAGCTGCTATTCGCCAAAGCGTATTAAGCTTTAACAATAAGGGGATATCGCCAACAACTCTAGATGGTGGGGGACTTTTGGTACCATTCATCATTGCCAATGGCAATATCGAACAATTCTTAAGTCAGAATACCAATAATCAGCCGGGTACAGGACTTCAGGCTTACTTTCCCTACCTCAAAGCTAACTCCGATAATATTGACCACATCCGCTTGTTGGGCGACAACACATTTGCGTTTGAAGATTCTTTCAATGGCGCTAACTCTGATTTCAACGATATGGTATTTCAGGTTAATTTAACTGCCATTAATAGCGGTAATGGCACTACTACTAATCCAGGCGGTAATGGCGGTACTACCAATCCAGGCGGTAATGGCGGTACTACCAATCCAGGCGGTAATGGTGGTACTACTGGTATCTCTGTCAGCATTAGCGCTATTGATCCCACAGCCACCGAACTACTCTCAGGAACGGTGAAGGCAGGCACTTTCCGCATTAGTCGTACTGGCGATACTTCTGCTGGTTTAAATGTAAATCTGGCTGTTGATCCCACTAGCACTGTGACAAGCAATCCTGGTGGTCTTTTCGGGGTTGACTACACCCTTGGTGGTGGTAATATTACTGCTTCGGGTACAACCAGAACTGTGACTATTCCTGTAGGACAGTCTTTTGTGGATGTGACTCTTACGCCAACTGATGATGGCGGCTATGCTGAAGCAGATGAGACTCTCAAACTCAATCTGGCAGCTAATCCAGCATCAGCATATAATATTGATTCCTCTGGTACCTCTGCCACAGTCACAATTGCTGCCAATGGTACAAAGGTGATCGACACCAATGACAGCGCTACTGGCGACTATACTAAGATAGAAGGTTCTTTACGGCAAGCCCTGATTAATGCCAATGCTTCTGTGGGGATTAAGGATGATATCACCTTTAATAATATTCCCATCACTGACCCTGGCTACAGCAATGGAACGTACACAATTAAGTTAGCTGCGGCTTTGCCAAATATAACTGATGATGTCAATATCACTGGTCTGGGTGCTAACAAACTGACTGTTAGTGGGAATAATGCTGTGCGTGTCTTGAATATTGATAGCGGCAAGACGGTGAATATTGCTGATTTGACCATTGCAAATGGTCAAGCAGACAATGGCGGCGGTATCTTGAACAATGGCACACTGACGTTGACCAACAGCACCTTGGCTAACAACTCAGCAAGCAAGGGCGGCGGTATCTTGAACGACATCGGCACAGTGACGTTGACCAACAGCACCTTGGCTGACAACTCGGCAAGCATCAATGGCGGCGGTATCTTGAACACTGGCACTGGAACTGTGAAAGCTAAGAACACCATTATCGCTAAGAATACAGCTGTATCCGGTGTTGATTTCTCTGGCACGTTGACTTCACAGGGCAACAACCTAATTGGCAACAATTCTGGCATTATTGGCAATCTATCTGGCGATATAATTGGCAATCTTCTCAACATTCTCAACCTTAATAGCCTACTCAGTCCCCTGGCATCTAACGGAGGTTCCACCCAGACTATAGCGCTGCTTCCTGGCAGTCTTGCTATTAATGCAGGCGATAACTCTGTTGTCACTGCTGGTATTGTTCCCAACACTGACCAACGCGGTAATAATCGTATTAACGGCATCAGCATTGACATTGGGGCTTATGAAGCCTAACCCTATAGTGTCTCCCCTGCTGTAGGCTATTAGCTGTTTTTCTTTCATCGTTGCGATCGCCGTCAGGCGGGCACTTTGTGCCATCGCATCCTTCACGCCAAAGTGCGATCGCCTTTTTAAATTCCTATCACTCAAAACACACTTCTACCTCATCTCCCAACTGCATCTGCAACTGCGATTGTGCGTTACCGCTACTGATGGCAATTTCTACCCAACCATGACTACCAACTAAAGCTATGACATCGCCAATTTTCACATCACCGTAAGTTTCACAACCTGGTATCGTCAACTCAGCAACTTTGACATACCAGGTTTTACCTTGCACGTAACTTCCAGGAATGTTGCTGACTAAGTTGCCAAAGTGGTCAATATATTGTATGCAACCTGCCACACCAGTTTCTGTTAAACTGCATTCGCTTATATCCAACTTTACCAAACTTGCTGGATCAATCTCTCTCCCTAGCTGTTCGAGAGAAACGCCATTGGCGAGATGCGCCCCCACAGGTGCAAAAATATCCCTACCGTGGAAAGTCCTGCTGGGTTGAGAAGTTCTCCAGTAATCAGGGTTTGTCAGTTCCACTGCGGCAATGGGCGGACTTTGACTGAGTACCCCACTGAAGATACCATTATCTGGTCCCACCAGAAACCCACCAGCAAATTTTATGGAGATCGCTCTTCTTAATCCTCCCACACCCGGATCTACCACCGCTACATGCACTGTCCCCTCTGGGAAATAGGCGAAAGCATTCATCAGACAAAACCTAGCGGCGGCGATGTTTTGCGGCGGAATTTGGTGCGTTAAGTCTATCACCCTTAACGCTGGGTTGATTTGGGCAATAACTCCTTTCATCACGCCCACATACACATCGCGATCGCCAAAATCGCTAAGCAGGGTTAAAAATGATTTTTGCTCCATCTAACCAAATACCATTGTTAAATCTATATAAAATCATATATTTCTGTAGCTTAAGCTACGAAATTTCTGCTATATTAAGGAATGAAGACATAAATGAAAAAATTAAAGAGGCAATAATTATGCTTAACAACAGAGTGCAAGCGGCAAAAAAAGCCGAAGAACTTCATCGGCAGAATCTTCAAAAAAGCGTAGAACATCGCTTGCAAGTAGCTAAAGCCAACGGCGACGAAAACCTCGTCCGTCAACTTGAAGCAGAAATGAAGTACTTAGCTTAAATCAAGTCAGAATTGTAAAAAATTGTTTCTTTCAGATAACCCGCTTTCGCGGGTTTTGCTTTTTTAGTAGATGCTTGTCCTTAGACATCGCCTTCAGACTTCCTGCGTCATGCGATAGCTTGAATCTAAGTTGCTTTCCTCAACGTTTATAGTACATTGTTACTATAAACATCATACGCTGGTCACAATCCTAATCTTCTCGGATGCGCTATGAGTGCGGACAATTTCATAAAAATCAAAATTGTCGCGCTGATTTAAAGTAGAATTTCCGCAAAGAATGCTTATTTAACTTGGGTCACGCGCCAACTCAGCTTGAGGTTAACCCAGAAGTTCCAGACAGTAGCGACTGCGATCGCAATCAAATTTGCGATATAGCGGTTTTGTATAATAAAATTAAACACAATATTCAACACCATCACATTCAACACCAAACCGGCAAGACAAATAATGTTGAATTTCAAAAATCGCTTCATGCGTTGACGCCATTCGTGCTGCTCACTAGAGACATCAGCAAAAGTCCAAGCATCATTCCACAAGAAATTATTGATAATCGCAATTTCACCCGCAATGATTTTACTGCGAGTTAAAGGCAAAGCCAAGGTACTTGGGTCACTGAGCAAGTAAAGCAGTGTCATATCCACAAATACTCCACTGAGTCCCACCAAACCAAAACGAAGAAATCGACCAACAGGGAAATTGATGCGTTGACTGATTTTACCCAACCTTCCTGTAGAAAGCCTTAACCGCACTAAGTGGTGTATGTAGTCTACATATTGCTTACTGGTGACTTTACTTTCACCCTTAACACGCTCGCAGAATACATAGCCAACTTCGGCAATTTCGCGCACCTGACCTCGTCCAATCACCTCCAAAAGAATTTTGTATCCCACTGGATTAAGCGTCGCACCTGCTATGGAACTTCGACGTACCATAAAATAACCACTCATCGGGTCAGATACCCTACCCAGTACATCAGGTAAAATAATTAACCCTAATAACTGAGCGCCACGAGACAAGAAACGCCGGACAAAACTCCAGCTACTTACACCCCCACCGTCTACGTGACGACTAGCTACTGCCATGTCTGCACCTTTTTGAATGGCGCGTAACAATTGCGTCAGTACCTCTGGCGGATGTTGCAAATCCCCATCAATTACTCCTAAAACACGTCCCCTTGCGGCTTGCCAACCGCGAATCACTGCACTTGAAAGCCCTCGCTCATCTTGACGACGCATTACGCTTAATTGCGGATATTCTGGCATCAGAGACTGTGCAACTTCCCAAGTGCGGTCTGGGCTATCATCGTCCACTACAATCAGTTCGTAGTCTCCAGGGATAGACTCATCTAGCAGTTGGCTCAATATTCTGACAACGTTCTTGATATTGTCTCGTTCTTTGTAAGTCGGAATCACCAAAGACAAGAGGATGTTTTCACTACCTGCATCCACTGTACTTGGCGGTAATTCAGGAATCTGTAATGCACCAGTTGGCACTGACAAAAGTGAATCAGGTTCAATGATACTCATGCAGAAATGATTAGGTGGGAAAACAGTGCTGTTAGTAATTATGCTTGAGTACAGCTTTTTATAGTTTGTACCAGAGATTTTCTACCAAAAGACATATGCAAAAAGTAATATTTTTTTTAATATTAAAATATGTAACACTTATTTATTTTTTATGCCAAAAGAGGTAATACAAAAGTAGTCGTTATTGTTTATAGTCAAATGTTGACCGCTAGCTAGAAATGCTGCAAAATTATTTTGTATAAAATATATGAACAGCAAATTACCGCAGCATATTTGGGCATTTCCTCCTAATTGGTTACGGTTTTTAGTCATTGTCCTATTAGCATTGGGTGTATTTTTTCGCTTCGACAATCTTGACGGAAAAGTCTACTGGTTCGATGAGACTTTTACCTCATTACGGATTTCTGGCTACACAATGTCAGAAGCAATGGCACAACTTTGCAATGGTCAGCAAATTGGCGTTGAAGATTTACAGAAATATCAGCGTCTTGCTCCTGAAAAAACTTTAGCAGATACTATTAAATCTTTGGCACTAGAAGACCCTCAGCATTCACCAATATATTACGTGTTGGCACGATTTTGGGCGCAATGGTTTGGCAGTTCAGTCGCAGTAATCAGAAGTTTGTCTGCGATCATTAGCTTGCTAGTATTCCCCTGTATCTATTGGCTATGCCTAGAATTATTTAACTCGTCGCTTGTAGGATGGGTTGCAATTGCACTGATAGCTGTGTCACCATTTCATGTACTGTACGCACAGGAAGCGCGAGAGTATGGTTTGTGGAGTGTGACAACTTTGCTATCAAGCGCCACACTACTACGGGCAATGCGACTAAAAACAAAGCTTAGTTGGGGAATGTATGCAGTAACTGTAGCATTAGGACTGTATACATTTCTATTTTCAGGATTGGTAACAATTGCTCATGGAGTCTATTTATTTGCCACTGAAAGCTTGCGATTAAGCAAGACAGTTATTGCTTATCTACTTGCATCTTTATTGGGGTTTTTAGCTTTTACGCCCTGGCTTTTGGTTGTTGTTTTTAATTCTACTCAAATTAATAATACGACAGGCTGGACATCTAATAAAATTCCTCAGTTAGATTTGATTAAAAACTCGGTTATTAATCTTAGCTATTTTTTCGTTGATTTTGGTTACGATTTGGAAAGTTTCGATTATGAACTAAGATTGAAACTTATACATAAGTGTTTGATTCCTTTTATATTAATTTTGGTAGGATATTCAATTTATTTTGTCTGTCGTCACACTCCCAAGCAGGTTTGGTTGTTCGTCTTAACACTGATTGTGGTGACAGCGCTACCTCTAGTAATACCAGATATAATTTTTGGAGGAGTGCGATCGCAAACTCCTCGCTATCTCATCCCTTGTTATTTGGGTATGCAGCTAGCAGTTTCCTACTTTTTAGCTAATCAAATTGCTTTCTGTGTTGACATCCGGCGACGGAAAATTTGGCAGATTCTCACGGTCATACTGGTTTCAGTGGGAATTATATCTTGTAAAATCAGTTCTCAAGCCCAAACTTGGTGGCTGAAGTATCAAAATATTTATACTCCCCAAGTGGTTCAAGTCATCAATCAAGCTACTAACCCACTTGTGATTAGTTCTTGTCGAGGAACCTGGTCTCTTCTTGGTGATAAACTGTCTCTGTGTCATCTACTCAATCCAAAAGTACGGTTTCAGTTAGTAAACGAGGCAAATGTGCCCCAAATTACTAATAATTTCAGTGATGTGTTTTTCTACAATCCTTCCCACAATCCTTTCATACAGGTAGTGCGATCTAAGCTTGAGAACAAGCAAAAATACAAGATAGAGGACAACATTTATCCTAAAAAGCTGGATCTTTGGAAACTAACCAAATAGTTACAGCAGTTTTCAGTTAAATGAACCACAAACATGAAACCTAACCCCCTACCCCCAATACTCGTAGGGAAGGGGGAAAAGCAAAGCCTCTCTCCTTTTAGAAGAGAGGAATGGAAGCGAGGTTTGCAGTAACTATTTTGACTTGATAAACATCCTCTAAGACTTTGGCTTGTAGGTTGAAGCAACGTGCAATTCTTTCAACTGCTTTGCATCCACCCCTGAAGGCGCATCTGTTAACAAACAACGCGCTTGTTGCGTTTTGGGGAAAGCAATTACATCGCGAATTGATTCTTCACGAGCTAACAACATCACCAACCGATCTAAACCGTAGGCGATACCACCATGCGGTGGTGTACCATATTCAAATGCCTCTAAGAGAAAGCCAAATTTATTCTGTGCTTCTTCCGGAGATAAACCGATCGCTTCAAATACTTCTTCTTGAATTTCTCGCTGATAAATCCGCAGACTACCACCCCCAACTTCAAAGCCGTTAAATACTAAATCATAAGCTTGGGCGCGGGCGGTTTTCAAGTCGGACAAATCATCAGGATGCGGTGCTGTAAATGGATGGTGCAATGCTTCCAAGCGTTTTTCGTCAGCATTCCACTCAAACATCGGGAAATCTACTACCCAAAGCAAGTTAATTTTTTCTGGATCGATTAATCCGAACTCTTTAGCGACAACTTGACGCAATCTATCTAAAGTCTTATTGACAGTTGCAGCGTCAGCCGCTGCAAATAGTAACAAATGTCCGGGTTTTGCATCTGTACGGTGCAAAATTTCTTGCTTTTGTTCTGCTGTCAGGTTGTCTTTAATTGCGCCAATGGTGTCGATTTCACCATCTTCTCTGACGCGGATGTATGCTAAACCTTTCGCACCAGCTTCAGCAGCTTCTTTGAATAAGTCGCCACCCGGTTTAATACGGACGTTGGAGATTGTATCATTGCCGTTGGGAATTGGCAGGATTTTCACAATACCACCATTGGAAACCGCTTCCCGAAACACTTTGAAACCAGACTCTTTCAAGATATCCGAGACATTGACTAGTTCCAGCCCGTAGCGGGTATCAGGTTTATCACACCCGTAACGTTCCATCGCGTCAGCGTAGGTGAGACGGGGGAAGGGAAGTTGTAATTCGATACCTTTAACTGTTTTGAAGATATGCGAAACTAACTTTTCGTTAAGTTCGATAATTTCTTCTTGGGACATGAAACTCATTTCCATGTCCAATTGCGTGAATTCTGGTTGTCTGTCAGCGCGTAAGTCTTCGTCGCGGAAACAACGAGCAATTTGATAATAGCGATCGCATCCTGCTACCATCAATATTTGTTTGAATAGCTGCGGTGATTGCGGAAGTGCAAACCACTCACCAGCACTGACGCGACTGGGTAAGATGTAATCGCGTGCGCCTTCGGGGGTGGAACGAGTTAAGATGGGGGTTTCAACTTCGATGAAGTTTTCTACATCTTCGAGATAGCGACGCATGGTTTTGACAACTTGATGACGTAATTGTAAGTTACCCGCCATGCGATCGCGTCGCAAATCTAGATAACGATATTTCAGCCGCAAGTCTTCCCGCACCGCTTCGCTGTCAGCGGTGGAAACTTGAAAAGGTAACTGTTTGCGAACAGCGTTTAGCAATTCAATTTTATCAGCGTAGATTTCCACTTCGCCTGTGGGGATGCGGGTATTTAGCGATTCTTCCGGACGCTGCGTTACCCTACCTGTAATTTCTACGACATATTCATTACGCAGAGCGTTAGCTGGTTCGTAAGAATCTGGGGTACGTTGGGGATCGCTGACAATTTGGACAATGCCAGAGCGATCGCGTAAATCTAAAAATATCACACCTCCATGATCGCGGCGACGGTCTACCCATCCGTACAAAGTGACAGTTTCTCCAATATGTGATGAACGGAGTGCGCCGCAATAGTGAGTTCGCATAGGTCTTAATACTTATTTCTGGAGCTAGATGGGCTAGTGTAAAAAGGCAGAAGGCAGAAGGCAGAAGGCAGAAGGAAAGAAAGCTTGTGATAGTAGGCTTTTATCAACTGGGTAGTTATTTCTGCCACGCTGCACTAGTTTATGTCAAAGCTTTCCCATTATCTAGCATCAATAGTAATTGTAGTCATAAAGATGCAATAAGCAAATCGCCAAATTAGCAGATGGAGATTAAAAAGAGGGAAGTTGGCGAGTTTTTCGTTTTTATACTCAGTCGGGGAATGCCCTGTCTTAAGGCTGCGGACTCTGGAATACTATGTTTTGCTTTTTACAAGACGTATGCCGTGTAACTCAACTTGCAGAACACAAGTGAACTGTTAATCACTATCTCCATAAAAATCTTCATCTAATAACTGTTCTAGAAGAAAAGGACAATCGAGAGGATATTCTTCTTCCGAAGGTTTTCTAACTCCAAATTTAGCGTTTTTACTTTCTTTGATTGCCAGTTTGCGAGCATCGGCATAAGTCTGAGAAATAACTTCAGTAATATAGTTTTTCAAAGAAGGATTTTCTTCCAAATCTTTTTTTACTCGAAAACGATGTTCTGTAATAGAACTATACCAGCTTTGTTTCATCATCTCAGGAGCATCAGATTGAACGGTTAACTTGAGTAAATGAGCAATCAGTATCGTTAAGTTACTCATAAATGACCGTTTCTCTGCTTTTCCCATGTCTTCTAATTCTAAAAGCAAATGCTCCCAATCTATATCATGAAACCGATGTTCTTTAATCTGCTCAATAATGCTTTCTCGCCACAGATTAAAATCTTGTTCATATAAATTGTTCATATAACAATTTTATCGGATTACAAATTAAAAGGCTCAGATTCCCGACTTCTCTAAGAAGTCGGGAATCTTGTTTTTCGCACATCTTCATACACAAATGGTATCAGTCATCTTGTCCTAAATCTTCATCCAAGATTACTTCAACATCTCGTGCGCTATGAATTACCCGGATAATTTCAACGCTTATATCGGAAATACGATAGAAAACGAGATATTTTTTAAATCCCTTTATTGGCTGCTGCCTAACTTCTGCTAAATTAGGATTTGAGAATTGGCAAAGTTTTCCCATCCCTGGCATATTCCCCAACTGCTTAAATGTTTCTTCTGCTGCGGCAAGAAAACGGTCAGAAGCATCCATGTTATCTTCTGCTATGTAAGTCGCTAATTCTATCAAGTCACGAATGACTTGTGGTCGTTTATTGACTTGACTCATCAACCTTGATGTTGCTCTTTACGCTTGGTGATTCTTTCTCGCACAGCTTGACGAACGTCTTCCCAATCTTGAGCTGTCATCGCTGTTGCAGTTCCAGAATTCAGACCTTCTAATAGCATTGCTTCGAGTTGTTCATTTTCTTTGTGCTTTTGGTCTTGACGCACTAATTCACGGAAGTACTCGCTAGCGCTGCTGTAACCACCATTCGCAACTTGTTGATCTACATACGCACGCATTGAATCAGGTAGAGAAATATTTATGCTGGTCATTGGCTTGGGTATTTTGGTTTCTCTACAATAATTATGGCAAGCTTTGCCATTTAATGTCATGAGTGTTAAATAGTGCGTAGACACAAATTGAGTGTTAGTGACTAATGTTGCAAGGTAGACCGCTCCCATAAGTTCGGGAACCGCTACAAACGTCATTGCGAATGAAGCGAAGC
>CAXTNZ010000094.1:0-1603 GCA_964245695.1 uncultured bacterium | reverse complement strand
ACCGCTCCCATAAGTTCGGGAACCGCTACAAACGTCATTGCGAATGAAGCGAAGCGGAATGACGCAATCGCAAGGGCTGGGATTGCTTGTCTGCGACACGCTCCGCGAACGCTTCATTTCATTACGCTCGCAATGACTGTAAATATTTTTGTCCACCTACTTATTTTCTTTATTTTGCCAAAAGCCGGAATATTACACAGCAAAGTTGTATACAATCTCAGCAATAACCTGATAATGACCCAGTTATGCCGCCAGTTTGACAAATGCTGACCTGACTGAAGCAATATTGAAAAACACAGATTTCCGAAAAGCAAACCTGACACGCACCCGTTTTTACGAAGCCAAAAAACTTGACTTTGCCAGAGTTGACGACTCGATATTAACTAACTTAGATGTTTTAAAATTACTCGTCACTAACAATGGTCGAGGAAAATCTTATGCTGATGCTAACCTGAAAGGCGCTAACCTGATAGGTGCAGATTTGAAAGAGGCAAATCTCAAAGACGCTGATATCACTGAAGCCACCTTCCAAGGAGCTTGTTTAGAAAAAGCAAACCTGACTCTAACTCAAGCTGTTAGCACTAATTTTACCAACGCTCAAATGACCGGCGCTTGTGTAGAAGCGTGGAATATTGAAAGTACAACAAAGTTAGATAATGTAGATTGTCGCTTTGTCTATCTTCTAGAATATCCCAAGCCAGAAACCGATGACCGCGAACGCCGTCCCAGTAGTGGCGACTTTCAACCAGGCGAATTTACCAAACTATTTGAAGAGGTTTTAAATACTGTTGATTTAATATTCCGCGACGGCATCGACTGGAAAGCTTTTGTTAACGCCTTCAAAAAAGTGCAAGTCGAAAATGGAGACACAGAGCTAGCTATCCAGAGTATTGAAAACAAAGATGGCGTATTTGTTATTAAAATCAAAGTGCCTGTTGATGCTGATAAAGAAAAGATTCATAGTGATTTTAAGCAAATGTATCAACTGGCGCTGCAAGAAGTAGAAAAATATAAAGCACTATCAGAAGCTCGATATGATGAGATAATCCGCAAAAGCGCAGAGATGACAACTATTGTTAGCCTTTTAGCGGCTCAAACTGGTAATGTTCAAAACTTCCAATTTGGAGAGAACGCAGGAAATATATCTATGACTAACAGCAATGATGCCAGCCGCAATATTAATGTCGGCAGAGATTTTAATGCAACCGGAACAATTAATTTAGGTGAAATCAGTGGTGCAGTGACAAACACCATCAACGAGTTACCAAAATCTGACGAACCAGAGAAACCGGGAATTAAGGAATTATTGACGCAATTGCAAACAGCAATTGAAGCTGATACGAATTTAGACGAGGAAGATAAAGCTGAGGCTTTAGAACAAGTGAAGGCTTTAGCAGAAGCGGGGAAAAATCCCCAAGAAGGAGGGATGCAAAAAGCGGCGAAAACGGCTATGAAGATTTTAAAAGGGACAATTTCTGGTTTACCCAGTGCGGCAACTTTGGTTGAAGCGTGTGGTAAATTGTTGCCGCTGATTTCCGGTTTTTTAGGGTTGGGGTGAGGAAACGCAAAGAGACGCGATTAATCGCGTCTGTACAATTAGGAG
>CAXTNZ010000093.1:0-23502 GCA_964245695.1 uncultured bacterium | reverse complement strand
ATAATCTGGGTATTGCCTACTGTGACAGAATCAAAGGAGACAAGGCAGAAAATCTCGAAGCCGCAATTGGCTGCTACAGCGCAGCACTACAAGTCCGTACCCGTCATGCATTTCCCCAACATTGGGCAATTAATCAAAATAATTTGGGTAATGCCTACCTTGACAGAATCAAAGGAGACAAGGCAGAAAATCTCGAAGCAGCGATTGGCTACTTCATCGCAGCAGTGCAAGTCCGTACCCGTCAGGCATTTCCCCAAGATTGGGCAATGACTCAAAATAATTTGGGTAATGCCTACAGAGCCAGAATCAAAGGAGACAAGAGACAAAATCTGGAAAAGGCAATTGGCTACTACCAAAATGCCTTGGAGATTTATACCCGCGATGCCCTGCCCCAAAATCATGCCCAAACCTTATTTACAGCAATTTTCATGTATTTAGACCACACCCTTGTTTCTTCATTTCTTCCTTTGCGGCTTTGCGCCTTTGCGTGAGATAAAAATAATGTGGTTCATTTACCTGAAAATCGCTGTAACCTTGGAGTTGGCTACCAAGAAAACAATCAGCTACCTCTTGCCTACGATACCTTTGCAGCTGCTATTGAAACAGTAGAATCCCTGCGGGGCGAAATTGTATTTGAGGATGAAGAAGGTAAACAAAAACTAGCTGGAGAATGGTATCAACTCTACAGGCAGATGGTGAAAGTGTGCCTAGAGCTAGGCAATCCCACCCAAGCAATTGAATACGTTGAGCGCAGCAAAACCCGTAACCTAGTAGAACTTATCCTCAACCGCGACCAAAACAACATCTTCCCTCCAGAAATTGCGAGTACTCTACAACAACTGGGAGACGAAATAGCTAGCGGTCAGCAACAACTCCAGAAAGCCAAAGCCGATAACCCAACAGTGCTAGGGCGACATCTCCAACAACTGCGACAGCAGCACAATGAATTGCAAAACCGTTATCTACCCGTTGGTTATGGCTTCAAGTTTGACCAATTTCAGGCAACCCTAGATTACCACACTGCAATTATTGAGTGGTATATTACCGATGGTAAAATTTTTACCTTCATCATTAAACCTAACTCCGCAACAGAGTTTCCTCGCTCTGAAGCGGGAGAAAAATCATCATTACCCCCCTCACCTTTGAGGCAAGGTGGGCAGCGGGGTGAAATCAATGTCTGGCACACAGCCGATGACACAAATGCTTTGATTAATTGGTTCGGTGATTGGCTGGGTGGCTATTCTAAAAAAGATGAGCGGCGCACTCAGCTAACCCCGCAACTACAGGAACTAGCAAAGATTTTGCATTTGGAGGAGATCGTTGAGCAGTTGCCTCCACAGTGCGATCGCCTAATTCTCATCCCGCATGTGTTCCTGCATCTGTTGCCCCTTCATGCCTTGCCGTTATCCCACAACGGTAAAAAAGTTTGCCTCCTCGACCTATTCCCCCAAGGTGTTAGCTACGCTCCCAGTTGTCAGCTATTGCAACTAGCACAAACACGACAACGCCCCAACTTTACCCAGATGTTTGCCATCCAAAATCCTACAGGCGACCTCACTTACACCGATTTAGAAGTGCAAGCCATAACAGGCTATTTCCAATCAGCTAATGTTCTCGAAAAAGCAGCAGCTACCAAAGCAGCCATCAATAACACTCCCCTCAACGCTTTCCACTGCCTCCACTTTAGCTGTCACGGCAAATTTGGCTACAGTAATCCCCGCGAATCTGCTCTCATATTGGCAGATGCTGCCGTAACTTCCGTTCCTGCAAACCCGAATACAGAACGTTATCTAAATTTGCGAGACTCACAAGTCCATGACTTAGACAAGTGCCTTACCCTAGATGAAATTTTCTCCCTCAACTTAGAACAATGTCGCCTCGTCACCCTTTCTGCTTGCGAAACCGGATTGATTGAATTAAAAAGCCTTAGCGACGAATACATTGGTTTACCGAGTGGTTTTCTACTAGCAGGTAGTTCCAGTGTTGTTAGTTCTTTGTGGAATGTTAATGACCTTTCTACCAGTTTTTTGATGATTAAATTTTACCAAAATCTCAAAGGTGGCTTAACTGTCACCCTTGCCCTGAACCTAGCGCAAATTTGGTTGCGGGATGCGACTAAAGCCGAATTACAGGAATGGGTAAGTCAGTTAAAATTAACACCAGAACTTGCTCAAAAGATTAAAAAAGCTATGCGATGGTTTAAACTCCAAGATAAACCCTTTGAAAACCCAGTATATTGGGCAGCTTTTTGTGCTATAGGAAAGTAATCTTTGAGCTCTTACCTCTGTAAATCTGATTCTTATCGCAACTGCATTACTAATCAAACTCTACTCCCATAATCACAAATATGATGACTATTGACCCCTTACTTCAAACGCTCCCAACTCTCTTAGAAAATCAGCCACAGCTATTTTCTATTGCTGATCTTCAAGATTTACAACAGCTTTTGGCTGACGTAGAAAATGAATCACCGGAAATAGCAGAGGAAACTCTTATAGACTGGTGCATAGAACGAGAACTTCGGGATGCACTGAGAAATTTGTCGAGCGAGCGCGCCGAAGTAAAAAAGGTCAAACCTTCCCAAGCCAACCAAAATCAGCGCACCACTAACTTCTTCCAAGAATTGAGCCAGCAAGTGAAGGAAAAACTCGCAACTGTAAACCAGAAGCAAAGTAGCTAATAATCTTTAATTCAGGTAAGAGAAATGTCCCAGAAAATTTACGCTCCCAATGTTCATTTATTTGCTTTTCATTTGAAAGCAACCAATCCACCTAATTTACTCTGGGACAAATGCAATAACATTCTCTCTCAAAAACTTAAGATTACCAAACCACTAGAAATTGAAGAACAAGAAGGATATCGAGTTGACCTACTCAAAGAAAAAACTGACGATAATGTAGCTCTCCACTTCCATAGCCAAGTTCACCTAAATAGCACACCTTTACCCATCGCTGGATTTGCAACGCCCCTCCGCATTCAAGATACATACGTCCTTACCCTAAACCTTCGCCGTCCCGAATTTGAAGATGATAATAATCAAAATAAGACAAAGCCAGTAGACCTAAAATTTCTCAAACTTCTTAACCCTTCTGGGTGTTTAATGCCCAATGAAATCGGTAGTTCTCTAGGTCAAACTATACTTTTAACCGTTTGGTACACGCCAGAAAAACAGTGGTTACCCTGGAAATCAGCACAAAATCGTCAACAAATCAGAGATTTAGCGAATAATTGCTTAAAAGAATTTATCCCTAGTAATTATTCTTGTCCTGACTTCAACCAAGAAGGTCAATTATTCGGCAGTCCCATTTTTGAATATGGTGTTGCCACCCAAAATAAAATTTCCTCTCATATACTAATTTGGGTATTTTGTGAATCAGCAACTAGTGAAAAATTTGTAGATTGTTATTCTCAATTTGTTAATTTATATTGTTATTTTCATAAAGTTGTTACGGCATATCATCTCAGCCGTAAAGTGTATCAAGTAGTTCGTCAAGATTATCAAAATATCGAGCCATACATTGATAACATTCTTCAAGAGATGCCTGTTGATAAAAGCATTAGTCAAGAAGACTTAAACCAATGTAAAAAACATCTCAAAGACATCCCCCAAAAGTATTTAGCCTATTCTCGACTAATCCGCGACTTAGACCATTATCGCCTGACAATTGACATCAATGCCCAAAATTACAGGCGAGAAATTCGAGATATACAAAGCCTAAATCCAAACGAAGACCTCAGCTTCTTATCGCACTTTTTTGAAGAAGATTGCCGCCTTTTCGGCGAACAAATTCAGTCAGATTTGGGCTATTTTCAACATGGAGCCGCATTACTCGAAAAAGCTTTGACCGCAATTCAGGGACGGATCGAAATTGAACAAGCCGAGAGCGATCGCGCGTTGGAATCAGCCGCTCAGAAACGACAACAAAGATTAGAGCTTTTAATTACCGTCGTTAGTACTGGTCTAGCCGTCAGTGGTGTTTCTTCCCAGGTAGCTTCTGAACCTGTTAAAACCATACTTACCAAGCTAGCTCCAGATAAATTCCCGGATACCCCTAAGCCCGAACTCTCCAATTATCTATCCTTCAGTTTTTTAGATGTACTGTTTCATATATTGGTTGGAGTTATCATAGCTTTTCCTGTTGGAATTATTGTTTTGTGGATGCAAAAACGCTCACATCACCATCTTTGATAAAATTCGTAAAAACTAAATTTATTTGTCAAAGGCGACAAATAATTTGACAATCGACAGCCTTTGCGCCTTTGCGCGAAATCAAATCCCATGACTCTTGCCAATCACCCAATTACGTCGGAAAAACCGCGCTAAAGCTGATTCTTCCAAAGATAGGTAAATCGGGCGTCCGTGGGGACAGGTGCGCGGGTTGCGGGTACGTTGCCAATCATCTAATAGTGTCTGCATTTCTGGTAAAGTTAGAGGTGTACCGTTGCGAATCGCACTGCGACAGGCTACGGCTACTTGCGCTGTTTGTAAGTCACCGCCCCAACTAAGTTCTAAAATGGCTTCAGCACAGTCGTCTCTTTGCTGTAAAAGTGCAGGTACGTTACGAATTGCCCAAAGTTGTTCGCCAAAGGGTTCTATATCTATATTGATGCGTTGTAGTTGCGCGACTTGCGCCGATGACAATTGATAAAGAATGATTGCGGGTTCAACGGGAACAAGTTGCCAATTGTCGCATAATTGCTCATATAAAACTCGCTCATGGGCGATGTGTTGTTCTACCAACCACATTCCGGCAGAATGTTCTACAACTATATAAGTATTGCTAACTTGGGCGACTGCTTTGAGGGACGGGGAAACCCCACCCTTACATGTTTTATCTTCGTCATCGGGATGGGGACGTTGGACATGATAACCGCCTTTTTCTTCTGCGGCTTTGATTAACTTACTGACTCGCGTTGTGTGGACTGCTTCTTTAACATTGACAGAATTGATGCGAAGTGCTTGCTCAATTGCGCCGGATATTTGTTCTTGCCAATAGCTTAATTCATTCAGGTAAATTTCGGTTTTCGCCGGATTGCGGTTCCAGTTAATTTGCTCCGGGGAAATATAAAGATGTAGTAAACAGACTGGATAGCGATCGCGTGGTAATGTTCTGTGAAATCCTGAGAAGATGGTTTGCTCTAGTTCCGGCGATTTCACCATGCGTCCGTTGATAGCTACCCGCACCCAATCTGGACGATGACGATGACAGCGATCGGGCAATCCTATGACTAAGTTTAGGGCTTTGTTCGGCTTCGGTAATTCTAATTTTAGTTCTTGTAAATCGCCTTGTTTAACTTGATGTAGAATTTGAGGTAATAGTTTTCCGACTGTGGGGGCGGGAGAGATGGTGAACCATTCACGGTCATTTTGCCAAACTTGCCAGGTGACATGGGGATGACATAAGGCGATTTGGTAAATCGACGCTTGCACTGCTTTGATTTGAATAGCTGATGTTGGCAAACCTTGGCGACGAGTTGAGCAATTTCCGAATAAATTAGAGATTGTGACAACTGTACCAGGTGCGATCGCAGTTGCTTCCACTACGATAGGTTCCCCACCATAGCCATACACAACCCTGAATCCACCAGTGCAAGAATTTGCTGGACGACTTAAAATTTCTAAATCTGCCAAAGTCGTCAAACTGTGCAGCGCCTCACCCCGAAATCCTAAACTGTTAATTTGCCACAAATCTGCACAAGAGCGAATTTTACTGGTACTGTGGGCGGATGCAGCTTGTTGCAAGTCATCCAAATTCATTCCACAACCATTATCTGCCACGCGCACCCGCCACTGCTGCGCCCATACAGAAACCACAATCCGCGTTGCACCTGCATCTAGGGAATTTTCTATCAATTCCCGCACTACAGAAGCTAAAGAGTCGATTACCTCTCCAGCTGTAATGAGGTATACTACCTCTGTTGGTAAAGCTTGAATCGTAGAAGCCATAAATTCCAGTGTGGGCGAGCAGCCAACCACTGAATAGAATAAGCAAATTTGTTTACACTCAAGTACAAAGTTTTATTAATTGTAAAGAAATTTCTTTTTTCGTAGTAAGCGCAAAGAGCGCTAATTATAAAGCGCTCTTTGCGCTTACTACTTAATTATCCCTCATCGATAAAGCTTTCACAGGTTCAGGTTTGAGTAACCCATTTAACAATGATGCTGGACGTTGAGCATACGGCCAAGCAAAAGCATGACGGAAAGCTGCATCTTGACAAGCTTGTAGCTGTTGAAAACTAATAATGTCGTAAGTCAAGAGATTTTCATACTCAAAGGGTAGACGGACATTATGCAAACCGGCATTATCAGTACAAATAGCGATATCTACCCCTGCATCAAAACATCGGTCAAAAACCAACTTGAGTTGACGTATATCCTCTAAAGTGCCAGTTTTTAAGTATGTTGTTGGGCAAACCTCCAAACACTGCCCGCGTTTAGCTACATCTTTAAGTAACTCTGGATACAATAGCGGAATTTGGATGCCGTGACCAATCCGCATCAAATAAGGTAATAATTCTGGATAGCAGCCAGCGGTAGTTTCGTAAACATGTCCGGTGGTTTTGACGTTAAGCGATCGCGCATAATCATACAAGCTAATCCACTCAGAGAGGCGATCGGCATAATAGCTATCACCACCAGCAACATCGATTCCACAGATATACTTAGTATTTTGCGCCGCCAAATCGACAATCGCCTTATTTACCTCATAAGGTAAGCGCGAGTGCATACAGAGAATTTGGCTAGTAACAATCGGATATTCTTGTAATTGACTTGCTTGTCCGACAACCTCCACAATCTCCGCCATCTTGTCAATTCTCTCTGATTGACTTAGATGCTTAGGTGTGCGGAGATAAGGCGTATAGCGCAGTTCCAGATAAGCCAAATTCTCAAAAATATAAGCACCCCGCAGCAGACGATAGATAAAGTAAGGTAAACTTTCGGCATTTTGCACGCTTTCCACCAAAGTGTGCAATTCCAGATACTCATCTAAAGTACTGCGCGATCGCGTGAAAAACTCTTCAAAAGCCGAATAATCAGCAAACCGTGAAAGTAAATCTGACGAATTGCGTTCTAAGTATCGCCATAGAACACGGGGTACAACCGAACCGCCCAGATGTCTATGCAATTCAGCGTATAAAGCCATAATGGTCTTTTCCCGGAAAAATTATGAAAAAGTTTAATAATATTAACAGTAACAAATAAAAACGTGATTGATGGCAGTAATAATTTTTGATAAAGCTAAGTAGAAGACGGCTAGAGAAAGCTAGATATCCTGAAAAAAAAACAGATTATTACTGATTATTTTTTATACACAATATCATTTATTAGTGTTTTTTAAGTATTAATTTATCTATGTAAAAAAGCTACAGACTCAAACCCAAAACTGTAGTATATTTTTGATTACTGAATAATGGGTAGTGATAAAAGTGATTCTTCGCGTTAGAACCAGTTTGTTAAATATAAGTTTGTTGTGTGTAATTATAGTCTTTCTTCTATTCTCAAGATTAGATTTTGCTGTAGCGGTTCGCAATCCGGTGCTATATAAAAAAGCACTTATTGCAAAATCGGAGTTTATCACTAAACTTGAACCTCTTGTTAATATTGATTCTGGAACATGTGATGCAGAGCAAATTAAATCTGGGACATGTCATGCAGAGGGAATTACTAAGGTGGAAAACCTAGTAATTGAACAACTTAAGTTAGTCGGAGCGCAAATCGAAACAACAAACGCGACTCCTAGTGTTGGACGAAACATTCTGGCAACGATTAAAGGAACTGGGAAAGGTAATATTTTACTGCTTGCTCATACAGATACTGTTTTCAAAGAAGGAACCGTTGCTCAACGTCCATTTAAAATTGTGGGTAATAAAGCTTACGGTCCAGGTGTAATGGACGATAAGGGAGGAATTATTCTAGGTATCGAAGCAATGAAAATTTTGAAAGAAATGAATTTTCAAAACTTTGGAAAAATAACTTTTTTACTTAATCCAGATGAAGAAAAAGGGTCGCGTGGATCGCGAGATTTAATTAAACAAATAGCAAAACAACACGATTATGCTTTAGTTTTAGAATTCGGTTCGCCACAAGATAAAGTTACCTCATGGCGTAAAGGAATTGGTAAGTATGGATTTGAAGTCAAAGGTCGAGCTGCTCATGCAGGTGCGGAACCGGAAAAAGGCTGTAATGCTTTGTTAGAAGCAGCGCATCAAATTCTTAATGCAAGTAAACTCAGCAATCCTAGCAAACAGACAACTGTCAATTTTACTGTTTTGAGTGCAGGCGATCGCGTAAACACAATTCCCGATTTTGCCAAAGTTCAAGGTGATGTGCGGGTACTGTCAGATCAAGAGTTTGATCGGCTGGAACGTGATTTTAGGCAGATATCGCAAAACAAACTTTTACCATGTACTGAAGTCAAAGTAATCTCAGAACGAGGACGACCACCATTTCCACCCAATCCAAAAACCGATGCGTTAGTCAAAAAAGCTCAAGCTATTTACCGAGAAATTGCACTCAATCTGGGAGTTGAGGGTAGTGGTGGGGGTACGGATGGTAACTACGCTGCTGCTGTTGGTACAGCTACTTTAGATGCACTTGGTCCTGTAGGTGGTGGTGCCCATAGTGCGGATGAATACATCGAACTGGAACGGATCGCTCCTCGTATTTACCTGCTGACCAAGTTATTAATGGATTTGGCAGCAAGTTGAGTTGATCGCTTGCAATAATTCTCTCACTGTACAGGGTTTGGATAAAAATGCTTTTACACCAGTGCCGGCGGATTCGGCAATGTTTTGATTTGATAACAAGCCGCTCATGGCGATAATTTTCACCCTCGGATTAATTTTTTGTAGCGTGCGGATAGCGATCGCTCCATCCATCCAAGGCATCATCATATCCAACAACACTACACTAATTTCCTGCTGGTGTTGGGCATAAATGGCTACAGCTTCAACACCATCACTAGCAGTTAGCACCCGGTAATTATATGTTTCTAAAGATGATTTAGTCAGATCGCGAATTGCCGCTTCGTCATCCACCACCAAAATTAATTCGCCATTTCCGGTAGGTGGTTTTAATTCTTGGCAAGGTAAATCAATTTCCACTTTGTCTAAGGAAGGCAAGTAAACCTGAAATTGCGTGCCTTTGTTAACTTCACTGTAGACATTCACAAATCCACCGTGGTTTTTAATAATGCCTAACGCTGTGGAAAGTCCTAAACCTGTACCTTTACCCACCTCTTTAGTAGTGAAAAATGGCTCAAAAATTCGCTCTTGAATTGTTTGCGGTATCCCTATACCTGTATCCGCAATAATAATAGCAACATAACAACCGACTTGGGCATCTACATGCATTTTCGCATAATGTTCATCAATGACGAGATTTTCGGCGGAAATCGTCATCATACCACCGTCGGGCATGGCGTCGCGGGCGTTGACAACTAAGTTCATCAGCACTTGATGCAGTTGGGTAGCATCTCCATGCACATGCCAGAGATTTTCTGATATGTGTGTATGGCAGGCGATAGATTTGGGGAATGTTCCTCTAATAATGTCCTCAATTTCCCCCATCAAATGGCTAATCACAATAGTTCGCCTGCCTTCGATGCCGCGTGCAAAAGACAAAACTTGCCTAACTAGATTTGCTCCGCGTTTGACATTATTTTCTAACATTTTCAGCAGATGTTGACTTTGCGGATCGGACAATTTCATCTGCAATAAAGGAACTGCCAACAAAATCGGCGCTAGCACATTGTTGAGATCATGGGCGATACCGCCAGCTAGAGTGCCGATACATTCCAAACGTTGCGATCGCAAAAGTTGTGCTTCCAATTGTTTCTTTTGCGTGATTTGCGTATTCACAATCAAAATTGATTGGGGTTGCCCAAATTCATCCCGCAATAACTTCCACCGACTTTCGACTATAATTTCATTGCCATTTTTTTGTACCTGATTTAACTCACCTTGCCACGAACCTTTATTAACGACAGTCAACAGCGCTTCTTCTGGCGGCGGTAAATCGTCGTACAACAGCGTCAAGGCATTCTTACCAACTACTTCCTCGACTTTCCAGCCGTACAGACTTTCCGCACCTTTATTCCAGAATAAAATTTGGTTGTGGATATTTTTCACGAAAATCGCATCAGTTGCTACATCTAGCAGCGCCGCTTGTTCGCGGATTTTCTCTTCCGCCCGCTTGCGTTGAGTAATATCTTGCGTCACCGCCAAATGTAAAAACGTGCCATCAACTTCGTTAAACAATGGCACAGCATGAGTTTTCATCCAGCGGCGAGTGCCTTTAAATCCGACAATCTCAAACTCCAGAGTACCCTTGTTACCCTGGCAAACACTTTCATGCAAAGCAACAAACGCTTCTCGATATTCTGGTAAAATCCCGGAAACAACTGGCTTGCCAATCAACAAATCAGCACTTTCCACCTGCATCATTGCCACTCCAAAGGCATTAATTTCTAAAAGAGTGCCGTCAGAGGCAATTAACTTGATGCATTCCGGTTTCGCTTCTATGATTGCTCGCAGATGATTTTCCTTTTGGCGTAAGGCAAGTTCTGTTTGCTTCAGTTTGGTAATGTAACCCATGAGCAAATCATACAGCACAGCAACCAGCGACATATTCCTGAAAGCGGCGATGAAAAATTTGGCGAGCACCTTTTGGTAACTTGCTTGCGACTTCTTAATCCGCCGTTGTAATAAATTTTGCTGGGCTGCCTCAATATCGATAATTACATGTTTGAATATCATTTGTAACCTACTTGTCTCTAAGAGATATAATTGACTGCCGAGCGGCTTCAAACATGTGGTTTTTAGACAACAAAAGGTTTCCTTTGAGGATGTTGATTCTTGAGTTAATTTGCTACTCAAGTAAATAAATTTACTGCTGATGAGGGCAAGTTATCCGCAGCTAGTTTCCGGAGAATTTCCATATTAGTGTTAATATTTTTACATCCACTAAGATAAGTTTCTCAACAATCATCTGCATCTGTGGCGATTTGATAACTGCATTGTGTAGTTTCCGCATCTTTCGCTTTAAGGATAAACGATTTCATCCTTCATCCTTTGTAGTGCCGTCAAATTATAACTTTCGGTATCCTTGCTGTGCGCTCTTAAATCCACAGTAGTTTAGCGTTCAAATAAATCGGTGACGCTGGGTAATTGCTAAACATCACAAAGACAAAAGAGCCGCATCAAAGCGGGCTTTAGGATGCTTAGTAAATTTAATAGCAATTTCAACATTCAGAAAAATGTCTTCATAGCTACATTTAATCTAAATCTATTTATTTGATTGAGCTACTATCTCATTGTTTGAAATAGTATTTGGCACATTTTTTCCGAGCAAACTTATGTCTTTATTTTGATGATTTTTTATACATATATTGCCGGATAAGACCCGCAAAATTTTAATATAAATTAATAGTAACCAGTAGTAATAAACCTGCTTAAGTTAAGATATTTACAAAAATTAAGATTAAACTCATAATTCATGGCTGATAACTGATAAATCCTCAGCAGTTGCTCTCAGCTAAGAAGTGAATTTTTCGGAAAATGCTATCGAATAACCTTGACATTATTTATATAACATGTTGATAATTAGAGTTTGTGAAAACTTTAGCTCTTTAATAAACGCTTGGCTAACGTCATTGTCATAGGCGCCCAGTGGGGCGATGAAGGAAAAGGTAAAATAACAGACTTACTCAGCCGCTCCGCAAACGTTGTTGTACGTTATCAAGGGGGTGTCAATGCTGGACACACGATTGTAGTCAACGATCAAACCTTTAAACTGCACTTGATTCCTTCTGGTATTTTGTATCCAGATACCGAGTGCATTATCGGCTGCGGAACAGTAATTGATCCACAAGTTCTCATCGAAGAACTCGATCAACTTGAAAAACTAAATATATCCACTCGCAATCTGCTGATTTCTGAGACGGCACATGTAACGATGCCTTATCATCGATTGATTGACTCCGCATCGGAAGAACGACGGGGAAATCACAAAATTGGCACTACAGGTAGGGGTATTGGTCCAACTTATGCTGACAAATCTGAGCGTATTGGCATCAGAATGTTAGATTTGATGGACCCAATCGGGCTGCGCGAACAATTGGAGTGGACGATTAATTATAAAAACGTCATTCTGGAAAAGCTTTACAACTTGCCGCCCCTAAATACCCAAGAGGTGATAGACCAGTATTTGGGGTATGCAGAACGGTTGCGACCTTACGTAGTTGATACCTCACTAAAAATATACGATGCGGTGCTGCGACGGCGCAACATTTTGTTTGAAGGAGCGCAAGGTACGCTTCTTGACTTAGATCATGGAACTTATCCTTATGTAACATCCTCGAACCCGGTAGCTGGGGGGGCTTGTGTTGGTACAGGGTTAGGACCGACAATGATAGACCGGGTAATTGGGGTATCGAAAGCGTATACCACCAGAGTAGGAGAAGGACCATTCCCCACAGAACTAGACGGAAAAGTGGGAGAATTGTTATGCGATCGCGGTGCCGAATTTGGCACAACCACCGGACGCAAACGTCGCTGCGGTTGGTTTGATGCTGTTATCGGTCGTTATGCCGCTAGAATTAACGGCATGGACTGTCTGGCGATTACCAAACTCGATGTCCTCGATGAATTAGAGGAAATCAAAGTTTGTGTATCCTATGAAATAGATGGCGAAAGTTGCGATCATTTTCCATCTAGCGCTCGTCAATTTGCACGGTGTCGCCCCATTTACAAAACCATGCCGGGATGGCAGGTGTCAACAAGTGACTGCCGCACTCTGGAAGACTTGCCAAAGCAAGCGCTGGACTATCTAAAATTCTTAGCAGAATTAATCGAAGTCCCGATCGCGATCGTCTCCCTCGGAGCCAGCCGCGATCAAACTATCATCGTAGAAGACCCTATTCACGGTCCCAAACGCGCCTTATTGCACGCCGACGGCACACCAGCCACTTTGCTAAGTGCTTAGGTTGAGTCAAGAGTCCAAAGTCCAAACTCAAGAGTCCAAAGTCCAAACTCAAGAGTCCAAAGTCCAAAGTCCAAAGTCAAAAAGTCTAAACACTGACCATTGACTATTGATTGACTCTTGACTCTTGACCCTTGACCCTTGACCCTTGACTCTTGACTCTTGACTCTTGACCCTTGACTCTTGACTCTTGACCATTGACTCTTGACTCTTGACCATTGACTCTTGTCTATTGACTCTTGACAAATAACAACTAACAACTTGTATGGATCTCACAATTGAATGTCAAAAACGCCCAGAAGGTAGCAAACCAAACGCTTTGCGCCGTTCTGGGCGAATTCCTGCGAATTTATACGGTCACAAAGGTACAGAGTCTATTGCTTTGACCATTGATGCCAAAACCGTTGAGCGCTTGCTGAAAAAAGGTTCAGTCAACAACACCTTGATTGATTTAAAAATTACTGATATTTCTTGGCAGGGCAAAACCCTTCTGCGAGAAGTTCAGATTCATCCAGCAAAACGCACCCCGTTTCACCTCAGCTTTTTTGCGGTAGCGGGTCACGGTCCGACTACAGTAGAAATACCACTGCGGTTTATCGGAGATGCGATCGGTGTTAAACAAGAAGGTGGTATGTTAGACACCGTGTTTAACCAATTGCAAGTCAGTTGTGAACCTGAGAACATCCCAGAGGCAATTGAAATTGATGTCTCAAACATGCAGGTTGGAGACAGCTTGCAGATCCATGAGCTATCATTGCCCCCAGGTGTGACAGTTTTAGCTGAACCAGAGCAAATTGTTGTCAGCGTTTTACCGCCACAAATAACGGCTGAAACCGAGTCTACAGAGGCTGAAACCGAGTCTACAGAGTCTCAAGCTAGCTGAAGTATATAATAATTGTCGATAATACCAGGGGCTAACTCCTGGTTTTTTTGTGTTTGAATTGCCAACTCGCCAAGGACGCTAAAAAAAGATGACAGTTTCTGTTCCAGCTTTAATTGAGCAGATGTTGCAGCCTGGGTTTTATCCCCATGCAGTTACAGAACCAATTCAATTGATTCAAACGCACATTTCTTATGTGCTGCTAACTGGGGATTATGCTTATAAAGTGAAAAAGCCGATGAATTTCGGCTTTTTGGACTTTTCCACTTTGGAAAAACGGCAGCATTTTTGTCAAGAAGAGTTGCGGCTAAATCAGCGAGGAGCAGCAGAACTGTATTTAGAAGTTTTGCCTATAACTCTGACGGATAATCAATATCATCTGGGAGGAACGGGAGAAGCTGTAGAATATGTGCTGAAAATGCAGCAATTTCCTCAAGAGACTTTATTTAGCGCTTTATTTGAGCAGGGTAAGTTGAATGAAGCAGATTTGGAACACTTGGGACAAGTTGTAGCTGAATATCACGCGAAAACTGAAACTAACGATCGCATTCGCACTTTTGGGGAAGTTGCTCAAGTTAGAGAAGCGTTTGACGAGAATTACGAGCAAAGTGAAAAATATATTGGTGGTCCTCAGACGCAAACCCAGTTTGACGAAACAAAGCTATATACTGATAACTTTTTTGTAGAACGGACGGAACTATTTAAAAGTCGCATCGCTAATAACTTTATTCGGGAATGTCACGGAGACTTGCACCTACGAAATATTGCTTTGTGGCAGGATAAAATTTTGCTGTTCGATTGCATTGAGTTTAATGAGCCGTTTCGCTTTGTCGATGTAATGTTCGACATCGCTTATGCTGTGATGAATTTGGAAGCAGAGCAGCGACAAGATTTGAGTAATGCTTACTTAAATACTTATGTAGAGCAAACTGGTGATTGGGAAGGATTACAGGTACTACCGATATATTTAAACCGTCAAGCGTATGTCAGGGCAAAGGTGACATCATTTTTGTTAGACGATCCAAGTGTTCCCGCAACGGTTAAGGAAGAGGCAGCAAAAACCGCAGCTGAGTATTACAAGCTGGCTTGGCATTATACTAAACCCAAGCAAGGAAAATTAATATTAATGTCGGGGTTGTCGGGTTCTGGTAAAAGTACGACAGCTAAGTTATTATCTCGCGAATTAGGAGCAATTCTCATTCGTTCGGATGCGGTGCGGAAACATTTGGCGGGAATTCCACTTTTAGAACGGGGTGGGGATGATTTATATACACCTGAGATGACCGACAAAACTTATGCACGGTTGTTGTTTCTGGGAATTATACTGGCAAATCAAGGTTATACGGTGATTTTGGATGCTAAGTACGATCAACAGAAGTTGAGACAAGAAGCGATCGCCCAAGCTAATAAACACCAACTTCCCCTACAAATTATTCAATGCACTGCACCGATAGAAGTTTTGCAACAACGGTTGCGCGATCGCACTGGTGATATTGCCGATGCCACAGTTGATTTATTGAAGTCACAACTTAACTTGGCTGAACCCTTCACCGAAGAAGAAAAACCCTACCTGAAAATTTTGGATACAACTCTACCACAAGAGGCACAATTAAAAGAAGTAATTCGCCAATAGTTTTTACCTTATGGCACCAAAAAAGAACGACTTCGGCGGTCTTATTACCATCTCTAAAGCTTTCTTTTCTCAACTCGTCTTTGGGTTATTTTTAATACTCATATTTTCGATGACGGGCGCACCAGCATCCCTCAGTATCTTCTTAGGTATATTGGGCGGTATAGCCTTGGGTGGGTTGACAACAGCAACCAGAAGCGGTCCCCAAGCCCCTACTGTTGGCTCAGCTGATGGCATTGATGCTGGGCTAAAATACTGGTTATTTTTCCTGCTGGGCTTTCTGTATCTAGGGTATCCAGCGCCGATGAGTGTCCTCCTAAGCGCAATCGCCGGTTTAGGCGGGGGCTGGATTATTGCTTGGTGGGAAACCAAGGAAGAAACTAGAACTCAACTGGCAACTGACGGTTCAGAAGATGCCGAAGGACAACTCCCAAACGAAAGGGCAATCAAACGGAAACGAAAACCCACCCGCCGTTACCGTCGCTCTCGTGGAGGTTTCAATTTCCGATTTTGGGAAAGGTAGTGGAAGCGCGTTAGTTGTTGGTTGTTAGTTGTTAATTGTCAAGAGTCAAGAGTCAAGAGTCAAGAGTCAATGGTCAATGGTCAAGAGGAGGACACTTCTGTGCGGGGGTTCCCCCCCGTTGAGGAAGGTGTCCGTTCAAGAGTCAAGAGTCAATGGTCAGTGTTTAGACTTTTTGACTTTGGACTTTGGACTTTGGACTTTGGACTTTGGACTTTGGACTTTGGACTTTGGACTCTTGACTCAACCTAAGCACTATCCACTAACCATTATCTACTAACTATTAACGCTGATGTTTTTATACCTTTCTAAGTTACTACCACTGTTTTTTTACCCGCTAGGGTTAGCCTGCGTTTTTTTGCTCTTTTCATTGGTAATGTTGTGGAAAAGACCGCGCATGGCAGCAATGGCGATCGCACTAGCATTAACTGTATTACTAGTTTCTGGTAATGCTTGGGTTTCTCACACTTTAGTGCGATCGCTTGAATGGCAAAATCGCCCAGCGTCCATACCAAATGCACAAGCAATTGTGGTTTTGGGTGGTGCAACTAAATCAGCGCTTCCACCACGACCAGGTGTAGATTTAAGTGAAACGGGCGATCGCGTCATTTACGCGGCTCAACTTTACCGCCAAAAAAAAGCCCCCATAATCATTCTCAGTGGTGGTCGCATCGATTGGCGCGGCAGCGGTTCCCCAGAGTCAGCGGATATGGCAACAATTCTTACTTCTATTGGTATACCAATAGAGGCAATTGTCCAAGAACCTGACTCTCTTAACACTTATCAAAATGCCGTGAATGTACGGAAAATTCTGGCGAATCGTGGCATTAGTCGGGTATTGTTAATCACTTCGGCAATGCATATGCCGCGATCGCTTCTTATTTTTAAGCGTCAAGGAATTGATGTTATTCCTACACCTACTGATTTTCTCGTCAGTCAGGGCGAAATGCAAGAACTCACCAGCACTCCCAAAGCCGCTATCCTAAATTTGTTTCCGGATAGTGACAACCTACAGCAATTTACCAGCGCTTTAAAAGAGTACATTGGTACTTTTGTCTATCGTTTACGCGGTTGGCTTTGAGAATACTTTTAAACAAAGCTGTCAAGTCAGATGTTAATAGAAGAAATTAAATTATCTGAACTGCAATTAATTTATCCCACATTCCGCAGGTTATAGTAAATACTATTGCTAATTTTTATCAGTGTATGAATAAACACTCATCAACTTCTGCCGTTGAAGGCTTTATCTCGTTTCGTGGTCATCAAGTGTGGTATCGGATTGTTAAACCGAACCAAGAAGCAGAAGGCAAAGTACCTCTGTTGTGTCTTCATGGAGGCCCAGGAGTACCCCACGATTACTTGGAACCATTAGAAGCGATCGCTAACACGGGAAGGCGAGTTATTTTCTACGATCAACTAGGATGTGGAAATAGCGATCGCCCTACGGGAGAAAATTTATATTCCATTGATTTATTTAAAGATGAACTCTTAGCCATCCGCAGCACTTTAAACTTAGAGCAAGTCCATCTTTTTGGACAATCATGGGGTGGTTGTTTGGCACTGGAACATACCCTTTCTCAAGCAACTGGTTTAGCAAGTCTAATTTTGGCTAATACACCTGCCAACATTCAGCAATTTGTGAGTGAAGCTTATAGCTTAATGAATGATCTACCAGCAGATATTAAAGAGATTATTTCTAAACATGAAACCGCAGGTACAACCCAAGACCCAGAATATAAACAGGCTATGGAAGTCTTTAACCATTCTTTTCTGTGTCGTTTAAACCCTTGGCCTAGTTGTTTGACTAAAGCATACAGCAAAGTTGGTACAGAGTTTCGGGGTGCTGGCAAAATCATCGACTGGAATGTTGAAAACCGCTTGAGTGAAATTTTTGTACCGACACTGCTGCTTTCTGGTAAGTATGATGAAGTAACTCCAGCTTGTGTAGAAAAATTAAAGCAAGGTATTTCTGATTCCGAGTGGGTACTATTTGAAAACAGTTCACATATGCCTCACTTGGAAGAAACAGAAACATTTCTGCAAGTGTTAGACGAATTTTTGAATCGAGTAGAACACAATCGCGGCTATTCCTGACTTCAGCAATATTAATCGTATTTTATTGGTGTTGACTAGACTCAAGGGACAGAGAAAGACACCAACAAAGACAAATAAAACGTGAAACAGAGATTTTCCCCAATGTCATCCTAATCTGAACTGTTGGTTTGGCTATAGATTTAGGTTTGAAATTATTGTATTTAGTGAGGACGATGCAGAAGTTGAAAGCGTACTACTTCCACTGGTTATGTTTGAGGACTTGGTAAAGAATGATGTCAGCTCATTCTTATATAAGGTTGTTGAAGAAATTCAAACTGGTGAATACAAGCCAAAGCCAGATGATTCTTTACATTTAAAACTATATGCGTGGTTGCAGCGTAATTCATTATCCTCACTACTACAAACCGAAAATAGTTAAATAAATACGCAAGCATCCCAATGCATTAAAAAACACTTGGTGATTCAAACCCGCCTAATCGCGGGTTTTGTTTGTATAGCCCCATTCCAGAGGAAGGGCGATTTATTGCAACTAGCACCACATGTCAAGGAGTTCTCTTACTAATCGCTATAATTTCAATAGTTAGAGAATTTTGATTTGTAAATCCCTCAAGACTTACTAAGCAAGCACATATAATAAAGTGTCCAAAGACTTACCACATATTGTTCCATCTGCTCAACCCGAAGTTGAGGAAACCTTTGCCGCTCACCAAACCACTCATCAGTTTTATCACGAAGTTCGGGCGCGGTCAGAGTTTAAGCGTCATTGTGAATGGTATTATACAACAGCAGAACGCCATCGTCAAGAGTTAGAAAAAATGCGCGGCGAATTAAATATTTTCCGTTTGTTTCGCCGCCGATGAGTAATGACGATTAAATTACTTCTAATTCATTGTCACGTAAGTGAGCCTTAAATTTTTTACTAAACTGGACTAAAAACGGCAGGTTAGCGCTAATAGGTTTACCTTTCCATTCCGTGGCAATTTGCACCACTTCGCCTTCTGTGCCTTTGAGGTCAAAAGCCTGACCGCGATGCTCAGGATGATGGTAAACCATTACGGATTCTTTAACGCGGACGCGATCGCCAATCTTCATATCAACATTTACACCTAGCTTTTGCTTTTCCACAAGTAACTTTACAGCCATCCCTCACTCTCACTTGCTTTTTTTGAACAATAGACTGATTGGAAACGCGCTGTTTATTTAATGCCTTTGTACCTAATCTACAAACAAAGCCTGCCCATGCAGGCTTTAATGGTAATTAGTCGGCAACATCATCGCCGGATATGGCAAGATGTCTCATCCTTTTATCTTCAGTTTCCAGAGGGTTAAACAAACTTACTGCGATTTGTTACAACGGCAGATTCTCCAGAACATTCTGGAGATTTTCTGTCTCAAAGCCTCTTAACTAGACTTGCGATAGAATTAAGCTAATCGCTGCCAGTGGTATAACCAAGGCATTTGAGTTTCAATTCCACTCTGGAGCTTCAGAGTAGATTAATGTATCGACAGGTTATGTGGAAAAAACTTGTTTTTCCTATTTCCTGACGGCGATAAAGCGAGAACTCCAACAGACGCGATCGCCGTTAGGCGTTGCCGTAGATCCTTTAGACACCCGAAGGTTAGGCTAACGGTGTACCGTAAGCACATAACCGCTTTCCTTATGAGGATGGATAGGCTTACAGGCAAGGAACAACCCGATGACGCTTTTTAAGTGTGCCTTAACGCCAAGATTAATTCTACAACAAATGGGGACTGGGGACTCTTGACTCAAGACTTGGGAATCAAAAGAAAGAATTGTATCTTTATTCGCCTGCACCCCACTCCTCCACTTTTTTAGTTGCCTAATTAAAAGGTGGACACAACTTCTGTACACTTTGAGGAAGTTGCCGACAAGTCTGCTGGAATCCTTTAGGATTAAGTTGCGACCAAGCAAATAATCCCATCGTACCCCCCACAAGCAGAGTTAATAATCCTCCAAGTAGCACAATGCGCTTACTCCGACTTAGTTTTTTCACTCTTGGTGCGGTGGGAGATGAAGTGGGGGGTGCTGACTCTGGAATATCCAAATCCAGCAGCGCTTGAGAACTTTCTGTTAATGGTTGTTCTTGTTGTTTTTCTTCTAAAGTCTCGACTGGCGGCAACGATTTCAGCGATACTAAGTTCTCTGGAGATACACGGCAATGGGTAAGCACAACCGAAGTATTGTCATGACCATTTTTCTGATTTGCAATAGTTATCCAGTGGTGAACAGCATCTTCTGGTGAAAGTTCACCTTTTAACACTGGTACTGCATAATCTTGCCAGTAATTTTCCACCCAGTTATTGTCACTTAAACCATCGGAACACAGCAGCAATATGCCATCTTCTTCCAAGATGAATCGCTGAATTACAGGACGCAGAAATTCGCCATCTTTTGTCCCCAAAGCCTGGGTAAGGGCATGAGCATCTGGGCGTTGTAGTGCTTTGCGATACACACTGCGGGCAAAGCGTACTTCTCGCGTCACCACATCATCATCTACTGTGAGTAGCTGGCAGTAGTTGCGCGTAATCCAGTAGGCACGGCTATCACCGACATTAGCTAAGTAAAGTTCATGGGCATTTTGTGTGTGCCATCCAGGGGTTGTCTGGACTTGTTGCGGTACTTGTACCGCCATGACGAGGGTTGTCGCCATACGTTCTCTACCTTGGCGTTTTTGCTCGTCGTTGGAGGCGCAAATCACGTTATTTACAACCCGCAAACTTGCCTCTAGTTGCTGCTGCAATAAGTCTGGCGATACTAGTTCAGTTTGTTCTGCTACCTCTGCTAGTAAAGCGCGAATTTGCAACTTTAGAGATTGTACTGCCAATTGACTTGCAACTTCGCCGCCTTCGTGTCCGCCAATACCGTCGCAAACAATCGACAAGCGGGGTAGTAAGGGATCATCTAAGTCACCACCAATGGGGTAGCAAGTATCTTCATTTTGCGCTACTTCTAGACCAATATCTGTCGCCCCTGCAACTTTCAGGTTTAATGGCAATTGCGCGGCTGAGGATAGTAATAACTGATTGAGTTGAGTCGCTATAGCTTTTAACTCGATTTCACCGTCCTCGCACATAGAATGGACTATTTTTTGCAAAGGTTGCGCCACTGCTGGTTTAGCAACAGCCACCCAAGGCTTCCAGCACTCACCCAACTGTTGAAGACTCGGCTGTTCTGACTCATAAAGTTCCAACAGTCGCACACACCAACCTTGTACTCTCAGGTTGTCGGGAAACAGTAAACTGAGGGCTACTCCTAATTCTGATAGAGGTTGCCAAAGTTGGAGAATTTGCCACAGCCAGTAAACTTGTCTAACTGGGGTTGCTTGTTCCCATGCGTCGGCGATCGCTGGATATAAATTTCCAGTATCATCTATTGGTACATTTTCCAGCAAGAGGATATCACCCGCAAAGCCATAAACTTGAGGCAGATGCGATCGCTCTTGATATAAGCGTAAATAAGGAATAATTGCTTTTGGTAATTCGGACGGTATATCTGGCAGCTGTCCTGGTTGAATATCCAGCCAAATTTGCGATGTAATTATCTCATACCTATCTGCTATTTTTTCTCCAGGTCGAATTTTGGCTTGATGTTCGCCAGTAGCCCAAACATAACGGTGAACTAAAGGAGTTTGACAACTTGCACACAAGCGTTCACCCACAGGATTAATGGGGTTAGTACAGCCTGGATTTATGCAATAAATTATCCGCTCAGTTGAAATCATGCAGGTATAAGTTCAAGGTAAAAATTGTTGCGTGAATTTCGATTACATCCGGCTGTCAAAGACGGTTTGGCTAGAATAGAGTTGTTTGGTGTCCCGCCTTTTTTAAAAGTAATCAAGATATAAGGTAAAATACCGAGTTTTGCTTTCTGGAAATAGGCAGGGCTTGAGTGTATCTAATAAAAAAATGCATGATTATTAATGCGATCTAGTTTCTAGGATGGCGCTATGCCAAGTTCTACCTTAATTTGGCTCTTGGCAGGAGCAGTTCTATGTTTAATGGAACTGTTCTTACCATCAGCTTTTGTTGCCTTCATGATGGGAATCAGCGCCTTTGTGGTGGCGTTTCTGTCTCTAGTGGTTTTGGGCTTATGGTTGCAAGTTGTGGTTTGGCTGTTGCTTTGCACAGTGCTAGTTGTGCTTTCCCGTCGGTTTGTGCGATCGCCACGACGTAAGTCGAAAATTCAGGATGCAATTATAGCTGAAACTTTAACAGAGATTCCAGCTGGAAAAACAGGGCGGGTGCTATACGAGGGAAATTCTTGGCGGGCGCGGTGTGATGATGACAACGAGAGCGTCGCGCCCCATGAAAGAGTTTACGTAGTCAGGCGCGAAGGCACAACTTTAATTGTGATGTCAGAAAATCTGTTGCATTCGTAGTTATTAAATTTCTACTCAAAAATTAGGAGAATCAGCGTGTTAGAAAACTTATTTTTGCTGGTATTTTTGACGCTAGGTGGTTCGGCAGTCGCTGGATCTGTTAGAGTCGTCAGTCAGGGTAATGAAGCCTTGGTGGAAAGATTAGGTAGCTATAACAAAAAACTGGAACCAGGGCTGAATTTTGTTGTCCCTTTCCTCGATAAAGTCGTCTACAAAGAAACTATCCGCGAAAAAGTCTTAGATATTCCACCCCAAAAATGCATCACCCGCGATAACGTAGGTATTGAAGTGGATGCGGTGGTTTACTGGCGCATCGTCGATATGGAAAAAGCCTGGTATAAGGTAGAAAATCTCCAGTCGGCGATGGTGAATTTGGTGCTTACCCAAATTCGGTCAGAAATGGGACAGCTGGAGTTGGATGAAACCTTTACCGCCCGCGCTCAAATCAATGAACTTTTGTTAAGGGATTTGGACATTGCCACAGATCCTTGGGGGGTGAAGGTCACGCGGGTAGAATTGCGGGATATTATTCCTTCTGCGGCGGTGAGAGAATCGATGGAATCGCAAATGTCGGCGGAACGACGCAGAAGGGCGGCGATTTTAACTTCAGAGGGCGAACGGGAATCTGCCGTTAATAGCGCTAGAGGTAAAGCTGAGGCGCAAATCCTTGATGCTGAAGCCCGTCAAAAATCGGTCATTTTGCAAGCAGAAGCTGAACAAAAAGCGCTGATTCTTAGAGCGCAAGCCGAACGCCAGCAGCAGGTTCTCAAAGCTCAAGCTATTGCTGAGTCTACGGACATTATTGCCCAAAGAATCAAAACCAACCCCGATGCCCATAAAGCCTTGGAAGTTCTGTTTGCCTTGGGCTATCTGGATATGGGGGCGACAATTGGTAAGAGCGATAGCAGCAAGGTGATGTTTATCGATCCGCGCTCTATTCCCGCCACTTTGGAAGGCATACGCTCGATTGTCTCAGATGCTTCTTCTGACTCCAACTCCTTGCTGAACAGTCAAATGCTAGGGGTGAACAATAAC
>CAXTNZ010000092.1:0-23608 GCA_964245695.1 uncultured bacterium | reverse complement strand
GGGTTCCCCCGCCCATACGGAGGGGAAGGGGGAGATACAGCGACGGTACCTTGAGTTTGTTGAGTAGGATATTGAGTCGGCGGAAAGTTGACAGATTGCGATTTTAATGCATCTAACACTTGCCGCGCTGATTGAAAGCGATCGCTCGGTGTAGGAGATAGCATTCTGTCTAACACCTGTCCCAAATTCGGACTTATACTAATTTCCCGTCGCCATTGCCAAGTCAGCGTGCGAGGATCAATTAATTCTTGCGGTTGTCTACCTGTCAGTAAAACTAACACTGTTGCGGCTAAAGCATACAAATCGCTGTGAGGCGACACCAATCCGGTTTGCATCTGTTCTGGGGGCGCGTATCCCACCTTACCGAGTAGCGTTGCTGGTGGTGTAGTCGCACCAACACCAGGTTGGTAATATTCGGAAGCGACAACTGCGGCTACTTGTTTCACCCCACCAAAGTCAATTAAGATTGGCAGTTGGTCAACGGTGCGAAGAATTAAGTTATCGGGAGAGATATCGCGGTGAATGACTCCTGCATAGTGGATATAATCCAAAACAGGCAAAAGTTGCTGCAACAATTGACGCACTTCTGCTTCGGTAAACCGCAAATTCTGTTGTAAGCGAGTATTTAATAAAGAATTGTAAGTTTGCCCTTCTACATAATCTTGCACCAAAAACAGATATTCCTTACCGCCCAACTTGCTGCGGAACAGTTCTCGGAAGCGGGGAATTTGCGGATGTTGCAACTTGTAGAGAACAGTTGCTTCTCGCTGAAACAGTTCTTCGGCTTTTTGTAAAACGTAGGGAGTTTGAACTTGGGGGAAGAATTCCTTTAAAACACAAAGTTCCCGAAAGCGGTTGATATCTTCAGCTAAATGAGTGCGTCCAAATCCTCCTTGACCGAGTAGACGTACAATAATATAGCGATCGCCTAAAGTTTGTCCCGGTTGGATACCCTGACTCATCAGATTATTATCCAACTTTTCACCACAATGAAGACAAAAGCGACTACCAGCAGGATTTTCGTGTCCTTTAGAACAATAAACAGGATTCATAATAATTTAGTTATTAGTTAAGAGACTAAGGACTAGGGGCTGGGGACTAGAAATTTTTGAATTGATTTCTCCCGATCTCCCTCATCTTCCTCATCTCACGAATGAAACCCCCACCCATACTTATTGTTGTAGTTTACTAACTTGATCGGCAGCGATCGCATACCAAACTTGACCAAGAGTTTGTTGATTCAGTTTCCCACTCCGCTGACCGGGGAACAACCGATCAAATTTTTGATTCGTGTCTCTGTTCAATTGACTGATTGTATAATCACCAAACTGTCCAGCTTGCGCTTTCCTTCTCCAACTATCGAAATCTTGGGAACCGTAATTTCCTAACTTTCGACGTGATGCACTACTGAGTTTAGCCTGTTCTAATTTATCCAGCAAGTTGTCAGCCACACTGTACCATTCTTTCCGTAAAGCTGCATCTTCAGGATTTGACGTGAGGGTGCGTCCTTGTAATTCTGGCTTTTCTGTATAAAATAAATTATCTACAGTCCGGATAAAAAACCCTTCGGGAATTTCTAGTTCTTGACGGCGACTTAGAATTTGACTTAATTCTTTACCATTTGCGGGTTTACTTTCCGGATTCGCTCCCCCCGGTAATTTCGGTAGGGAAATTGAGGGAATAGAAATCGATGATACACCTTGAACAACGGCATTTACCAACGCCCAAGTACCAGCGAAAGTTAAAACAACCGCAGTTGTCCCCACAAGACTGACAGCAAAAGGACGAAGCCAAACAGGTAAAGGTAGCGCACCAGCCACTAATTGCGTTCTTTTGTGAAGCTTACTGACAAGAGCACCAGCGCGTTGTCGCCCAGGAGCGGCTATCATAGTTTTCAGCTTGGTTATATGCGGATTGGTGGGTTTAGCAGCGATAGAAAAGTTTAAATCTTTGAGGACTTGATCGGCTGTTTGATAGCGATCGCTTGGTTTGTATACAAGCATCTTTTTTAACACAGCTTCTAGTTGAGAACTGACTTTAATTTCCTGTCCCCAGCGCCAAGCACCTTGATAGCTGTCGTAAAGATGTTGCGGTTCCTTTCCTGTCAACAACACCAGCGCCGTCACCGCCAAAGAATATAAATCGCTACTAGGAAACGCCTTACCCTGGCGTAGCTGTTCTTCTGGTGCGTAGCCCTTTTTACCCAACAAAGTGCGATTTCCACCCAACTGAGTAAACCAAAAACCCTTACTCGCCGGCAATTGCTTCACACCACCAAAATCAATTAATACTGGCAGATTATCAGAACTCCGCCAAATCAAATTATCGGGAGAGATATCGCGGTGAACGACATCGAGAGAGTGAATATACGACAACACAGGCAAAATTTGTTGCAGCAGCTTGATGACTTCTAACTCAGTAAAACTCTGCCCTTGACTTTGACGCTGTTCTAACAACTGGTCATAATTGTCACCCTCTACATAGTCTTGCACCAAAAAGAAAAAATCTTTATTGGCTAACTTCGCTTGTAGCGAGGCGTGGAAACGCGGAATTTGCGGATGCTCAAGTTTTTTCAAAACACTCGCTTCGCGCTCAAATAATTCTTTCGCCTTTTGTAAATCCTGTTCCGCCTCTACTTGGGGTGCAAATTCCTTCAGTACACACTTTTCATTCGATTGTTTTTTATCCTCCGCCAAATAAGTGCGTCCAAACCCGCCTTGCCCCAGGTGTCGTAAAATATGATAACGGTTTTCCACAACTTGCCCAACAGCAAGAGGCAACGGCTCACCGCACTGGGTACAAAAACGGTTACTCTGATTATTTGCGTGTTGTTTACTGCAATAAACTTGCATGGTGCTGAAGGATGAATGAAGGGTTTTCTTAATTGCTACAACGGGCGCAGTCCCATTTACACAAATTAGTTATAAATCAAAATTTTTCATAGGAGGGGCGCGGTAAACAGCGCCCGTACAACAGGGATATGAACAACGAATCACAACAGCAGCAGGCAATTAGGGCTTTTCAAGAGTTTTTAACTACACCTTTAGAAACGCTATTACAAAGGCATTTACAGAATAAAAGCGAATCAGCCTTGGCATTATTTCACGAAGTCGCTACTACTGTACCCGCTTACAAGACTTTTTTAGCACAACAGGACATCAATCCGACGGCTATCCAAACCTTTGAGGATTTCCAGAAACTACCTCTGATTACTAAAGAAAATTATATCTCGCGTCATTCTTTAGCTGACTTGTGCCGCCACGGACAGTTGCAAGCATGTGACATGATAGCTGTTTCCTCAGGTTCCACAGGTAAACCGACATTTTGGACTCGTTTCTTCACAGATGAACTGCAAATTGCTATACGCTTTGAGCAGATATTTCACGACAGCTTTCACGCAGATACAACAAGTACCCTAGCTGTGATTTGTTTCACTTTAGGAACCTGGGTAGGCGGAATGTTCACAACTAATTGCTGCCGCTATCTTGCCAGCAAAGGTTATCCTATCACTGTAATTACCCCAGGTAACAATAAAGAAGAAATTTTGCGAGTTGTGCAGGAACTGAGTTCTGCTTTCGAGCAAGTTGTATTGTTGGGATATCCGCCATTCCTCAAAGATGTAATTGACACTGGTATTGCCCGTGGCATTGAATGGCAACCATATCAGATTAAGTTAGTAATGGCGGGAGAAGTATTTAGTGAAGAATGGCGCAGTTTAATTGGCGAAAGAATTGGTTCGCAAAATCCCTGTTATGACTCAGCATCACTTTATGGAACTGCGGATGCGGGTATTTTGGGGAATGAAACACCTTTGAGTATCTGCATTCGTCGTTTTTTAGCAGAAAATCCAGATGCAGCGAAAGCTTTATTTGGGGAATCTCGTTTACCAACATTGGTACAGTATGACCCGATAAGTCGCTTTTTTGAAGTTAAGGATGGCGCATTGCTGTTTTCGGGAGATAATGGCATCCCCTTGGTGCGTTATAACATTATGGATAAAGGTGGGATAATTAGTTACGATGCCATGCTGCAATTTTTGGCAGAATGGGGATTTAACCCGGTGGCAAAGTTAGAAAATCAAGGTGGAAGAGGTATTAATTCATTACCTTTCGTTTACGTTTTCGGACGCTCTAATTTTACAGTTTCCTACTTTGGAGCGAATATTTACCCAGAAAATGTGACGGTAGGATTAGAGCAACCAATAATTAAAGAATGGGTGACGGGTAAGTTTGTATTGCAGGTGCTTGAAGATGCAGACAAAAACCGATTTTTATCGGTGGTTGTGGAATTAGCACCCCAGGTAGAGAGTAGCGAGGAAAAAAGACAAGCGATCGCATCTTCAATTCTCTCACAATTAAAGCGCCTCAACAGCGAGTTTGCTAACTACGTCCCCCCAGAATACCAAATGCCGCAAGTTATATTAACCCCACTCGGTGATCCAGAATATTTCCCCATTGGGGTGAAGCATCGCTATACACGCAAGTAGCAATCATAAGCTAAAGCTTATGACTGATATTAACCGAAGTTGCTAGTTATAGATTCAGGCGATCGCAGCGGGTCATTTAAGCAATAAAATCCCCTCTAGACGAAAATTAGGAGGGGTTTATCCTAAAAGCAATGTACGCGACAAAACAAAAGAAACTGTTTTTAGTAGCATTACTCGTGTTTTTCCGAAATCAATAAACAAGATTCTTAGTGCAATTTATAATTAATTTAATGTAGCCAAAAATACAATAATATTTTTTCTGTAGAGCAATAAAAATGTTCAATTTATAGGGTATCTCATCTCTTACACCTCTCCGTACAAATTCGTACCACTTAAAAATATACGCGATAAAACTACATTCTTTTTGTGGGCTTTTATCGCTAAATAAAGGACTTTCTGTTTAATACTGAGTCCCTAAATAACATCAACTTTTCTTTGTGCAAGATTTGAGGTATGCTATTCGACAATAATTCTAATTTGGTGGATTCCAAATGAGTAATACATCAGCGGTGCAAAGAGTCAAGAGCCGTACCCTACTTGGCAAAGCTAATTTAAGAGTTACGAAGAAACAGATTTTCTTCAGTACTCTGATTGTATCCCTTGGTTTGATTAGTGTGGGAGCTTTCTGGTTTACTTCCAGATATAAATTTGACAATAAAATGTCGGTAAAACTACAAGAACTATCTAATGCGGAATATCCAGAAAATCCCGCTCCATTAGCCAAAACTTTCCAAAGATATTCTAGCAGAAAGTTAACAGTTGTCAAAAGAGATGATACTCACTTCGATTTTGTGCTGGAACCGACCAACGAAAAAACAGCAAAGATAGTTGTCAAAAACGTTGATTTGAAACTCTTAGTACCGAAAGCACCTGAATGGGTTAAACAAGATAAAGGTTTAGAAGTAATCGCCTTAACAGACAGAGAATGGAACAGACAACAAATTAGTTTTCCTGCTAATTCCGAACATATAGAAATTAGCGGAGGAGATGGTTTTGAAAAGCAAAATCTCACTGAGATTGCTTTAGCTAACAACTGCTTAAATGCAGGATATTGGGAAATTTTGCTTTTTACCAAAGAGGATAGCAATAAATCACTTTACTATCAAAGTTGGTTCACCTTCCCGATGGGACTCTACAAAAATGTCTTTGAAAATATCAATAAGATGTCTTATTGGAAGCATTGGTGGAGATTAGAACATTGGCAAGATCCGAGTGGGACAGTAGTAAAAACTGATTTGCTTAGAAAAGTAATTGATCAAAAAGAAATCGCTACTAAGTTTCAGCCTAATGAAAGAATAATTGTATCGGGAGAGCAAGCAAGAAAAGTTAGAACTACACTAGCGACAAATCTGACAACTTGGAAAGATTTTTACAGTAATGAAAATGAAATAAAATTTGCAACTTTCCGTCCACCAGGATTTTACGACTCTAAAAAACCTTGGGGAAATGAATACTGGAGAATAGGCAAATTTCAAAAAGCCATTTTGAGGAACATTAAGCCTGTAGGTGTTGAGCAGAATTTACAGGAAATTGAGTTGTTATTCAGCGATACAAAGACTGGTGAAACAAATAAATTATTCATCAGCGGTGTCAATCTCAAGGAACTTCCAAAGTTGGCAGTAACAGACTATTCTAAGGGTTTGTATATGCCTCTGGGAATTGGAATACCTCCTTTTTATCAAAAGTACGAAGAATTAGAAAAAAATCATCCAGATAAAAGCCCCTACTTCAGTGTTTTGCTAGATTCAAAAGATAAGTGGGTAGATCATCACCACTTAGCACTTGATGGGTCAGCTATGCACCTTGATAAAGATAACCCCAATCTCCTGCATATTTACTTGCTGTCCTACGAAAGGAATACTTTAATTGCTCATTTTTCAATCAATTTGCAATGAGTGAATTAGTAGTTATCTGGGGACTACTTCGTAAGGTGTTTATCAAGAAAAACAAACACAGAAAAGTCAGAAAATTTCAGTTTAGCATCTGAAACTAATCATCAAATTTCAATAATGCTGTAGAGCATTCAGTAAGAGTAAAACTTGAAAAAGCCGGATAACAGAGAAATTTTCCCATTTTCCTCGGTTATCCGGCTTTTTATTAACCAACTTTAGATGGCTTTCATTACCCAAGATATTTTTGAAGAATATGCAGCAATTCTTGCGGCTGTGGAGGCTTGCTTAAAAACTCAGTTGCGCCGACTAGACTAGCATGGGCGCGATCAATTGGCGTATCCTGACCTGTGAGGATAATAATCGGCGTGTTCTTAAAAATGGGGGTGTCTCGCAAAAATTTACAGATACTATAGCCATCAGCATTTGGCAGAAGTAAATCTAACAAGATTAAATCAGGCTTGTGTTCAATAAGTTCGGCGAACCCTCGCATCGGTTCTGGAATACTCAACATTTGATAGCCAGCTGGTATCAAGATTTTTTTTAAAGTGTGAGCTAACACCGGACTATCGTCAATGCAGGCGATTAAAAACTGTTTCTGGGCAGATGTGGTAGGCTGAATTTTTAATTCGGGGAGTTTTGGCGCTACTGTCTGTTTGACAGTTGGTACTAGTAAATCTGGAATGTTTTGGAATTCCAGCATACCTTTCTCAACCCAGGGGATCAAGGAGAGAGTTACCTCTGTCACCGATTTTTCCTGCTCTAAAGCAATATCCCACAAAGTGAAGTGATTGTTAAGATACTTCTCCCAAACTGGGAGCGCTTGAGGCTCTACCCCTGGCTTCAAAATTGGAGCCAAGGTAGGGCTGAGATGACCTAAACCAGCAGCTTGCCATTTTTGCTGCATGTTCGTTGCTTTGTTAACAACTGACAGTATTTCCCAGGAAGACAAGGGTATGGTCATCGAGAGATGCGATATATCTTTTTGCCTAGGTTCCCAGTCGCTGTTAAAATCTGTGTAGCTATTTAGCTCAAAAAAACATTCTTTGACAATATTACGAATCACTAACTTGGCTTGGATGGCGCTCAATTGCCTTTGGCTGATTCCTTGAGTGAGTAGCTGACATTCCCAGGGCGGATCTTTCGACAACTCGAAGGACTCAACACCCCAGTTCCAGTTAGAGCAATGCTGCTTTAAGGCTCTTTCCCAGCGCCTTACAGGATGCACCCCACCTGTAACATAAAGCAACATACCACGGGTAAGGTGAAGATTCCAAACGACTGTATCGTTGCTTATAATTAGCACTCCATCTTTGCCATGTTGACTCAGGTTGTCTAATTCTTCAGTCAGCCTTATTAGTGTCATTTATAAGAAATTAAGAAATTGCCGCTGTCAATAAAAAAATGCTGACCCTGATCCGCTGTTTATATATGTCAAACTTAGAGTAAAAAAAAGAACAGCCATTTGGCTGATTAACTACTCCAAGCTAACTGAATCCGCTGCAAATCATTATGCCGTAGCTTAGACCCTAATTGACTAAATCAAAGTCGGAAAATTCGCCATTAACAAAAAATTTATAGTTAATTCAAAAAAACTTAATCCTGATTATTTAAACTCAGGAAAAGCGGTAGTATAATGACAACGAATCAAATTACCTCATCAACGATTAAGCCACCGTTGATGAACATTTTTGGCAAATCCAGAATGCTCATTATTTTATCATGATAGGTAGCTGCCCCTTGAAGGTATTCATGATTAATTGAATGGATAGCAGTCGGTACCGCCGTCATTTCTTGTGGGTTGAGGGAGAACATCACATCGCAAACTTCTTCCACCATTACACCAGCAACTATACCCTCAACCTCCACAATTATTGCCTGAGAATTATTAACCATATCAATCAGCGGTAAATTCAACAATCCGCGAATATCAATTAAGGTGAGAATTTCACCTCGCAGATTCATGTTACCGATGATATGCGCTTTCACACAGGGGATGGGAGTTACTTGGCGGATATCGGTAAACTCTCGCACCATTTTTAAATCAATACCAAAAAGATTACCATTTAAAGCAATTACCGCTAGGGTTATAAAACTCTTTAAATCCTGACTCTTTGGTGGAAGCCTTAGATTATTAGCTCGTTTCCGAAAAATTGCTTTTTCTTCCAGAGTTGCATTTGGGCAAAAGACAGACTTTTGGTTCAATAATAATTCAGAGCCATTAAGTCGAAATTTATTCGCATTATGACTAGACGCAATTTCCTGTTTAAGAAAGTTTTCCCAAGATAAAATATGTAGTATATCTACATAGCCGAGCCAATTCTCAGGATTGCTCAATATTAAAATATTTCCGGGAATCCTGGCAATACCACTAATGATTTTTCTTGGTTCAACTACCGCCAATTCTCGCTCATAATCTATTTCGGTGATAATTTCCTCCGGGGATATATTTCTCACTTGATAGACTTGATTAACAATGATGCCTAGTCGGAATTCTTTAGATTTTAAAACCACTAGACTATCTGTCAAACGATAGTCTAGTGATTGATAGATCAAGCTGAAATTCAAATTTATGACTGGCACAATATTCCCTCGTAAATTAACAACTCCAACGAGTTCCGGCGGGGATTCTGGAATAAGTGTCAACTCTGGTAGAGAAAAAATTTCTTCGACGTAAATTAGGCTGATGCCGTAAAGGTAGTTATTTAAGCTAAAGGTGAGATAGGAATGTTCTTTCATTTTGTTTATCAACCACTTTTTTTAATATAAACTAGTGATTCGGGAAATAATTTCGTCTGAAAGTGGCTTAAATCCTGACCACAAAGTTCCGTATGACCTGTGATCAGATATCCTGATGGTAGGAGGATATGGTTAAATTTATCTAATACTTTTGCAATGGCTGATGCTTCAAAGTAAATAAAAACATTCCGGCAAATAATTAAGTCAATATCTCTCATCTCATTGTGTTCATTGAAGGAATCTTTCACTAAATTTGTATATTGAAATTTGACCATTTGCCTAATTTGCATATCAAGGTGATATTGATTGTTAACCATGCAAAAATATCTCGGCATTATTTCCGGAGCAATGCTCCTTAATGACCAAGGTGTGTAAATTCCTTGTTTCGCTTTTTTCAGTGCTTCTTGATTGATGTCTACGCCGAGAATCATCAGATTCCATTGCTCTGGATAGGGGATGAGTTCCTTAAGGAGAATAGCGAGAGATAATGGTTCTTCTCCACTTGAGCATCCTGCACTACAAATACGGAGAGTTTTATTATGTTGTTTACGTTGAATTAGTTCGGGAAGAATGCGATCGCGTAAAAGATTAATCTGCTCTTTATCTCGAAAAAAGTAACTTTCAAGATTAGTTAGCAGTAAAACAAAGTTTTGCCATTCTTGATAGCTTTCTCTGGTACTAGATTCTAAGAGTTGATAGTAGTATTCCGGAAAAAATATGTTAATAGCTCTCATCCTGATAAATATTTTTTCGCTTAAATCTGCTTGCTCTCTCTCTCTAATCTCTAATCCGGTATGCTGGGCAATTAACTTAATAAAAGCCTCTGTTAACCCTACACTTAAAAATTCTGCTGACACTTTGTCTCCACATCTCAAGAAGTCTGATTTTGTAATAGAGCCAATAGCCGTGGTGCGATCGCCTGAATTGGTAAAATTTGTTTTGCGGCTCCAAGGTTGATCGCTTCTTTAGGCATTCCAAACACTACAGAAGTGGCTTCATCTTGGGCGATGGTAAAACCGCCAGCAGAAGCGATCGCCTGCATTCCCTCCGCCCCATCTCTACCCATACCAGTCAACAATATTCCCACTGTTGCGTTGCCATAAAACTTGGCTACAGACTCAAATGAAACTGTTACAGAAGGGCGATGTCCTGCGACTGGCGGTGAATCAGAGCAAATAAATCGACCCCAAGCATCCAATTCTAAATGCAACTGTTCAGCTGGAAAATAAATCTTCCCTGGTTTTGGCGTATCCCCAAGTTGAGCAATCTGAATTGCTAACCGACAATCGCTGGCTAACCAATCAATTAACCCCTGTAAAAAACCGAAACAAATGTGTTGCACACAAATCACTGGCACAGGAAAATCCGCTGGTAGTTGAGTCAACAACTCTTTCAGGGCTTGGGGACCGCCTGTAGATGCACCAATAACTATTATTTTTGGTTTGGTGTAAGACTCAGAAGAAAAAGCAGAAAGATTGTCAGCCTCCAAATTCTTAACTTGCGAGGGGGACTTTCGCCTTTTCCTAAATACCTTTACTCCTGACAAGATTTTAATCTTATTAATCAACTCCTGCTTAAATAATTCATCATTCGTTGCCAGTCCTACGGTTGGCTTAGGAAAAATATCCACCGCCCCGGCTTCTAAAAGCTGAAAAACATTTTTAGTATCCTCTTGCTGCACCGAAACACTAATCACCAGAATCGGTCGAGGATAAAGCGCCATGACTTGAAATGTAAATTCCAGACCATCCATCTGGGGCATATGCAGGTCTGTACAAATAACATCTGGCTCAACTTCGGGAATCAGTGTCAAAGCTTCTACGCCAGTGCGAGCTTCTCCCACCACTTCAATCTCCGGTGACGAGTCCAGAATTCTTTTCAAAATTACTAGAGCAATCCGTGAATCTTCAACTAACAGAACTCGAATAGGCATTAGTAGAGACGCGATTAATCGCGTCTGTACGTGGTTAGTGATCAAACAACTATCAACTATCAATTATCAACTAACGACAATTAAACAAATCTTCCCAATATTTCTAAAAGAATATCTTGATTAAAATTGCTTTTAATGATATAAGCATTAGCTCCCGCTTCCGATCCCCTTCTGATATCCTCATCGGTAGCAAGCGTTGTTACCAGAATTATCGGCAATGCTTTATATTCTTGATGCTGACGAATTTTGGCAGTGAGTGACAACCCATCTAGATTGGGCATTTGCACATCAGATATCACTGCATCAAAGTCACGGGTTTTTAGTTTGTTATAACCATCTAGTCCATCCACGGCTATCACCACTTCATACCCAGCTTTTTCCAACAGCCGTTTTTCTTGGGTGCGAACGGGGATAGAATCTTCTACTAGGAGAATGACAGGCTTCCTTTGAATTGTTTTACTTGGTTTGATAGAGACTACAGATGTGTTTTGCTGCTGCAATGATTTAAGCAAATCTGGGGGGTTAAGAATCATGCAAACTTCCCCTGAGCCGAGAATAGTTGCTCCCATGACATTACGCACCCGCTTCAATAATTGACTCTGAGGTTTGATCACCACTTCTTGAGTATGCAATAGGCGATCGACAAACAAGCCGAATTGTTCTTCTCCCACCTTCAGCAGGATACAAGAACGCAGACGGCTATTTTGTGATTCTTTTGCAACGTAAGCATAAGCAGAATTTGAGAGTTCCAGCAAATCAGCTAAATTTGCAACAGAAACAGCTTCACCGTCCAAGTCAATAGTTGCTCGGTCTTCAGTGGTAAAAATTTGCTCCTGAGAGACAAGCAAAGTTTTTTGCACAAACTCAATTGGTAAAGCATGGACAATACCTTCAACTTCTAACAGTACTACATTAATGATCCCCAAAGTTGTGTTTAGCTGGATGCGGAAGGTGCATCCTTGTCCAGAAGTTGATTCTATCTGAATATTACCTTGGAGCCGTTCAACGCTGGTGCGTACTACATCCAACCCGATACCTCTGCCAGAAATTTCTGTAACAAAAGTCCGGGTTGAGAAGCCAGAAGCCAAGATTAGGGGATAAATCTGGCTTGGAGTCATAATTGCCAGTTCTTCTGGGCTGTAGAGTCCACGCTTGACGGCGGTTTGTTTTATCTTCTCGATGTCTAGCCCTCGCCCATCATCTGCCAGTTCAATCACGATGTTGGTGGCACTTTGGTAGCCCCTAAGCCAAATAGTGGCGACGGGAGGTTTGCCGAGTTTTTCTCGCTCGGCGGGAGTCTCGATGCCATGATCGATCGCGTTGCGAACCATGTGCATCAAGGAATCTTTGATTTCTTCGAGGATGCGTTTGTCAGCGGTTGTTTCTCCTCCTTCAATAATTAATTCCACTTGTTTTGATTGTTGTCTTGCTAAATCCCTGACTATGCGGGGAAGGAACTGAAACACAGTGGATAGGGGTTGAAGCCGTAGGGTGTGAATTTTTTCTCTTAATTGCCCAACGATGATGTCTAGTTTAGTGCTGTTTTCCTGAGTTGAAGTTCTCAAAGAGTTGATCGTTTTTTCTAGGCGCTCTGCGTAGGGATTAGTATTTAAGGATGAAGAATCAAGGTATTTTTCTTGGCTATAAACAGCTTTCCACTCTGACCACAAAGTTGCCATTGCCTCAATTTCAGCAGCAGTGTGGGCTATGGCGGTTTTGGTAAGTGTTAGTTCCTCAGCCTGTGACATTAAGGCATCGAGATCGCGAGTTTGAACGCGAATCGTGTCGATGTGGTAGGGTTGACCAATCCCAGCTTTGTCAAGCTGAGTTGCTGTGACAGGAATTTCCGCAGGAACTGGTAGGGACTTGTGAATAGTTGGTGCAGAAACTGCTCCGAACAAAGAGTTAAGTATCTCGGCTGTATCAACCCCACTCGATTCACCAGTCACGGCTTCGTATACCAAAAGACCGATCGCATCTAATCCTTGAGTCATGCGATCGCTTACATCTGGGGTGAAAATAATTTCGCTTGCTTTGATGCTTAAGATAATCTTTTCTATTTGATGGCTGAGGGTTGCCACATTTTCTATACCGACGCTTCTGGAGTCTCCTTTGAGGCTGTGAGCCTCGCGCCGCAACATCTCCAGGGTAGCTTCGTCCTGTGGGTACTTTTGTAGCTGTAGCAAACCAGCTGCCAGTTTGTGCAAATGTTCTTCGCTAGCAATTTGATAAATATCTCGCAGTTCTTCGTCTTCTATAAAGGTTGGTGCAAGTTGGCTAGCATTGCTGTTGATTTGTGCTACCGAAATGTTTGTATTAGATTGATCAACTTGCTCAACTAATACTTGCAGGGCTTGTAGCTGTTGTTCTAGTTCAACTGCATCTGCTTCTGGCTGTGGTTGTTGTGACTCCAAAACCGCTTGCATCAAAGAGTCAAGTATTTGGGCTGTATCAACCCCACTCGATTCACCAGTCACGGCTTCGTATACCAAAAGACCGATCGCATCTAATCCTTGAGTCATGCGATCGCTTACATCTGGGGTGAAAATAATTTCGCTTGCTTTGATGCTTAAGATAATCTTTTCTATTTGATGGCTGAGGGTTGCCACATTTTCTATACCGACGCTTCTGGAGTCTCCTTTGAGGCTGTGAGCCTCGCGCCGCAACATCTCCAGGGTAGCTTCGTCCTGTGGGTACTTTTGTAGCTGTAGCAAACCAGCTGCCAGTTTGTGCAAATGTTCTTCGCTAGCAATTTGATAAATATCTCGCAGTTCTTCGTCTTCTATAAAGATTAATCTTGGTTCGGGAGCATTACGGTTGATTTCTGCTACCGGGATGCTTGTGGTATGATTGCCATGCTCAAGTGGTATTTGCGGGTGTTGTTTCGCTTCTGGAGGCAGCGCCGTCGTGGGCAAATTACCCAGATTATTTGCAACTTCCGTGCGATCGCGAAGCGGCTCCAAAGGAGCATCGTGCCTTGCGCGGCTCCCTTCGGGAGCATCGCGAAGCGGCTCCAAAGGAGCATCGCCTTGCTGTTTTGACTCCAAAAATACTCCCCTCAAAGAGTCAAGTATCTCGGCTGTATCAACCCCACTCGGTTGATCGGTAACGGCTTCGTGTACCAAAAGACGAATCGCATTTAATGCTTGAGTCATGCGATCGCTCACATCTAAGGTGAAAATAATTTCTTGCCGTTTGATGCTTAAGAGAATCTCTTCTACTTGATGGCTGAGGGTGACTACATTTTCTACCCCAACAATTTTAGAATCTCCTTTGAGGCTGTGAGCCTCCCGTCGCAACCGTTCCAAGGTAGCTTTGTCTAATGGCTGCTTTTGTAGGTGCAGCAAACCTGCTTCCAGTTTCTGCAAACATTCTTCGCCAGAAATTTTATACAGATTCCGCAGTTCTTCATCTTCTATCATCTTTCAGTAATACTACATAAATAATGGATAATATATTTGTAAAATCCATTCTCCTGTTGAATCAAAGTATTGTGAGAATTTGAGGCAGAGCAGAAATACTCACGACACTACACCATTCGCTTGAGTTCGCGAGCAGCTTTGTTAAGTTGCTCAGTGCCCGATCTGGTTTGACTGATGCCAGTGGCGGTTTCTTTTGCCCCCTTGTTGATGTTATTCATCGCTTCCACGACTTGTTGGATGGCATCTAATTGCTGCTTAAGATTTAGCGATATTTGTTGATTATTCAAAACCATGTGGTTGACGGCATCCGCTACCCCGGCGAAGGCTTGATCTGTGTTTTGAGCGATTTGCACTCCCGTCTTTACTGTCTTGGTGCCTTCCTCCGTTACCATGACTGTGGAATTAATGCATGATTGGATATTAGAAACCAGGACATTAATTTTTTCGGCAGATTTTTGACTTTGGTCAGACAATCTGCGAATCTCATTCGCAACCACGGCAAAGCCTTTACCATACTCGCCAGCGCGGACAGCTTCAACTGATGAATTGAGTGCCAACATATTAGTTTGGTTTGCTAAGTCAGAAACAATCTGGGAGATGTTGCCAATTTGACTGGCTTGCTCAGAGAGATGTACAATCTGTTCGGCGATCGCTCCTACTTTCTTTTCCAAGGTAAACATCCCGTCGAGGCTTTCTCCCACTGCTTGCGTGCCACCCTGTGCAAGCGCAAGGGCTTGCTGTGCAGCTGCGGCGGCGGCTTTAGCTTGCTGTGCCGACTGTCGGCAAGAGGCTTTGAGTTCATCCATTGTGGTGGTAGTTTCATTCACCGAGGCGGCTTGCTGATTAGCTACACGTTCTTGCTGTTCCACAGCAGAGAAAGTTTGCTGGCTAGATGCAGATATTCCATTAACCAGTTGCTTAATCAGATTTACCAGTTGACGTGCCCTATATATTCCCAGTGGCAGCACCACAGCCAGAGAAACGACAATAATAAGAATGGCGACGATTTTAAACGAGTTAACGGCAGCAAAAATGCTATCTTTTGGGACTTTATTGATAGCTACCAAGAATTCCGGCTGGTTTGGACTGGGATCAACTTTATGGTAGCTGAAGAGATAGTCTCCCTGATCAATAAATCCTTGGTCACTGCTTAAGATTTGCTTGGCAACTTCTTGCGAATAATCTTTTTCTAATTTCTGATTATTGCGGAACTCAAACCCCCACTCCTTATTGAGGTTGGGATGGGAGATGTAGTAGCCCTCTTGATTGACCAGAAACTTCTCTTTGCCTTTATATTTATTTTTCTCGTCTGCCTGTAATTTATCTTCTTTAAAAGGTTTTATGAATTCGTTAGCAAATACATTGGCGATCGCAATTCCTTTTTTTTGACCAGATGAGTCAATAATCGGTGTAGCGTATCGAATCACTGGTTTAAAAGGTCGTTCGATTTGACCACGTTCCTGGTTCAGATTCACGGGTGAGACATAAACACTGCCAGCAGACAACTTTATCGTGTCGCTAAAATATGGTCTATCTGCTTTGTTTTGCAATCCGGCTTTGGGGATAACTTTGATGTTAGTGCCATTAGAATCAACTCGCACCAATTCGTCACCCTTTTCGTCTATATATCGTAACTGCATATAATGAGGCTTCTGCTCCATCATGGCAGTAAAAATGGTCTGTAACTGCTCAACCCAAGCGTCGTAGGAGGAGTTACCTTGCGGATCTACTCCGCCATTAACTTTAGAGCGGATAATGCCTTGAATCGGAGGCGTTTTGCTCAAGAATAAAACATCATCACTAACACCATTTAAAAATGCGCTGATATTTTCGGCTTCTTTGCCTGACTCAGTTTGCAGTTGCTGTTTAGCGACTTCCGATAAGGCAGTGGTGGAAGAAGAAATACCATACAATCCCACGATAGAGACGGGAATAATCGTGCTTAAAAGCAGCAGTAGTATGATTTGATTCTGAAGCTTGAATTGATTCGGAAAATTTCCGAAAAATTGTCTAAACATGGCTGGTGAAGCTCAACTAGAGAATTCAGAGAAAATCCATTTCTCTTTAGGAGATGGGATCAAACGTGCGTAAATTAGGGGTATTTATTATCTCCCTGATGTACACATCACTTACATACGTAAATATTTGTACAAAAGTAAGCCGAGTTTGCCCCGTATATGCACGCAAGTTTTTGACCCAAGACCTTTACCAGAAAAGTCTAGTAGGCGTTGGTAAACTATCTAATTAGGTTTTACTAATTTGATACGTAACGCAAAAAGCACCCTGAAAATCACTTAGCCACTCTGATATCACTGAGTCCAAAGCGGCTTTTTAAGGCAAGCAAACATCTGACTTGTCCCGTTAAATCTTGAGAAGCAAGCGGCTTACCTTCACAAATATTCTCAAATTTCAAGCAACCGCGCATCAGCATCTGGATACCAATCGGCGTTTTGCGTCGATGTGGCAACTAGCCCTCGCGCATGAGCCAGAGATCCAAATGCCCAAGTAACTTTAACACCCAAAGCAGTTTGGTAGACTTCGCTAATCATACATCAAATTGAGTTGAATTAAGCACTAGTAATCTACTTTCTTGAAAGCTATAAAGGGTATTTGCTTGCTCAGTTGCAGTAATACGAAAGAACTTCAGTACTATCAACCAATGAAAGCAAAGTACGCTAAAAAACCGGCGTTGCTGAATTGAGGTATGAACCCTTCTTTCTACCTTTGCGTCTTTGCGCCTACCCTTCTCCTGTGGGAGACGCACTCGCGTTCGGGAACGGCTTGCCTTGCGGCACGCCAAGGGCGAACGCCGAATGCGTGAGATTTTCATATCCTGATTCCGCAACGCCAAAAAACCCGTCCAAACAAACATCTGAACGAGTTTTTTCTTATTAACACATTATTCCCACTTAGTTTTGCCACAGAGTGTGCCTCTGCCGACAAGCTTATAAATCAGGAGGTAAAATAACCTGATCGATCGCATGGATAACGCCGTTACTACCTCTGATATCTGCCTTAGTTACCTTAGCATCATTGACCGTTACGCCAGTCGCCGGATCAACTTGGATCTTGATCGCACCGCCTTCAACGCTTTTCACTTCACCAGATTTCAAATCGGTGGACAATACCTGACCTTTTACCACATGGTAAGTCAAGAGCTTGAGCAATACTTCTTTATTCTCTGGCTTCAACAAATCGCGCAAAGCATCTTGTGGTAATTTAGCAAACGCTGCATCAGTGGGCGCGAAAATGGTGTAATTATCTTTACCTTGCAAAGTTGCTGTCAGTCCAGCTGCTTTCAATGCCTTTGTTAAAGTTGTAAAGGAACCGTCTGCCTCCGCCAGCGCTACCAAGTTCTTGTTTTGGGTGCTTCCACTTCCGCCAGGAGGTGTAGTTCCAGGTGCGGGCGGTGTATTTGTAGACGGTACTTGTACTGGTGTTGGTGCTGATGGCGTGGTGGGTGTGGCTTCCGGAGTAGTAGGGGGGATAGTAGTAGATGGGCGAGGTGAAGCACCACTACCACTACCGGGTTGATTAGTACAAGCAGCGCGGTTATAAGGACACTCTTGCAAAATACTAGGGCGAGGATTTGCCCCTCGCCCCCCACTACCTTGAGATACTGTGCCTTTGGGTGGTGTTGTCTTCTTATCCTTTTTTACTAATTCTGGTTCTGACTCAGTAGCTGTGTTTTCAGCGTTTACCAAAACGCGTTGACCACGGTTATAGGGAGCCTCTGCGAAAATACTAGGATTAGGATTTAATACCTCATTTGCTCCAGCCGACAAACTCATGAGGAGACTAGCACCCGTTGCTCCCACTACTCCTGCCAACTTGGTAAGCAAATTTCTGTTATAATCAACCTTCATAAATTTTGTTTGGCTTTATTTCCACACGTTACATAAAGACTTATAACATTTTGCTACACATAAAATCTAACCCTAGAAGTAAGATTTTTTGCCAACAATATGCGGCACTGGTAAGATTCAACTATCCGGAAATTTTCAAACTGAATATTATAAGGTATCGCCTGTACCAAATAAAATATGAATGAAGCAAACTTTATGACGAGATTTGCAGAGGCGATCGCTTTCACTGAAGTTTAAATTCTTAGTGTGAGGTTTTTGCATCACAATAACAAAGGGCAAGTAGTTGGGACACTCAGATTGTCATTCGTTAGCAATTTCAATCACTATCAGCAAATTTACCAAAAGTATCTGCATAAAAGTAGCGTTATATACAAAATAATCGATAAAATTTCCTTTAGTTTCTTGCCTTTCCCCTTACGCTTACTAAAGATGTAGATTAAATACTTAGCAGTTGACGCGAAAAATTGCTGAATCAAAGAGGTGAAATTTTTATCTACACTGATGGCGACTATTTCAATATTTTATTGTTTTGATGCTTTTAATTGATTGAAAAATAATATTCTCGGCAAAATCATCGATTTATTTAGGACTTAGGCAAAAATTCTCTCTAACTCTTATTTGTTCGTGTTTTTTATAGTTTACTTTTACATCAACGTTGCGTTAGTCCTGCATTTGCCAAAAATTAACTTCAGTGTCGATTAATTAGGCGAGAAATAAATTAATTGCCAATGAAAATCTATTGGACTAAAGATACAATTGTAAAGTTGATAAATGCACCATTTACAGGGTAGGCAAAATGCTGGAATTATACCAATTTGAACTATCTCAATACTCAGAGAAAGTGCGCCTGATCCTAGATTATAAAGGATTAGCGTACCGCAAAATTGAGGTTACGCCTGGGATTGGACAGGTAGATCTGTTCCGGTTGACTGGACAGAAACAAGTCCCAGTATTAAAAGATGGTAGTAGATATATTACCGATTCAACAGCAATAGCTAAGTATTTAGACTTAGAATATCCTGAGCGCCCACTGATACCGAGAGATTCAAAGCAACGGGGTTTATGCTTAATGATGGAAGAATGGGCGGATGAGTCGATTGGCATCAAAGGTCGAAAAGCGCTATTTTCGGCAATAAGTCAAGACCAAAATTTCCGCAAGTCTTTATTACCTACTTCGACACCAGATGTTTTCAAAACTCTGGTTCAAGGAGTACCGAATGATTTACTGAAAGTTTTGGGTGTTGGGGTAGGTTATAGTCCAGATGCGGTAAATAGCGCTATAACCGACTTAAAGCAAGACTTGGAAGCGCTAACGCTGCTGTTGGCGGATAGTCCTTATTTAGTCGGCGACCAACCTACTTTAGCTGACTTTGCCGTGGCGGGATTGTCGATTTTGCTGAAGTTTCCTAATGGTCCCTATCTGGATCTACCAGCCAGCCTTAGAGGTAAAGGAGTGCCACAATTAGCAGATAATCCTGTTTACGAACCATTCTTCACCTGGCGCGATCGCCTCTACGCCCAATTTCGCAAACCATTAATACCTACTACTACCACAGGTAGCGCCCCAACTTCAATTCAAATAGAATAATTAGTCATTAGTCATTAGTCATTAGTCATTAGTCAGTGGTTAATCACAAAGGACAAATGACTAATGACAATTCCCAATCTCTGCAAAACTTTCGTCATAAATATTGTATTCTACAACTAAAATTAAACATAAAATAAAGCACTAACAATCATGTAATTAATCAAATGAATTTGGGACACCCATTAGGTTCGGTAATAGAAGGTTCTCTCACAGCAGGGTTAGAAGTACGATTACACCCCGATATTTCGGTTGAAGATATGCGGGTGGGTAAGTTTTTAGTCGTGCAAGGGATGCGATCGCGTTTTTTCTGTATGCTTACAGATGTGGCGTTGGGAACAGCTAACCAACGAATTATCGCCAACCCCCCCACTTGGGATGACTCTTTTTTAAGAGAAGTTTTAGCCGGAAGTGGTACTTATGGAACCATCAATCTCGCGCCGATGTTGATGTTCACTCCCGAAAATAATGAATCTTATTCATCCACAAATGGCAAATCTGTCAATCCCTTTGTACCATCGGCGACGGGTTTAGCATCATTTCAGCCACAAACCAGTACGACGATAGAATTATTACCAGTTAAAACTATTCCTAGCCACTTTAGCCAAGTTTACGAAGCTAGCGAAGAGGATTTTCGCAAAGTATTTGGTTGGGAAGATGACCCCCAAAGGAAAAATTTCTCCATCGGTAAACCGTTGGATATGGATGTGCCGGTTTGCATCGATTTAAACCGCTTTGTCGAACGTAGCAACGGCGTTTTTGGTAAATCTGGTACTGGTAAATCCTTTTTAACACGCTTACTTTTAGCTGGCGTTATCCGTAAAAATGCAGCAGTTAATTTAATTTTTGATATGCACTCCGAGTACGGCTGGGAAGCGGTAGCGGAAGGTAAAAATGTTAACACCGTTAAAGGTTTAAAGCAGCTATTTCCCGGTCAAGTTGAAGTTTACACCCTTGACTCGGAATCTACAAAACGTCGGGGTGTGCGTGATGCTCAAGAACTTTATTTGAGTTATGACCAAATCGAAGTAGAAGATATTAAGTTATGTAGTCGGGATTTAGGACTGTCGGATGCAGCATTAGATAACGCCAATATTTTGTTCGCCGAGTTCGGTAAGTCTTGGATTATCCAGTTGCTGAACATGACTAACGAAGAAATCGAGATGTTCTGCGATGAAAAGCGAGGACATAAAGGCTCGATTATGGCTTTACAGCGCAAACTATTGCGGATGGATAGTTTGAAGTATATGCGAGCGGCTTGCCCGCAAAACTACATTAATAAGATTTTGCAATCTTTAGAAGCAGGGAAGAATGTTGTGATAGAATTTGGTTCCCAGTCCAACATGCTTTCTTATATGTTGGTGACGAACATGATTACCCGACGCATTCACGAGCATTATGTCAAAAAAGCTGACAAGTTCTTGCAAAGTAAAAATCCATGCGATCGCCCAACGCCATTAATGATTACCATCGAGGAGGCGCACCGCTTTCTTGACCCAGCAATTGTCCAAAGTACTATATTTGGTACCATCGCTCGCGAACTGCGAAAGTATTTTGTCACACTTTTAGTGGTTGATCAACGCCCATCAGGCATAGATAATGAAGTTATGTCTCAGATTGGGACTCGCATCACCGCTTTGCTTAATGATGAAAAGGACATCGACGCGATTTTCACAGGTGTTTCTGGCGGTGGCGGTTTGCGATCGGTCTTAGCAAAGTTAGACTCGAAGCAACAAGCTCTAATTTTAGGTCACGCCGTCCCCATGCCGGTGGTGGTGCGTACCCGTCCCTACGACTCAACTTTCTATGCAGAAATTGGCGATCCAGCTTGGGAAGAAAAGCCAGATGAAGAAGTTTTCGCCGCCGCCGAACTAGCTAAAGCCGACCTTGGTTTCTAGACTCTTGACTCTTGACTCTTGACTGGGGAGTGGGTACTAGGAAGAAAATACTTTTTTTATAGGCTTGAATTCATACCTAGAGTTCTTGAAGAAACCTAATGCCTAATCCTTAGTCCCAGCGTCCCTAATCCCCAGTTTCTAATTTCGTGACATCCCCCCATTATTGCCGCTAATTCAGTTCGGTTATCCGGCTATTTTCGGGCAACCGCAGTCCTGGTTTTAGCGTCACTATATATATAGTAAGGGCACAAAACAAATTTTCGTTATTTTTTTTGGCAAATAAACAGTTTTGGACTATAATAGGAAGATTTATCTGGGGTACTTTACTAAGCGACTAATTTGTCGTAAGATTAAATAAGTAGAACTCATACTGACTTCGTATTTTTACTGTCGCCGCCAGCGACTGAGGACAAGAAGAATTCCCGGGAAACCACAAGGGCGTGCTTCTTATAGATTGAAAAATTAAGGGACGATAGGGAAACCTATCCAAGGGAAGCACCGTCTTGACAAATCCTGTACTAATATGATTGTCTTCGGTAGTTTCCAGTGTGGTCTGATAAAAACACTATCTTTCCCCATCCGCCCTACTAATTAAATATTCATTGTGATTAGGGACTAGAGGACAACGCACCAATGCCTACTGTTAACACCCAAACTGACAACACTAACACCAAATTCACGGCTGATATGGTGCGAACCTATCTGCGCGAGATTGGTCGTGTGCCACTGCTAACCCGTGAACAAGAGATTATCTTTGGGAAGCAGGTGCAACACATGATGAAGCTAGTAGAAGCCAAGGAGGCTTTAGAGAAGAAACTGCACCGCGAACCGAGTTTAGAAGAGTGGGCAAGCGACGTTCACCAGTCAGAGACAGAGGTGAAACAGCTTGTGCAGCAAGGTAAGCGGGCAAAGCAAAAAATGATTGAAGCGAATTTGCGCTTAGTCGTCGCCATTGCCAAGAAGTACCAGAAGCGGAATATGGAATTTCTGGATCTCATCCAGGAAGGAACACTAGGATTAGAGCGAGGTGTAGAGAAATTTGACCCGACACGGGGTTATAAATTTTCGACCTACGCTTACTGGTGGATTCGTCAAGCGATTACTCGGGCGATCGCGCAGCAAGGTCGTACCATCCGCTTACCAATTCATATCACCGAGAAGCTGAACAAAATCAAAAAAGTACAGCGAGAACTTGCTCAAAAGTTTGGGCGATCGCCTTCCCCAGCAGAAATTGCCAAAGAACTTGAGTTAGAACCAGAGCAAATTCGCGAGTACCTGAACATGGCTCGTCAGCCAGTTTCTTTGGATGTGCGAGTTGGCGATAACCAAGATACTGAGTTGCAAGAAATGCTCGAAGATGACGGTCCTTCCCCTGAGTATTACATGACTCAGGAATTCTTGCGCCAAGACTTGAACACCATGCTGTCCGAACTCACCCCCCAACAGCGAGAAGTTTTAGCTCTGCGCTTTGGTTTAGAAGATGGCAACGAAATGTCCTTGGCGAAAGTTGGTGAGCGTTTAAATCTGAGCCGCGAGCGCGTCCGCCAATTGGAGCATCAAGCCCTTGCTCATCTGCGTCGCCGTCGCGGAAATGTCAAAGAGTATGTTGCTAGCTAGCTAGAAGCTTATCCCTTTAGGCGACGCGCCTCCTGAATTCAGGGGGCGATTTTTTTTACCCAAAGGTTTACGCCGATGCCTTGACAGAATTACCTCGAAATGCATAAATCCTTGGCACTTCTGGGTTGGGTGAGGTACACGCTGACCTCTCCCCGGTTTTGCATAGCAAAACC
>CAXTNZ010000091.1:0-23678 GCA_964245695.1 uncultured bacterium | reverse complement strand
GGTGGGACGTGCGGGGATACAAGCTCATGCCTGGTTATTTTACCCGAAGCAGCGGTCTTTATCCGATGCTGCCCGCCAGCGTTTGCGAGCAATTCAGGAATTCACCCAGTTGGGTTCTGGCTATCAATTGGCGATGCGGGATATGGAAATTAGGGGTGTGGGTAACTTGCTAGGTGCAGAACAATCTGGTCAAATGGAAGCGATCGGCTTTGATTTATATATGGAAATGCTAGAAGAGGCGATTCGGGAAATTCGCGGACAGGAAATTCCCAAAGTTGATGATACCCAGATTGACCTCAACCTCACCGCATTTATTCCCGCCGATTATATTCCCGATTTGGATCAAAAGATGAGTGCTTACCGTGCAGTAGCAGCTGCGAAAGGTAAACAAGAATTATCAATGATTGCTGCGGAGTGGAGCGATCGCTATGGTTCCATACCCGTAAGCGCAAGTCAACTATTGCGAGTGATGGAATTAAAACAGCTAGCGAAGAAGTTAGGATTTAGCCGCATTAAACCAGAAAACAAACAGCACGTCATTTTAGAAACACCGATGGAGGAACCTGCTTGGAATTTATTGGCGGCGAATTTAACAGAATCTTTGCGATCGCGTTTTGTTTACTCACCCGGTAAAGTTACAGTGCGCGGTTTAGCAGTTCTCAAAGCAGATCAGCAATTGCAGCATCTCATAGATGCTTTGGGTAAAATGCAAGGTGCGCTTCCAGAAGCAGCGTAGATATGTTTTTGAGATTGAACCACAGATAAACACAGATGAACATCGATAAGAATCTGTGTTTATCTGCGTGCATCTGTGGTTGATTTTCTGCTTATTCGTATTTTTGCAAGAAGTGATGCGCCAAAAAAAAAGGGCAGGTAAAAAACCTGCTCCGTAAATTCTCATATAAGGTAAAAGGTAAAACTAATCAATCTTTTTCTTTTGCCTTTTTACTTTTACCTTGTTTCCCCTATTTCCGGCGCACTCAAAGACACCGTTGGTACTTCTTTACGCTGTACCAATGTCGGTACTGAATCGCGTAACCTTGCTGTTAACTGCACAGTTGTGGAATCATACACCTGAGTCAGCATCTTAGGATACAAACCAATCCCAATAATTGGTATTAACAAACAAGCGATGATAAAGACTTCGCGGGGTTCGGCATCTATCAAAGCTTGGTGAGAAACTAATTCTTCGTTTTCTTCCCCGTAGAAAATTTCTCGCAGCATTGATAGCAGATAAATCGGAGTTAAAATCACTCCAACCGCCATCAAAAAGACCACGATAACTTTAAAGGTAGAGCTATAAGCATCGCTAGTAGCGAAGCCCACAAACACCATCAATTCTGCCACGAAACCGCTCATTCCTGGCAATGCCAAAGATGCCATTGAACAAGTGGTGAACATGGCGAAAATCTTCTGCATCCGCTTGCCGACACCACCCATTTCATCCAACATCAGAGTGTGGGTGCGGTCATAAGTTGCCCCTACTAAGAAGAACAAACTTGCCCCAATTAAGCCGTGGGAAACCATTTGTAAAACTGCCCCACTTAATCCCAAATCGGTAAAGGAGGCAAAACCAATGATCACAAATCCCATGTGAGAAATTGAGGAGTAGGCAATTTTCCGCTTGAGGTTGCGCTGGGCAAAGGATGTTAAGGCGGCGTAGATAATATTAACTACTCCCAAAATCACTAACGCGGGCGCAAAATAAGCGTGGGCATCGGGTAGCATTTGGGCATTCATGCGAATTAAGGCGTAACCGCCCATTTTCAGCAAAATACCTGCCAACAACATGTGTACGGGGGCTGTAGCTTCACCGTGGGCATCTGGTAGCCAGGTGTGCAAGGGAATGATTGGCAATTTGACAGCGTAGGCAATCAAAAAGCCAGCATAAAGTAAAAGTTGGAAATTTAGGGCGTAGTCTTTTAGGGCAAGCGATCGCATATCGAACGTCACCGTATCGCCGTAAAATCCCATTGTCAGGGCAGCTAACAAAATAAACAGCGACCCACCAGCAGTGTATAAAATAAACTTGGTCGCTGCGTATTGCCGCTTTTTACCTCCCCAAATCGACAGCAAAAAGTAAATCGGTACTAGTTCCAGTTCCCACACCAGGAAAAATAGCAGCATATCCTGAACGGCGAAAACGGCAATCTGACCGCCATACATCGCCAGAATCAGAAAGTAAAATAGCCTGGGCTTCAGCGTCACGGGCCAAGCTGCTAAAATCGCCAGGGTAGTTATGAATCCAGTCAAAATAATTAGGGGCATTGCCAAACCATCTGCCCCTACTGACCAATTCAAATCGAGTTGCGGTACCCACGGATAACTCTCCACCAGTTGCAAATCCGGATTGGAGAAGTCGTACTGAGTATAAAAAGCCCAAACAATTAGCGCAAAATCAATCAATCCGACAATCAGGGCGTACCAGCGCACTGTTTTGCCGTCTTTATCTGGGATTACGGGTATCAGTAGTGAAGCCGCTATTGGCAACAAAATAATCGTCGTCAGCCACGGAAAATTAGCTGTATTCATCACAAGTTGTCGGGAATGAAAATTATGTTTGGCAAAAAGTCACTAGTTATTAACTAACAGCTTTTTGGGGATTTAGTCTTCCTCGTTAGGTTGATTTAATTAAATTGGCAATCCCCCGTTTTTTCTCTTGGGAGTCTCTTTTGACTTGAGGGGGTGCGGAATGTGGGTTGTGATACTCCCAGTCAAGTCAAAAATTTACCCGAAAAAAGCCGCTAAACTAGAATTCTAGCGATGCGATCGCGTAGCCCAACCTATCGCTAAAAATACACGATGCTGTTTGGTAGTTATTGAAAAAAGCGATTTGGTGCAAAAAAGCATGACAGGAGAACTAACCCTATGATAATTGCACAAATTGAAAATCAGATTCGTTATGTCACCAACGCAGATGGAGAAACAACAGATGTACTCGTCCCTGTAGAACTTTGGCAACAGCTTATAAGTTCCATAAATTCTGATAATGTTAGTGGTTTAGCTTGGATGGATGAACAAGAGCCTAAAGCACAAATATTAGCCGACCTGCAAGAGTCCGTGCGACAAGCAGCAGCAGGGCAAACTTTCCCAGTTTCAGAGCTTTGGGACGATATCGAAGCCTAGATTTATGGCAGAAGTTCGTTTTACACCTCCCTTCAAACGCCGTCTCAAAACTCTGACTAAACGCTATCGCCAAATTCAAAATGACATTCAACCCATTATTGATCAGCTACAAGCCGGAAATTTTCTCGGCGATCAAATCTCTGGGATAGACTTGACCGTTTTTAAAGTTCGAGCAAAAAACAGTGATATCCCGACGGGCAAAAGTGGTGGATATCGGGTGATTTATCAGGTTGTCTCACCTGAATGTGTCTTACTTCTACTCATTTATGCAAAATCGGATCAGGCAGATGTGAGTTTAGAGGAGATTGAAGATGCAATTAAAAAGACATAAAAAATCATATTTTAATAGTAAAGGGACTGCAAAAAGCAATAAATCTTCAGGAAAAATTCCTTGTGACACGAATGCCAGCAAGTATTCTTTTTAATGACCGTGTATTAACTAGAATTGTTCAGGCAGTAGGTCGTTGTACAAGAGCAGATAATGACTATGCGGCGGTAGTAGTGCTTGGGGAAGAATTAAATAATTATTTACTAGATAAGGATAAAAGAAAATTTTTACATCCAGAAATTCAAGCTGAGATACAGTATGGAATTGAGCAATCTAAAGATGTTAACATATCTGAATTTATTGAAAACTTGCAAATTTTTCTAAAACATAAAGAAAAATGGAATGTAGCAGAAAAAGATATTATAGATTTGAGAGACAAATTAGAACAATTTCAACTTCCAGGCATAGATAAATTACAGGCATCTGTTGCTCATGAAGTTAGATATCAGGACGCGCTTTGGAGCGGCAATTTTGAAAAGGCAGTTGAAGAATGTAGTTCTGTATTAAGTTCGCTTAGTGGAGATGATGTTAAAGGATATAGAGCCTTTTGGTACTACCTTGGTGGAAGTGCAGCCTGGATAGCGGCAAAACGTGGTATTGCTTCTATGGAAGGAGTAGCCCGTGATTTCTTTAAGCGTGCGGCTTCTACTACTGAAGGAGTTAGTTGGCTCTATCAACTAACTAGGTTGAATTTAGAAGAAAATCAAGAAAATCAAGCTGATAAATTGAGACTGACTTCTGTAATTGAAGCACTAGAATCACAATTGTCACTATATGGCAATTTCAACGATAAAAAGTTTGAAGCAGAGGTAAAAGCAATTCTTAAGAATCTCCAGAGAGTGAAAGATACTCAGGAAGACTCCAAAGCATTTGAAAATGGGCATGAAAGATTAGGGCGTTTATTGGGTTATGAAGCTCGAAATTCAAACGGAGATGCTGATCCAGATCCCTGGTGGATTGCTTCTGATGACTTTTGTATTGTATTTGAAGACCATTCACCTAATAATCAAGGAAATTCACTAGGAGCAAATAAAGTTAGGCAAGCAGCTTCACATCCTAACTGGATTAAACAGAATATTCCATCGCTTCGCAAAGAATCAGAAATCATACCTGTTGTGATTACTCCGTGTACAAGTATCACCAGTGGTGCATCACCTCATACACAAGATGTGTGTTATTGGAATCAGCAGAAATTTCAAGCCTGGGCAGAAAAGGCAATCACTGTAGTACGTGAGCTAAAACGTAGTTTTCCTGATGAGGCTAACTTGGAATGGAGAGAAACTGCTATGAAAGCTTATCAAGATTCTGGTCTTGATCCAGCATCCTTAGCAAAAAACTTACGTGATCATAAATTAGCCAATCTCCCAATTAGTGGATAGTTAAGAGGTAGGGGCGGACATTCGTCCACCCCTATTAAAATCAGGTGACACCAAAGACAATTACTAAGCCCAAAACTGCGCCAAACACAATCAAGGCATAGAATTGAGCGCGACCGTTTTCCAGATATTTCAAACCTTCACCACTAACTAGGGTGAAAAAGCCTGTGAGGTTAACAGCACCATCGACTACGCGGAAGTCAACTTCCATCACTTGTCTGGCTACGCGACGCAAGCCGAGGACAAAGACACGATGGTAAATGTCATCAAAGTACCACTTGTTAAGGGATAGCTCGTAAAGCGGTTTGATTTTTTCGGCGATCGCACTAGGATCAATTTTCCGCCACAGATACATCAGCGATGCCAATGTAATCCCAATCAAAGCGATTCCCACCGAATTACCCGCCATAATGTAAAATTCCGTCGGGTTGAACTCGGCGGTTTTTTCCATCACTTCTGCTAAGGTTTCGCTGGGAGGAAAGATAAATTCCTCAAAGTAGTTGGCGTAAGGTGTTCCCACCAAACCAATCAACATTGAAGGAATCGCCAACACTACCAAAGGCAAAGTCATTGTCCACGGCGACTCGTGGGGAGAATCGCTATGTCCGTGGGAGTCATGTGCCTCTAATTCGCCATGTTTCATCGCCCCAGGACCAAAAGCTGGCGCTGGTTCTTCTGTCTCTAATTCCAGAACGATTGTGGCTGCTTTCTTGAGTTTCTGCTTGATTTTCTGGTCATTACCCCGGAAGCTGCCTTCAAATGTGGAGAAATACATTCTAAACATATAAAAAGCAGTAATGCCGGCAGTTAACCAACCGACAAACCAAAGAAGTGGGCTAGCTTGAAAAGCTTCTCCCAAAATTTCATCTTTTGACCAGAAACCTGCAAAAGGCGGGATACCGGAAATTGCCAAGCAACCGATAAAGAAGGTACTCGCGGTAACTGGCATGTACTTCCGCAGTCCCCCCATCAAGCGCATATCCTGCGCCAATACGGGGTCGTGACCAACGACTCCTTCCATCCCATGAATTACTGAACCAGAACCTAAGAACAGCATCGCCTTAAAATAGGCGTGAGTCATCAGGTGGAAAAGTCCAGCAGAGTAAGCGCCGACTCCCATTGCCATCACCATGTAACCGAGTTGGGAGATGGTGGAGTAAGCTAAACCCTTTTTGATGTCGTTTTGGGTAATGGCAATTGTTGCCCCCAAAAAGGCGGTGAATGCCCCAGTATAGGCAATTACGTTCATTGCCGCTGGGACGTGTTCAAAAACGGGGTACATCCGGGCGATCAGGAAAACACCCGCCGCCACCATTGTTGCTGCGTGGATTAAGGCAGAAATGGGGGTGGGACCTTCCATCGCATCTGGCAGCCAGACATGCAGAGGGAATTGGGCTGATTTCGCCACCGGACCCAGAAATACTAAAATCGCAAACAGAATGGCGAGGGCATTGCTTATGGAACCTGATTGTACAAGTTGTGCGAGGCGATCGCCCATCACCTGAAAATCAAAGCTTCCTGTCGCCCAGTAAAGCCCTAAAATACCCAACAGCAAACCAAAGTCACCCACGCGGTTGGTGACAAATGCTTTTTGTGCTGCATCTGCTGCTGACTTGCGATCGTACCAGAAGCCGACCAGCAAGTAAGAACACATCCCGACTAGTTCCCAGAATATATAAATCTGTACTAAGTTGGGGCTGACCACCAAACCCAGCATTGAAGAGCCAAACAAGCTGAGATAAGCGTAAAACCTTACATATCCTGGATCGTGAGCCATGTAGCCATCGGTGTACACCATGACCAAGAAGGCTACCGTTGTCACAATCACCAGCATCAGGGCTGTTAGGTGGTCAATAGTGTAGCCCATGTTCAGGTGAAAATCGCCTGCTGCTGCCCATTCTATGGTGCGAATATAAGGCGCATGTCCTTGAAGTTGACTCCACAGCAATGCAAACGACAGCCCCATTGCTACTCCTACTAGGGAGATAATGAACGCCGCGTTTAGCTTTCTGGCTGCGTTTGTCACCTGATTCATTGAGATTAACCCTAGACCGACCAGCATTGCCCCTAAAAGAGGTAATACCGGAATCAGCCAGGCATACTGATAGATTACTTCCATCACTGACGCCTACATTTATAATTCTTCACGTTCGCTTTTGACAGTTTTGCCCGGAGGCATCTGTCCAGGTCGCAACTGTTAATAATTGTGACACACACCTTTTAGCATAAAATACCCCACCCGACAGTTATTGGGTGAGGTTGTTAAGCATGGTTTTAGATTTGGTTAATAGTCCAGAGTCCATAGTCCCAAGTCCCAAGTCCCAAGTCCAGAGTCCATAGTCCAAATATAAACCCTTGGCTGTTGACTATTGACTATTGACTCATTTCCTGGTTTCAGAACTGTTGACTATTGACTATTGACTCATTTCAAAACCCTTGACTGTTGACTATTGACTCATTTCATGCTGTCCGACATTCTAAATCGGCTGTTTTTGCGGTGCTGTATGTTTTAGGGCGATTAGTGTAACTGACTTTGATTTCTTCGAGCGCCTGACGTAAATCATCTCGTCCGCGAAAACTGTCTAAACGCTCCCGGACGATACCATTTTCAATCAACAGTAAGGTTGGCAGTGATTTTAGTCGATAAGTGGTAGAAAGTTTAAAATTTTGATCGGCGTTAACTCCAACCAATTTTATTTCTTCGCCACATTGAGCTTTAAACTGCAACAACAGCGGCTGGATTATACGACATAAGCCGCACCAAGGCGCTTCAAAATTAACTAAAACAGGAATTGGAGATTCTAAAACTTCTTGATTAAATGTCCGCTCACTAACCAACAACACCATGACGCCTCTAGATTTACAGGGTTTTTATATCAAACTTGCCATCAGCCTAGCCATCAGCAGGAGGGATTGGCAAGCCTAAGTTTCTGTGGATAGACTGTTCCAGGGCACAAATAATTATCCGAAACATAAGCGCGTTCATTGTGGCGCTGATAAAAAAGCCAGCGCGAAGCTCTCACGGTGGCTTTTTTGGATTTTCAACTCCTGACTGCCCTTGGGGAGAGATTTTAGACCGTTGTGTCATTTACTGCCTAATTTGGCAATTGACCAGCAACTACCAACATCAAATCTTAAACCGACGCTCGCACCCCCCACTGACAGTTATTTCAATTGATCCTACATTGATTTGGTAGCAATTGAGGAAATGAAATCTTCATCTATTTGGTTTCAACTGCTGCCAATTAGGGGTGCACCTAAAGTCACAATTGTACATTACTAGTTGCCTGAATTAATAGGGGGTGCGACCACCAAAGTAGAGCTATAAAAATGGCAACCCCTAGATAAGCAGGGCGGAGAAATTCTTGCCATTTGAGAGATTGACGACCGTCGAGAACAGCCTGAAAAGGAATAATTGAAGTGCGCTGTTTCACTTTTTCAAAAGCTTCGCCATAACGCCAGCCCAAGCGGCGATCGCCATGCCAAACTCCAAACAAGTGGTGCAACACCAACCCTATGGAGGTAACAAGAGTAAAGGTAGTACCGAGCCAGAGCGTATGGGCGACACACCAAATTATCTGTCCCACCATCTGCGGATGACGGGTAATCCGAATAATTCCTGTTTCGTAGAGGTTGACTTGGGGCTTTTGAATGGCAGCAATTTCTAGTAGATTGAATGTAGCCGGATACAAAAACAAAAACGAAATCGCCGAAAGTAGCCAAACTACTGCCTTTACTCCCGGCACACCTTGCACTTGCCAAAGTTGCAAGCCATCATAACGGTGGTTAATAAAGTAAACGATTAATATTACGGCTAAAGGCAGGCTGAGTAATGCAAAGAGAATGCGATAAAGCCTAGGTCCGATTTGTTTTTCTGCCCACGGACGCAAGGCTGCTCCTCCACTGTGGGCGATCGCAAAACCCAATAGCAACCCCAGCATGACAAAATGACTCTTGGTTAACCAAGTGCTCAACATCATATAGATAGGTGAAGTAATTTAACGAAAACTTAATTAAGTACAACCAATACCACAAAGTATTCAAAAGGGGACTTTCGTCAAGATGTTGTGCTACTGTCTTTTTCGATTAAAGCCTCTAAGTTTAAGATGCAATAAATTGCACCTAGCTGTTTGGCTGTGAAGTGCTGGTTTTTTGCTGTATAGCTGCTCCTTTCTTTGTTTGTGGGTTTAGCCTTATGTCTGACCTTCCTTTCACTTTAGATCAGTTGCGTATTCTCAAAGCGATCGCCGTAGAAGGAAGCTTTAAGCGCGCTGCTGATAGCCTCTACGTCTCTCAGCCCGCTGTGAGTTTACAAGTTCAAAACCTAGAACGGCAACTAGATGTTCCCTTATTCGACCGTGGAGGACGTCGCGCACAATTAACGGAGGCGGGGCATCTACTCCTGAGTTACGGTGAAAAAATCCTCACCCTATGTCAGGAAACTTGCCGCGCTATTGAGGATTTACAAAATCTCCAAGGCGGAACTTTAATTGTCGGCGCTTCTCAAACTACTGGCACTTATCTGTTGCCGAGAATGATTGGCATGTTCAGACAAAAATATTCAGATGTGGCGGTGCAATTGCACGTCCACTCTACCCGTCGGACTTCCTGGAGTGTCGCTAATGGACAGGTAGATTTGGCAATCATCGGCGGCGAGATTCCGGGCGAATTGGCAGAATCTTTGGAGATTATTCCTTACGCCGAGGATGAGCTTGCGCTGATTTTACCTGTTTTCCATCCCTTTGCCAAACTAGAAACGATTCAAAAAGAAGACCTATATAAATTACAATTCATTGCTCTCGATTCTCAATCTACTATTCGCAAGGTAATTGACCAAGTGCTAGCACGCAGTGACATCGATGCAAGGCGTTTTAAATTTGAAATGGAACTCAATTCCATAGAAGCAATTAAAAATGCAGTGCAATCAGGCTTGGGGGCTGCTTTTGTTTCTACTAGTGCGATCGCTAAAGAATTACAAATGGGTGTGCTGCACCGCGCCCCAATTGAAGGCGTTGTTGTCAAGCGGACACTGTGGCTAATTTTTAATCCCAACCGTTATAGATCAAAGGCAGCAGAAGCTTTTAGTCGAGAAATTTTGCCTGAGTTCGCCACGCCAGGATGGAATCAAGATGTGTTAAAATCATCACCAAAAAACATAGTCGTAACTACATTGGATATAGCGATGCCTAACTCTGATTAAGGCTAAGATTTGGTGAGGAGTCAAAAGTCAAGAGTCAAAAGTCAAGAGTCAAAAGTCAAGAGTCACTCATTCAATAATAGAAAACACTCTGTAGATGCGTTCGCGTTTGTATCCCGGACAGAAGCGGCGCATCAGTTGGGTGGAAGGTTTCCGGAGGACTGTGACGAAGGCAGTCTTTGCGCCCGGTTAACTGTCCGTCCGCAATCAAGCGTCCGTTTAAAAGTTAATAGTTAGTAATAAAGGGCTTTTGACTTTAGACTTTGGACTACTGTCTTGGACAAAGGACAACAAACCAAAAAAATGGAAGTTTACTGCACTCGTCCACACTGCCCCCGCCCACAAAATTATTTTGCGGATTTAGATGATAACATAACCCTAAAAACAGTGCAGCAAAAATACTGCACCACCTGTGGAATGCCACTGTTGCTAGATGGACGATATGTGCCGCTCAAATTGCTAGGAAGGGGGGGGTTTGGAGCAGCTTTTTTGGCACGCGATCGCCGGACTCCGGGAATGCGTTATTGTGTGGTTAAGCAATTCCAACCAGCGGGAAATTTAACTTCAACTCAACTGCAAGTGGCGCAACAGTTGTTTGAACGAGAAGCAGAAGTTTTAGAGCAGATAGGCAAGCAAAACGAGCAAATTCCTGATTTATTTGCTTACTTTGAGGTGATAGTTAAGAGCTTGGAATCAGGACAGCAAGACAAGTTTTTTTATCTAGTACAGGAATATATTGATGGACAAAATCTAGAGGAAGAATTAGCCCAAAGAGGTAAATTTACTGAAGAAGAAGTGTTAGAAGTGCTGCGAGAAATTCTCAAAGTACTAAAGTTTGTGCATAACAAAGGCATTATTCACAGAGACATCAAACCCTCCAACATTATGCGCGCTCGTCACGGCAAATTATACTTGCTGGATTTTGGCGCAGTTAAACAGGTAACAAATGTTCCGTCTGGGCTTGGTGGTTCTTCCACCGGAATTTACTCTATGGGATTTGCACCTCCTGAGCAGATGTCTGGGGGTCAAGTGTTTCCATCTACAGACTTATACGCTTTGGCTGTCACTGTTCTGATATTGCTGACAAATCAGGAAGCGAATCAGCTATTTGATGGCTATAGCAACCAGTGGGTATGGCGATCGCTTGTGTCTATCAACAAGAGCGTTGCTGATATTTTAGACCGAATGCTTTTGCCAGCCGCCAATCAACGCTTTCAGTCGGCTCAAGAGGTTCTTTCAGCGTTAGATTCACTCTCTATACCCCCAACACAACTGCGTCCCCCCAAACCATCTGTAGCAAAGTCATCGTCACAAACACAGCCACCACAAGTCCCTATCGTCCCCCCACCGCCACAAAAACCGGCATTTTCAACAATCGAGATGTTAAGTGGAGCAGCGTTTAGTGGGTTTGAGGGTGCATTGATCGCGATCGCTCTTTCCAGTCTACTAAAATCGCCAATAATTACTCTGGGTGTTTCCGCCGGGATTTTAGGGATACTTATTTTTGCCCAAACACGGCGCTTAATTGAAAAAATTGATTTGTTAATTATTGGGGGAATTTCTTTTGCTCTTATCTCTTTTTTCCCCTTTTTACATGCTGCTCTTAGCTTTCAGCAAGTCGTAATTTTAGCAGTTGCAGCCGGGTTAGTAGCCATTGCACTCACAGCACTATTTCGTCTGATATATAAATTATTATCTCTGATATTTTAAATACAGTTAAGTAGTTAAATAGTAGTTAAAAAAATCCTATGTCCCAGAAGAACGAAACTGTTGTTCTTGTTTTGTCTTTATTAATTACATTGGGAGTAGTGGGTGGAGGTTTATGGATATTTAAAGAAAAAATTATACCACAAAATAAGCAAGATGCTAATTTAGTATCTACAAATAATCAAGAATCTATTAAAGACCGGATTAGTTTTGGTGAAAAAACTTTAATTGCGGGGGAAGTAGCCCCAGCGAAAAAAGAAGGTGTAGAGGCGATAGCTGCGGGAAATTATCAGAAGGCGATCGCCAATTTGACAGCAGCCCTAAAACTAAAACTTAACGATCCAGAGGGGCTGATATTTCTTAACAATGCCCGGATTGGCTCGGCAAAAAGCTACACCATTGCTGCGTCTTTGCCCATTGGTAGCGATCCAAATAGCTCTTTAGAAATTTTACGTGGTATCGCTCAGGCTCAAAATGAAATTAATGCCTCTGGGGGAATTAAGGGCGTTCCGTTGAAGGTTGCAATTGCCAACGACGAAAATAAACCTGAAATTGCTAAACAAATTGCTCAGTCCTTAGTTAATAATCAGGAAGTATTAGGTGTAGTTGGTCCTTATGCCAGCGATGTTACCTTAGCCGCAGGCACTGTCTATACTTCCGGCAAACTTGTAGCTATTTCCCCTGTCAGTACTTCTGTTAAGATTTCTAACTTTAGCTCCTACGTTTTTCGCACAGTTCCCAGCGATTTCATGGCGGCGAGGGTACTAGCCAACTACATGGTGAACAAGTTGCAGAAAAAAAATGCAGCGGTTTTTTTCAATTCCCAAAGTAACTACAGCCAGTCGCTCAAATCTGAGTTTGTCTCATCGGTTTCCCTAGAAGGTGGACAGGTATCGAATGAATTTGACTTGTCCCAAGCAAATTTTAGTGCGGCTAGAAGTGTAGAACAAGCGACTAAGCAGGGTGCAGAAGTTTTGATGTTAGCTTCTAACAGTAATACTCTGGACAAAGCGCTGCAAGTTGTTCAGGTTAACGATAAACGCTTACCTTTGCTTGCGGGAGATGATGTTTACACGCTGAAAACTTTAGAAATTGGGCGAGAGAAAGTTATGGGAATGGTACTGGCAGTTCCCTGGCATATTGATGGCAACCCCTCCTCAGACTTTCCCCAAAAGTCCCGGCAATTGTGGGGTGCTGACGTGAATTGGCGAACAGCCCTCGCTTATGATGCTACACGGGCGTTCATTGCTGCGCTAGAACTTAATCCCACACGCGAGGGCGTAAAACAAGCGCTTACCTCGTCTAACTTTTCTGCAACAGGTGCTTCTGGCGCGATTCGGTTTTTATCATCAGGCGATCGCAATGCCCCAGTTCAACTTGTAAAAATCGCTCCTGGTACTCGTTCTCGTACTGGGTATGACTTTGTACCAGTACCGCAATCAGTAATCAAAAATTAACCAATTATTAACCTATAACCATCAACAAAGTGGCACATTGCGTGTATTGGTAAAAATTAAAAACACATTATGGTGCCACAAAATCAGAATAATGAAACAGCGGTTTTGGTTTTAGCCCTGACGATCACACTGGGACTGGTGGGGAGTGTGTTTTGGTGGTTGGCTAGTATCTCTGGTGTTATAGATAGTTTTACTAAGAATCAATTCCCGCACGTTAGACAGCCAAATAGTGACACTTTTGATAAAGTAAACGTTCCTTCTGGAGTATTTACTTATGGGGGTAGCACCACTTGGGCACCTATCCGTAGAGAAGTTGACCCAGTGATTCAAATAGCCCAGCCGCCATTTCGACTACGCTACACCGATCCCACCACAGGTGCGCCCGGTACTACCTCTGGGATCAAGATGTTGTTGAATAACCAATTGGCTTTTTCTCAGTCATCTCGCTCAATTAAAGATGCAGAATACCAGATAGCGCAACAACGGGGCTTTGCCTTGAAAGAAATCCCGGTGGCAATTGATGGTATTGCGATCGCAGTTAATCCCAATCTTAATATCCCTGGTTTAACCCTCGCTCAGATCAAAGACATTTACACTGGCAGGATTAGCAACTGGCAACAAGTAGGGGGTCCAAGCTTAGCAATTCTACCCTACTCTCGGCGTTTAGAAGAGGGAGGCACTATTGAATTTTTTGACGAGAACGTCTTAGGGGGTGAAAAATTTGCTACTAATGTGCAATTCATTCCCACGACCACTCAAGCTTTACAACAAGTGGCGAGAAATCCAGGCGGCATTTACTATGCTTCTGCCCCAGAAATAGTCGGACAATGTACTGTTAAACCCTTGCCACTGGGGCGTAAACCAGATCAACTGGTTCCGCCTTACAACGAGCCTTTCGTCCCCCTTAAAGAGTGTCCGCAACAGCGTAACCAACTCAATACCGCCGCTTTTCAAAGTGGTAAATACCCTATCACCCGGCGGTTATTTGTGATTGTTAAGCAAAACGGTCAAAGCGATGATCAGCAAGCTGGAGAAGCCTACGTTAAGTTGCTACAGACGGCTCAAGGTCAGGAATTAATTACAAAAGCTGGATTTGTCAGGATTAAGTGATAAAACACTTATGCAACTACAGTCTCAAGTAGCAAGCATTTATCAAGCACTTATATTTAATTGACATGGGCGGTAATTTGCTATGTCCCAAAAAAATGAAACACCAGTTCTTGTTTTATCTCTTCTGATTACAGTTGGGCTGATAGCTGGTGGCTTATGGTGGTTTACGAAAAAATCTGGTTTTGACTTGGGTAAACCTACAAATTCTCAGTCGCAAAATTCTTCTGGTGATAGCAAAACGCCACATTCTTCAGAACAACGCAGCAGCAGCACTTTTGCTTCTGTGCAGAGTATCCCCACAGGATTATTCAGATACGGAGGCAGCACCTCATGGGCACCGATTCGACTGGCAGTTGATTCAGCAATTCAAGCGGCGCGACCAGAGTTTCAGCTGCGTTACGTGGAATCTAACAGTGGCGATCGCGGTTCTGGCAAAGGCATCAGATCCGTAATCGACGGTCAACTGACTTTTGCCCAGTCTTCTCGACCAATTCTGGACGAAGAGTTAGCTCGTGCCAAGCAACGCGGATTCGATTTGAAACAAATTCCTGTAGCAATTGATGGTTTGGCGGTAGCAGTCAACCCCAACCTCAATCTCCCAGGACTGACGATAGACCAGTTACAGTCGATTTACACGGGCAAGACAACGAATTGGAATCAGGTGGGTGGTCCTGATATCCCAATTAAGGTTTATTCACGTCGTATCGCTGATGGCGGCACTGTAGAGGTTTTTGTCCAAGACATCTTGGGTGGTAAAGCTTTCGGTTCCAATGTGGAATTCGTTTCTACCACCACCCAAGCGCTAGAAAAAGTGGCTGATAGTCCTGGTGGCATTTACTACGCTTCTGCGCCAGAGGTGATTCCCCAATGTTCAATTAAGCCCTTGCCATTAGGGCGAACACAAGGACAATATGTTGCTCCCTACCAAGAACCATTTGTCCTCCCGAATGAATGTCCTGGTAAACGGAACAAGCTGAACATTGAGGCTTTTCAGTCAGGAAGTTACCCGATTACTCGCAATCTGTTTGTGGTGGTCAAACAGAATGGTCAAATCGAGCAGCAGGCTGGTGTTGCTTACGCTAACTTACTGCTGACCCAGCAGGGACAGGATTTGATTGCCCAAGCGGGATTTGTCAAAATTCACTGACACCTGCTATTGCTAGCAGGCGCTTACTGCGGTTTAGCCGACTCTATTGATCGACTCTGCCGGCAAGCAAATGAGATTATCCCCCTGGGTGAGGATTAAGCCGCGTTGACGCAACTTACCCATCAAGCGGGTGACGGTGACACGAGTCGAACCGATCGCGCTGCCAATTTGAGCATGGGTGAGGGGGAAGGGCAGACAATAACCGCGAATTACATCGGGATCGGTTTCGCTCATTGACGGCTCTCCATATTCCTCAATCAATAATGTGAGGAATCCTAGTAGTCGGTCAATTGTGCGCCGTTGTCCCAAGGCACTCAGCCACAGCAGCTTGCGCTGGTGCTGATACCTAAAGGCATCCATAACTTCGCGGCGGAAGTGAGGCCAGTTGTCTAGGTCATGCCAGTACATCCACAGCACCGCAGTTTGGTCTACATGGGCGTAAGACTGAAGTGTGAAAGGTGACTGGGCAACAATTTCAAACGGCTGTCCCGCCCCTACAAAACCCAAGAAAGCTTCTTCTGGAGTTCTGTTGATTCGTCGAGACGTTAGCTGACTTGCAGTAGCACTAACCTGGGCGGTTCCTACCATGCGGATTGCACCCCTTTGCACCAAATATAGCAATCCAGGTCTAGCTGGAATGCGCTCATCTTTGCTGAAGGTGCGGCAGCGATAGTGTTCTTGAGCCCAATCAAGAATCCGTTGCCAAGTTAAAAAAGGCCGTGATGCCTCTGAAAAGGAAGATTGAGATTGCATAGGTAACAAAGAGCGTTCGGCTGAAGACAAAGACGTCATAAAAAGGTGCAAGGAGTGTCTTTGTGTTGGTGATGTAGGCTCATAGCGCCTAACAGCGCCAGCCATCTTTAAGGGTAGAAAGCAATTTGCCCTCTACACTTTTGTTATAACTCTTACTGTACTATGATGGTAGTAAAATTTACCTACTATTCATTAAATTTTGCACAATTCTCATTTTTCTTTCTCTACATTAAATTTATAACTAAAGATAGATGACACAAAATAAATTGATTTATGGCTCAGGAGCAGATGGTGTAATTTGTGGACAAAAAACTACTAGCTGGTAAATACACGGCAATTAAACAGCTAGTATACGGTCATATAGAGAAATCCCTAAGTGTTTATACTCATAAGGCAAAAATAAAATGCATAATAAATGAAAAAATTCCTCTATATAAAGGTAGAGATGTTACTCGAATTTTATATATCTCAGGTATTGCTTTAAGGCTGTCAAAATCTCAGAATTTAAACGCAATGGAGATTGCCAGTGCGATCGCCTCTCATTTATCGGCGAACTGTGGCGACGAATTCAGCGTCCAAATAGTTCCACCTGGTTTGATTCATTTAGTCGTGAGCGATCCTATTTTAGCTGCTTGGTTGCAACACCTCGCCGAAGGTAGAGTAGGTTCCGGCAAGCAGGAAAAATCGGCAGATGGGGGAACGGAAAGAAGAAAAAGCCCAATCCAAAATTTTTCCCGCTTGTTTGCGGTTCAATACGCCCATGCACGCTGCTGCTCGCTATTGCGGCTGGCTCAGCAAGAGGGATTGATTCAATTTAGTGAACTAAATCCAGACAATAGCTCAGCTTTTTGGAGCGTAATCTCCTCCAACCCTATAGCTTGGCTCAACTGCGATCAAAAACTTCGCTTTTCGCATCCAGCTTCCCGTCGCCTAATTGCTGAGTTAGTACAAGTGGTAGATGATTTAGAATGCTCTTGTTTTACCAGTTCAGTTAACTGGGAAAAAGCAGCGCTGGGTTTGAGCCAAGCTTTTGAAAGTTTCTGGTGTAACTGTAGAATTTGGGGTGAGGTGAAAATTACTTCACCAGAGCTAGCCGAAGCCAGATTAGGATTAGTTATGGCTACTCAATCTGTATTAAGGTTTTTGATAGAAGAAAAATTAGGGGTCTTTGCTTTTGTTGAGTTATGAGTCTGAAGTAACAATAAAAACTTTTGTAACAAATATTGACGGCTCAAATCACTCAGGCTATATTAACTGGTGTGTGAGGAGCGAACCAGCAAGGGCACCGAGACGAAACACGGTCAGTCGTCGGTGTCCTTTCTGATTTTATGGTTATTTATTTGTTATTAATAAAGTTTCGCTCATTCTTAAGGCGGTTCCTCAGATTAAGAATCAATTTGAGCGTTAACATCAATAGGAAAATTCAGTAACGCCAAGATTTGCGGTTGTTCGGGTGAACAGTAGAGTAGGATAACCATAAATCTGGTGAGCAACGTGAATGATAACCAGAGTAATCTCGAAAAAAGCCGCCGTCGGTTGTGCAGTAGAGCTTTTGGGATTAATGACAACTAACAGTTAAAGCAACAATTTTTCAATTGCTATAGCTGCTCCGTCTTGTTCTACGCTAGGAACTATGTACTGAGCGATCGCTTGAACTTCTGCTGGTGCATTGCCCATAGCCACACCAATGCTAGCGTACTCTAGCATTTCCACATCGTTGAAGTTATCGCCAATAGTCATGACGTTAGTTCTTTGTAATCCTAACATTTCTTCAGCTAGGTAACGCACAGCAGTGCCCTTGTTAACTAAAGGGTTAGTTGCTTCAAAAAAAGTGGCAACAGATTTGGTGAGATACAGTTCAGCAGGGGTGTATTGGCGACGCAAATTTCCCAAAAGTTGATTGATAACATCTGTGTCGTCACACAAAGCCAGAACTTTTGTCGGTTCATTGCTTAAAGTTGAGCGCAAGTCACCCACAGGAATAGCGACAATACCAGAACGTTGTGCATAAATTTCAGTTTCTCTGGTTAACTCCCGCACGTAGAGTTCATCGTTGATGTAGAAGTGAACAGATAAAAGCGATCGCAACTCAGGCTGTTCAAAATAGTCTAGTAGTTTGTGTGCAATTTCTTTAGAAACAGTCCAATGGCGATGAATTTTTTGGGTAGTTGGGTCTTGAATCCAGGCTCCCTGATAAGCTAATAACGGCAGAGTAGAATTAATTTGTTGGTGGAAGCGTAAGGCTGAGCGATACATCCTACCTGTGGCGATCGCCACTTGAATTCCTCGCGCTTTTGCGGCTGCGATCGCTTGAAGAACGCGTTGACTCAAGTTGTTAGACTCTCCGGCGATCGTGCCATCTATATCTACAACAAGTAGTTTAATGTCTCTTGCTGATATAGCTTGATTGCCAGTTGATGTCAAGTTAGTGGCAGATGCTTTGTGCATAAATTCCCATTTGAACTCTCAGTAAGAGGTTAACAGCCTCTAGTAGACTGTGGGGAGTGCTAAAGGCAAAGCGTCTTGAATAAAGAACGCAACTGAACTAGTTGCGTAATTTCCAGTCAATTTGTTACCTACATAATTGGCTATTTAGGCTGATATTGGACAATAATGTAGCAAAAATTTTCATTAATCCCAAGTTTTTATTTAAGTAACTACGTAAATATAAAGTAATTTGGGAAAATTTTGATTAGATATTCTGTAATGTTACTAGTCTTATTCAGTAATTTTACTTTTAAATGCCAAAAAATATCACAAATTTTCTTCATTTTTGGTATTCAAAGTCCCAGAAATATAAAGATTTTACAAATACCACATGTAACTATAGACACAGAGCAAAATCAGAAGTTATCAAGAAACAGTTAAAGCTGAATCACTTTGGAAAAACAGGTTATCAAGCAAATGAAGTGAATAACTCGATAACCTGAGTGCAAAAAATAAAAGGACTACCATGAATAAGAAAGTAATTACTGGACTGATTGTTGCTGCTGTGACAAGTGTATTTTATCATGCCGATCCTGCAAGCGCCAGCACATTTACTTGGGATAATTTGACCTCAACAGATGAGGTTAAAAGCTACAAAACAGACAATTCAGGTTTCCAATCTCTGATACCCGAACTTCAAAAATATGTGCAAAAAGAACGACTGGAAATTCCCGACGGAAAATTAAACAAACTAGACCCGACTATGCTAAAGCTGAAAAATGACCATGATGTTCGGGTTTGGTTTATCAACGAAGGCGCTGGCTTTAAAAATCAGGTTGCTTATGAAGCAATCAACGGTTCTAAGTACAACAAAAAATTGATTTTTAATGACGCTTCCTGTTATCAGGATCAGGGTAAAACTGTCAATCAGGCGTGCGAGTTTCCCAGCGAAGACGGTGTTTTGAATATCGGTGATTATGTTGATTTGGGCAAAATAGCTGGTGGCACGCAACTCAACTTCTTCTTAAAAGCGAATGGAAAAAACGGTGGTCAAAACGTTTACGGCGCAGATGCAAATACAAACCCAGACAAACTGGATCACTTAGTTGCTTATGAAGTTGACGGTAATGTGTTGCTGGGTTTCGAGGATTTGTTTGGACCTAAAGATGCTACGGGAGGTCAAAATGAACTCTCGGATCGCGACTTCAATGACGTAGTTGTTGCAGTTGAATTTGGTAAGGAAAATGTGGCGTCTGTACCAGAACCTGGAAGCGCGATCGCTCTCGTGGGTGTAGGTGCAGTTGGTATGCTGAAACTGCGTCGCCGTTGCCAAAATCAAGCTAAGCAAACAGCCTAATTCTCTCTACAGGTTAGATTCGGCAGTGGAAATCCCTGGGTCGCTGGCTAAAATAGGTTTATGTCCCAAACAATACCGATAAACCAGTTGGCTTCCGATTCCTTGACGACAACACGCCCCACGTTCATCCTAATTGATGGACACTCCCTCGCCTTTCGTTCATATTTCGCTTTTGCTAAAGGACGAGACGGCGGACTGCGGACAAAGGCAGGGATTCCTACCAGTGTATGTTTTGGCTTTCTCAAGTCCCTGCTTGAGGTAATGGGAACCGAACAGCCACAAGCGATGGCTGTTGCTTTTGATTTGGGTTTACCAACCTTCCGCCACGAAGCTGACGATACCTATAAAGCCGATCGCCCAGGAACACCAGAAGATTTTGTTCCTGACTTAAAAAATCTGCACGAGTTGCTTGATGGCTTCAATCTGCCAATTTTTACCGCTCCAGGTTTCGAGGCAGATGATGTTTTGGGAACTTTAGCACAAAAAGCGACTGCGGCTGGGTATAGAGTGAAAATTCTTACAGGCGATCGCGATTTATTTCAACTTATCGATACAGAAAAAGAAATTAGTGTTCTGTATTTTAGTCCAGACGCGTTGAAGCGTTCTACAAATAGCATCACCGAATTTGAACCAGAACAAGTTAAAGAAAAACTGGGCATCTTACCATCGCAAGTTGTAGATTATAAAGCCCTTTGTGGTGATAAATCAGATAATATTCCTGGAGTCAAGGGAATCGGAGAAAAAACAGCAGTGCAACTGCTAAATACCTACGGTACTCTTGATAATATTTATGCTTCTATAGGTGAAATTAAAGGCGCAACTCAGAAAAAACTTGAAGTTGGGAAACAAGACGCCGAACATTCTCACTTTTTGGCAAGTATAAAACTTGATGTTCCTATAGAAGTTAAATTAGAAGATTGCATTCTGAAAGGATTTGATACAAACGTTCTCACACCGATTTTAGAAAAGTTAGAATTTAAGTCTTTTTTAGGCAAAATCAACGACCTTCAGCAACGGTTTGGTGGCACACTTCAGGAAGTATCAGAAGCACAAACAGCGGGGTTGCCCCACCCTGAACCACCCCCCACAAATGAAGATAATGATTTGTGGTTTTTTAGTGCTGCTGATACCGCAACATTTCAACAGCAATCCGTTTCGCCAATTCAACCACGCATTATCGATACAGAAGCGAAACTAAGCGAGTTAGTCAAACTTTTAGAACAATTTACCAACATAGATACACCCGTTGCTTGGGACACAGAAACCACCGATTTAGAACCACGGGACGCTTCTTTAGTGGGAATTGGTTGTTGCTGGGGAAGCAATCCTGATGAAGTAGCTTATATTCCTCTTGGTCATAAAACAGGGGACAATTTGAATCAAGAGGTTGCGCTACAAGCACTACGTCCGATTTTAGAAAGTGCTGATTATCCCAAAGCGTTGCAAAATGCGAAATTTGACCGCTTAGTTCTACGGTGTCAGGGAATTAAATTGGCTGGAGTAGTGTTTGACTCGATGTTGGCGAGTTATGTGTTGAATCCAGATGGTAGCCATAATCTGAGTGACTTGGCTAAAAAATACTTGGGGTTGACAGCGAAAAGTTACTTAGAATTAGTTCCCAAAGGCAAAACAATCGCTGATATTGACATTCCCGCTGTCGCTGATTATTGCGGTATGGATGTTTATACTACATTTGGACTAGTATCAAAATTGCGTGAGGAATTAGAGAAAATTCCTACTTTGCATAAGCTTCTGCTGGAAGTGGAACAGCCGCTAGAACCAGTTTTAGCGGAAATGGAATACACAGGTGTCCGCATTGATACGGCTTATTTAAAAGAACTTTCGCAACAGTTAGAAACAGATTTAGCAAAGTTTGAAAAGCAAGCTATTGAGATAGCCGGAGAAAAATTCAACTTGGGTTCTCCGAAAAAATTAAGTCAGATATTGTTTGAAAAATTGGGGTTAAGCACCAAGTATTCGCGGAAAATTCAAACGGGTTATTCTACTGACGCGGCGACGCTGGAAAAACTGCAAGAAGTTGATGAAACCGGCTTTGTTGATGCGATTATGGAGTATCGCACTCTATCTAAATTAAAGTCTACTTATGTAGATGCACTGCCGACATTGGTGCGTCCGGATACTCAGCGGGTGCATACTGATTTTAACCAAACGGTGACATCTACTGGACGGTTATCTTCTTCTAATCCGAATTTACAAAATATCCCGATTCGGACTGCTTTTAGTCGCCAGATTCGTAAGGCTTTTGTGCCAGAATCAGGTTGGTTAATGGTGGCTGCTGATTACTCGCAAATCGAGTTGCGGATTTTGGCTCATTTGAGTCAAGAACCAGTGTTGGTTGAAGCGTACCAGAAAAATGAGGATATTCACACTGTGACGGCGCGGCTGGTGTTTGAAAAAGAAGATGTGACATCAGATGAGCGACGATTGGCGAAAACGATTAACTTTGGCGTGATTTATGGAATGGGTTCACAAAGGTTTTCCCGCTCAACTGGTGTGGATAAAGACAGCGCAACCGAGTTTATTCAGCGGTTTAATGATCGCTATCCGAAAGTTTTTGAATATTTGGAGAAAGTTAAGAAGCAAGCGATCGCTCAAGGTTATGTAGAAACTATTTTAGGGCGTCGTCGATATTGCGAGTTTACCAGCAATAGCATACGCAAGTACAAAGGCAATAAATTAGAAGATATTGACTTGAAAAAACTGGGTAATTTGGGTGCTTTCGATGCAGGATTACTACGCGCTGCTGCTAACGCCCCAATTCAAGGTTCCAGTGCTGATATTATCAAAATTGCGATGGTGAAAATGCATGAGGTTTTGCAGAATTACCAGTCGCGGTTATTGTTGCAAGTTCACGATGAATTAGTTTTTGAAGTTCTCCCAAGTGAGTGGGAGGAATTACAAATACAAATTAAGTCGGTGATGGAAAATGCTGTATCGTTGACTGTGCCGTTAGTCGTGGATGCGCGTGCGGGTGAAAATTGGATGGAGACGAAGTAGATACACACCAGATATTTGCTTGGTCTACTTGCATTTATTTCACATAAAAATTATACCTATGTTTTTCCGATTCATCTGTCAAATTCTTATATTCTGAAGTAGATAGAGGTGGGAAAAAGTAGGGCTGAAATTTACTCAAGCTTAGACAACTTTCTAGTGGAAAAGGTTTTTTTTCTGGTACATCATCCCACCCTATGATGAGGACACCCCCTGGACGTAAACAATCAAAGCAGCCAGTAAACGCTTTTTCAACCTCTTCCCTGTCATTCAATCCCCACCCAAAGACACCATTACAGATAATTAAATCTAAATAATCTTCTTTAAGGTGCAGCTTTAAATTACTCATGGAGTCAACAATATGTTTTTTTGCTCCATAAATTTTTTTCATTGGGTTGATATCAATTGTCCAATACTCTTTTTGTTTAAACAATTTCTCATAGTGCTTGGTATAAGAACCACATCCTACAAATAGCACTTTGGCAAAGTCTTCTCGGTTCACAAAAAAGGGAATAATTTTTTGTTCTAATATATAGCGATCGTGATTAACTATAGGCATATCCCATCCCATAATTGTATATGAGACTACTTTTAAGCCTCTCAAAATCATTCTTGGATTGCTTAACATATTGATGTTTGTCCTAATTTTTAAGATTCTTTAAATACATAATAATCTTA
>CAXTNZ010000090.1:0-23719 GCA_964245695.1 uncultured bacterium | reverse complement strand
CTCCCCCCCTCTCCCCTATGTACCTTAAATCCCTTCACCTGAGACAGTTTCGCAACTATAAAGAGCAGCAGGTTGATTTTAGTGCTGCTAAAACAATTTTGGTGGGCAATAATGCTCAGGGGAAGTCGAATTTGTTGGAAGCGGTAGAGTTGCTAGCGACATTGCGATCGCATAGAATGGCACGCGATCGCGATTTAATTAATGATGGGGAAGTAGCATCGCAAATTAATGCCACTTTAGAGCGACAAAATGGTATTAGCGATCTAACTTTAACTTTACGTCGCAATGGTCGCCGCACAGTAGCTCTTAATAGCGAGAATCTGCGGCGTCAGATGGATTTTCTCGGTGTGTTGAATGCGGTGCAGTTTTCTAGCTTGGATTTGGAACTGGTGCGCGGTGGTCCGGAAAATCGCCGCAACTGGTTAGATACACTTTTAATTCAACTTGAACCGATTTACGCTCACATTTTGCAGCAATATAATCAGGTGTTGCGACAGCGCAATGCTTTTTTGAAACAACATCAAGATTCAGCACTCAACATTCAAGACTCAGAACTTGCTTTGTGGGATGCACAATTGGCTACCACGGGGACACGAGTAATTAGAAGACGCGATCGCGCTATTCAACGATTAGCACCGATTGCTCAAGCTTGGCACGCTAGCATCAGCGGTAGTACAGAAATTTTAGAAATTAACTACGTTCCTAGTATACCTTTAGAGCAAAACCATCCAGAACAAATACAGCAAGCTTTTTTAGAAAAAATTCAGCTTCGAGCGCTCGCTGAACTTCGTCAAGGCACAACCCTTGTCGGTCCCCACCGCGACGAAGTAGAATTAACTATCAATCAAACACCCGCTCGTCAATACGGTTCTCAAGGTCAGCAACGGACGCTGGTACTAGCTTTAAAACTAGCAGAATTACAACTAATTGAAGAAGTCGTTGGAGAACCACCACTGTTATTACTTGATGATGTTCTTGCTGAGTTAGATCCATCCCGACAAAATCAATTACTTGATGCCATTCAAGACCGTTTTCAAACTTTAATTACTACAACTCATTTGGGTTCTTTTGATTCTCAGTGGTTAAATTCCTCGCAAATTCTTTTTGTTAAAGCCGGAGAAATATCATCATCAGCCCCCTTCGGAGGAATTCAAACTTAAAAATTAACCATTCAAAAATTAATAATCAGCAAAATAAATTTGAAAAGAAGTTAGATCCGAATAAACCTCTAATCTAATCTCAGAGGATGCGAGTCAAATCAAACAATTTCCAAAGCTGGCTGTAAAGAGTGCTTTCTGCTAACAGCAAGTTTCATTTATTTGAACCACAATCCTCGGTAGGGGCATTCATCTTGCTGTGCCCCTACAATGTGGTGTATTTACCAGAAAACCGCTGTAATTTAGTTAAGATTTAGGCGGGATAGAAGTGTCTGACTCTTGACGATGAACTCTTAAGTAATCACGTTTTTCTAATCTTTTAAAAACGTTGAGAACCAAAAAAGTCAGCACAGATGCAATTAATCCTAACTGCCACAAACCACAGCCAGCCACAATTCCCAAAGCAGCCGAAACCCAAATAGCTGCCGCTGATGTAAGTCCGTGAACTTCAAGTCGTTGTGATTTTTGGGAAGCTTCCCGCAAAATTTCCCCAGCACCGAGAAATCCCACACCAGCTGCAATTCCTTGAATAATGCGACTAAGAGCATTAGCATCTGGTTGAGTGGCACCTGTTTGCAGAGGTATGAGTGTAAATAATGCTGAACCAAAACTCACTAACATATGAGTTCTTAAACCAGCGGGTTTGCGGCTAAGTTGACGTTCTAAGCCGATAGTTGCCCCAAAAAGCAATGCGAGACACAGCCTGAAGGTGATATTTAGCCAATCATTGGGCGAAAGGTAATAAGTGTTTAGCAATGCGTACTCTAGCAGAAATAATCCTATATTTTACTTAAATTGGTAATATACCGCGATGTGCAACTATAGAAATTAACTAAACCATTTTTTGTAGGGGTGCAGCAGGGCTGACGAAGGTAATGAGTGGATGAGATCTGACAAACTACCAGGAGATGACGCCCGTAGCTAGAAACTGACAACTGACAACTAAGAAATTGAGTGGACAATCTCTACTGGCTTGATCAAATTAAACTGCAAGACCGCGCCAAAGTAGGTGAAAAAGCGTTTCACTTAAGCAGAATTATGCAGCGTGGCTATCCGGTGTTGCCTGGTTTTGTAGTGGGAGCGGAAGTTTTGCGACAATTTCTCGAAACTCTCAACAGTTCAGAGGCATTAGTCGCTGACTTACCTTATTCTTCTTTGCACCTGGATGTAGATCATTGGCGTCAACTTCAGCAGGTAGCTGGTCGCTTGCGTGAGGAAATTATCACTGCAATACCACCAAAGTGGGTGGATGAAATTGGACTTGCAGCTAGAGAATGGAATACTGCTTATCTGATTTTTCGACCAACTCTGGCGATACCCACTGCTCAGCATCAGGTTGGGAATATATCTGGGTTGTTGGAGTCGCTTGTTTGCCGTTGCGATGATCAAGCGATCGCTTCCGCATTGAAACGCACTTGGAGTCAATTATTTCGTGCCAAAAGTCTACTATATTGGCAGCGGATGGGAATTGACCTGCGAGAAATTAAATTAGCAGTTTTGGTGCAACCGATCAAGAATGCGATCGCTAGCGGCTTACTTAATGCCAACTCAAGAGGGTGGGATATTGAAGCTACGTGGGGATTAGGAATAGCGATCAAAAAGGGTGAAGTACTACCAGATGTCTACTACATTCAACGAGAAACTGGCGCTGTTGTAGAACGACAACTAGGTAATAAAATGCTTGCCTATCGTCTTGATGATATAGCACCTACAGATTCTTTACCAGCAGTACCTAACTCCGTCTTGGCACTAAATAACACTTGTTTGGTGGCACACCAGCTTGAGTCAGCCCAACAAACACAGTACGCCTTACAGAAAGAATACTTGCAACAATTAATCGAACTAGCGAATCTACTTGTGAGTGAACTTGGGACAAATTATACCATTGAGTGGACTATAACTGAGGAAACTCCAGCCCCCAAGCTCTACCTGACAAAAGTTAGTGCCCCCCAATTTGCAATTCCCCATTTGCACTTCATCAAGGCAATAGGGGCAGGGACGGGACGTGTGACGGCGACTGCTCATGTGGTTAATTCGCTTTTGCCACCAGAAGAACTACCCAAGAAAGTGATTTTAGTTGCACAAGCGATCGCACCCGATTGGCTACCGTTAATGCAACAAGTTGCGGGGATTATCACTGAACAGGGGGGATTGACTAGCCACGCGGCGATTCTGGCTAGAGAGTTGGGCATCCCAGCGGTAGTCAGCGCAAAAGATGCCACAGTACTAATTCAAACTGGCGAACGCCTACTTTTGGATGGCGACAGAGGCGAAGTTTATCGAGTTAGAGAAGAAGCTGAACACCAGGGGGAGCAGAGACAGGGGAAGCAGAGAAAGCAGGGGGAGCTATTTCTGGAGCAGAGAAAGCGGGGGAAGCAGGATATTTCTTCTTTTGCTCTCCAGCCTCCCCTACCTCTCTACTCTCAACAATCCCCGAACCTACCCATGATTGCTACACAGTTGCTGGTTAATCTGAGTCAGCCCAGCCTGATAGAGCAAGTGCAAAGTTTGCCTGTGGATGGGGTGGGATTGGTACGCTCAGAATTGATGGTGTTAACGATACTGGAAGGGCAACACCCTAATAGTTGGCTCTCTAGCGGACGTAAGGCACAATTGTTAGAGCGCTGGTCTGAGCAGATTATGCAGTTTGCTCGTGCTTTTGCACCACGACCGATTTTTTATCGCTCATTAGATTGGCGATCGCACGAACTTTTATCATTTAACCATATACCATCTTCGCCACACTCGATGTTAGGTGAACGTGGCACTTTTGCTTATTTGCAAAATCCCCCAGTTTTTGAGTTGGAATTAGCAGCAATAGCGGCAATACAACAAGCAGGCTACAGCAATCTCCACCTACTGTTGCCTTTTGTTCGCACTGTGGAAGAGTTTTCTTTTTGTCGTCAAAAAGTTGAGCAAGCAGGGTTAACTCAAAAGCCACAATTTCAACTGTGGATTATGGCAGAAGTGCCAAGCGTGCTGTTTTTGCTGCCCGAATATGTCAAAGCAGGTGTACAAGGAATTTCGATTGGTACAAATGACCTGACGCAACTACTATTAGGAGTGGATCGAGAACAAGGACAGTTAGCAAAAGTACTTGATGAACGTCATCCGGCGGTGATGATGGCTGTCGCCCAATTGATTAAAATGGCAAAAGATGCGGGGATTCCTTGCTCAATCTGCGGACAAGCACCAGCGCAATATCCAGAAATCATTGAAAAACTGGTGGAATGGGGAATTACTTCAATTTCTGTGGAACCCGAAGCAGTATCGAGGACTTATCAGGCGATCGCTCTTGCTGAACAAAGAATAATTTTAGAAGCCGCACGGCGACAAATTGGAAAATAGGGAATCTAGGGTAGTTACTCGGCGATCGGCAAAATACTTCAATTTGTAGTAAGCGGCTCTATCCCTTGAAACCCTTTGTTTAAGCCCTCTTCGCGCTGACTACAAAAAACACCATCTGAATGTAACACCTGTATTAAAACAGCATCACACATTCCGACAATTAAACTGCGGCAGATTTTGCAGAATCTCTCTGTGTCTGCAAGTAACAATAAAGTCTATTCATCGCGCTCATATAAGCATAAGCTGCTGCTACCACAATGTCGGTATCAGATGCTTGTCCAGAAAAAATGCGCTCTTGATATCGTAAGCGGATTGTCACCGTTCCCAAAGCATCAATTCCTTCAGTCACAGATTGGACGGAAAACTCAATCAGTTGATTGGGAATTTGCACCAGCCGATTAATCGCTTTATACACCGCATCCACAGGACCCGTACCCACAGCAGCATCGGTGAGAATTTCTCCCTCAGGAGTGACTATTGTAATTGTTGCAGTCGGGCAAGTACAGTCGCCGCAAGTCACCTGGACGTGTTCTAGTTCAAAACCGCTTTCTACTGAAGAACGGGTTTCATCGCGAATAATTGCCTCTAAATCTAAATCAGACATTTCCTTTTTCTTGTCAGCGACTTCTTTAAACCTGATGAAGGCTTTGTTTAAGTCTGCTTCGCTCAAATCAAATCCCAATTCTTTTAACCGACTTCGGAAAGCGTTTCGTCCAGAATGCTTACCCAAAACGATGCGATTTTCTGGCAAACCAATAGTAGCAGCGTCCATAATCTCGTAGGTTTGACGGTGCTTGAGAACGCCATCTTGGTGAATTCCTGATTCATGAGCAAAAGCGTTTGCACCTACAATTGCTTTATTTGGCTGCACCAACATTCCGGTTAGTTGAGAAACCAAGCAAGAAGTTTTGTAAATTTCCTGAGTTTTGATATTTGTCAGGGATGCTTCCGAATCAACCGAACGACCAAAATAAGGGTTGAAGTAGCGTTTACCAACCTGCAACGCCATGACAATCTCTTCTAAAGCCGCATTTCCGGCTCGCTCACCAATGCCATTAATTGTGCATTCTACCTGACGCACGCCGTTTTCAATCGCCAAAAGTGCATTAGCTGTCGCCAAACCCAAATCATTTTGGGTGTGAACCGAAAGAATTACTTGATCGATATTGGCAACATTTTCGCGAATTCCCTGAATTAGCGCTCCCATTTCTTTGGGTGTACAACAGCCAACGGTATCGGGAATGTTAATTGTGGTTGCGCCAGCGGCGATCGCCTGTTCTACTACCTGATAAAGAAAATTCCTATCTGTCCGACTAGCATCCATCGGCGAGAACTCGACATCATCGACAAAAGACTTCGCATAACCAACCATCTCGGAAACCGTCGCTAGTACCTCGCTGCGTGACTTTTTCAACTGGTACTTTAAGTGAATATCCGAGGTAGAAATGAAAGTGTGAATTCTCGGATGGGCGGCTGGTTGCAAAGCTTCCGCAGCAGCTTGAATATCTTGGCGAATCGCTCTTGCTAAACTGCAAATAATTGGTCCACCCAATACCCCGACTTGTTGGGCGATCGCTTTCACAGCCGCAAAATCTCCAGGGCTAGAAACTGCAAATCCTGCTTCAATCACATCAACTCCTAAGAGAGCTAGTTGATGAGCGATCGCCAACTTTTCTTCTACATTCAGCGTTGCACCCGGTGACTGTTCACCATCTCGTAGCGTTGTATCAAAGATGATAACTCGGTCGTTGGCGTCCATACTCATAATCTCCCGTAGTGTCAACTAATCGAATATTGTATACTAAAAATTGTATACAATATTCGATTATGAATTTAAGTGACCTCGCAGCAAACATGCTGCAACAACGCAGTACTCCAGATTTGATTGCTGATGCTTTGCGCCAAGCGATTCTGCGCGGAATTTTTCAGCCAGGACAATCTTTGAGGCAAGATGAAATTGCGACTCAGTTTGGAGTCAGCCGCATCCCTGTGCGAGAAGCTTTACGGCAACTAGAAGCGGAAGGATTGGTAACACTTCATCTCAATCGAGGCGCAACGGTGACGGAACTTTCTTTTTTGGAGGTGCAAGAAATTTGTGAGATTCGCAGCGCGTTGGAGGTGACAGCGCTGGGGCTAGCAATTCCCAAGTTAAGCGAAGCAGACTTAGAAAAAGCCGCTTCGGTTTTGGATCAAGCAAGTAGTGCGATCGCGCAGCGACTCTGCAAGAGTATCGCCTTCGCCAAACTAAACTGGGAATTTCATGCTACGCTCTACGCAGCCGCAGAACGTCCCAGGTTACTGAAGATAATTAAAACCCAGCACGTTAATCTCGAACGCTATGTTAATTTACAGATAGCTGAGATGGATGATTGGGAGCGATCGCAAAAAGAACACTATCAGCTACTGGATGCTTGTCGAGAGCGAGATCCAAAAGCTGCTGTCAGGCTACTGAAACGACACATTGATTCAACAGCTTTGCAGCTAATGCATCTAAAGCTTTCCGTGTAATTCCTCGCTGTTTTCATTCAGCCAGTCGGAAATTTTCGTAAACAGTTGTGTATGATCAGAGGTAAGACAAATCTAATAAAAAAGGTGACAGTAAATTCTCCACATCCATAACGCCTAAGAATGACAACAAGGTAAAGTACTTAATCACCAGTGCATTGCCTTATATTAACGGCATCAAACATTTGGGAAACCTTGTCGGTTCGATGCTTCCAGCAGACGTATATGCTCGTTTCTTGAGACAAGAAGGCGAAACGGTTCTCTTCATCTGCGCCACTGACGAACATGGTACACCTACTGAAATAGCAGCAACAGAAGCAGGACTTGATGTAGAAAGTTTCTGCCAAAAATTGCACGAACTCCAGGCAGAAATTTATAGAGACCTTGGTTTGTCGTTTGACTATTTTGGTCGCAACTCATCAGTTTATAACCACGAGCTAACTCAGCATTTCTATCAGTCTCTTGACAAAAACGGTTTTATCGAGGAACGGGAGATTAGTCTGTTTTACTCTCTTGATGATGAGCGTTTTTTGCCGGATAGATATATTGTTGGGACTTGTCCCCATTGCGGATATGAATCAGCTAGGGGAGATCAGTGTGAAAATTGCACATCTTTACTAGACCCAACTGACTTGATAGAACCGCGTTCGACAATTTCCGGAAGCAAGCGTTTGGAAGTCCGAAAAACTAACCACTTGTTCTTAAAGCTTTCTGCACTTTCCCATGAGGTAAAAGCTTGGGTTGAGAAACATCCAAATTGGTCTAACCTCACCAAATCAATTGCGATGAAGTGGTTGAATGAAGGACTCCAAGACCGATGTATCACTCGTGATATGGCTTGGGGAGTTCCTGTTCCCCGTCCAGGATTTGAGGGAAAAGTTTTCTATGTTTGGTTTGATGCACCCATTGGATATATTTCTGCAACTAAAGGATGGGGTATAGAAAATTCCCAAGACTGGGAAACTTGGTGGCGCGATACAGAAAATATTAAGTACGTGCAATTTATGGCTAAGGATAACTTGCCATTCCACACCATTATGTTTCCAGCGATGATTCTGGGTACACGAGAAAACTGGAAATTGGCAGACCAAATTAGGGGATTTAATTGGCTGACATATTATGGTGGGAAGTTTTCTACTAGTGCAAAACGAGGAGTTTTTCTAGACCAGGCACTCGCGCTTTTACCTGCGGATTATTGGCGATATAGTCTTTTGTCAATGATTCCTGAATCTGCTGATTCTGCTTTTACTTGGGAGTTATTTCAAGTGAAGGTTAACAAAGAGTTAGCTGATACATTTGGCAACTTTGTTAATCGAATTCTCAAGTTTGCTGTCAATAATTTTGGTGCAACTGTTCCAGAAGGAGGCAGTTTTGGTACAAGAGAACAGGAATTACAAAATACCTGCGAACAACTTGTCAACAAATACTGCGATTCTTTGAGAAATATGGAGTTTCGCAAGGCAATAGAAGCTCTCTATTCGTTATGGTCTGTTGGGAATCAATATATTGACGAAAGAGCGCCGTGGAAGCTGATTAAGAAGAACCGTGAAGAAGCAGCGCAAGTAGTGCGGACGTGTATTAATTTAATCCGAATTTACGCACTTGTTTCCGCTCCAATTATTCCATTCACTTCCGGAAAGCTTTTTGATGCACTGCACTTGCTAGATGCTGACAGAATGACAAAGATTAGCGAGAGTGTTAATTTTCATGCTTTGAATCCAGGTCATTCAATTAATGTGATTCCGCCACTATTTCGTAAGTTGGAGGAGGAAGAAATCAAAGAATTATCAGCAAGATTTGGAATGAAAAATTAATACTGAGTCGCGTTGTCTTCGAGAGTAGGTTGGATTAAACAAAGTGAAACCCAACCTACGGCGATAGTATTCATCATTGGTGTTGTATATAAGTTGTTGAACTTTATACAACACCACGAGAACGATCAATATCGGAAAATTGCCGCAGCAGGTGCGCCATTTGGCACTTTTTCTGGCTCAACGGCGTAAACCGTGCCACCGTTTAAAAGCGTATGAATGGCGGCAAAATCCAACATATCCTCGTCGTCCGGCTCTGGTTCTGGGTGTAAATCCGCACTCATGCTATCTGGATCGAACTTACCCCAAATCTGCCGCCCTACAGGCACAAACAAAGAATCAATCCTTTGGTAATAAGCAGCTGAAATGATTTCTTTGATATCACTAGAGGCTTTACCAGTATCCTCCCCAGCTAGTTGCTGATAAAGCTCCATTGCATCCTTCTCAGCTTGATGAAACAGAGGTTCCACGATTTGCCAAGCATCCTCGTGCAATTCTTCCGCCTGGAAGACTTCCGGTCTGCGAGTAATGCCTTCTTCCACCAAATGCGGATAAGTATTCGCCTCACGGTAAATCGGATGGAGATACTCAACTCCCGCCAAAACTAAAGGTGCTTTTCGATTTCGCAGTTTCTCGTGCAATGGGGCGTCAATAGCGTGAAAGAATTGCAGGATGTCTTTCTGGTGCTCATCTCTGTCGGGACTTCCCTGACCATGAAACGAACCAGGCTGGGTAAAAGAATTTGAGGTTCCGCCTTTTGATGTGGCGATCCGAAATTGACCTTCTTTAGCAGTCTCGTCATATTGGAGGGCTTCATCGAGACTCTTAGGCATATTTTCGACTTCCACCTCCTTGACGCTGTAGCGCGTTCCCTCAAAAAACTTGACATCCTTTTGGCTCAAAGCCAGGATGTAGAACCGTCCATCGTTGTTAACGAGATGCAGCAGTGGCTTGAGGTGGAATTGGTCGCTAACAACCACTAATTCTTGAAACTCCATCGGCAGTTGGTAGTAGCGAAATACATTTGGAGAAACAAAAATAACCAATCCGTGGTCTTGGTTTTCCCAGAACTCGACTGTATCGAGTTCCTTCGCTGCTTGGAGAAAATCTACCGCCTCAGTGTGACGAATCTCCATTGCATCCAAGCGTGCTTCGGCTTCACGGATTAAATTTTTGAAGCGAATTGGGTTTTGTCGAACCTCTGGACCTGCCTTTTGCATGGGCATATACAGAGAAACACATGGTTTTTGGGGGTTTTCTACTAAAGTTTTTAGTTCATCAATAGACAATAGCGCCATATTATTAAACTCCGATCCACGTTAATTAAAGCCGACTGAACTAGATTCATTTCAAATCCAGATCCGCTCTGCTGCATCTTTCTTTTGATAAGAAATTACCCAACCTATACCCCTTCTTTAGATGGAGGACACAGCGGGTGCAGACGTGGATGGCTTTTTATTTAATATTCGGTTGTTGCTTACCGACGATATTCAAATGTCTTATCGGGTTTTTTTCAGATGACGGTTAGGAAAAAATCCCTCAGTTATCCAGCGTTGGGGGTGTTAGGATTGGCTCGTCGTGACTTGACGCCTATTCCATTTTCCGGTTGCCTAAGAAACCCCAAAATTATTCGTTTCATCAGCCAGTGTAAGCCTGTTAGTACTACAAAAGTGATGGCGATAATCACCAAAGGCTGTTTACCAACTATTTCCTCCACACCTTTGGTAAGTACTGCATCGGGTTGCGTAATAAAATCCCAACTGTTGAAACGCAAAAACCGTCCCCAATAAATTCCCACGGCATTGAAAGCATGGGTAATCAACTCAACCCACAAAATCCATTGGCTTTTGCTAATGCGGTGTAAGTAGTAACCCCAATTAATTAAGGATATTACGTAAGCTCCAAATCCAGCCAGAATCACAAGCAGATAGACAGGAATTAGCACTAAAGTAATCATCCACACTGATTGAACTGTGCGAATATCGTCTATCAGGTGAATTACATCAGTTAATAAATAAGGCGCATTCGGTAAGAAAGCAAAGAAAACCAAAAATCCTAGCCACCAAAGCCAAGACCGTCCGCGACGAGTGCGAAACAGCCAAACACTCAAAGCCAAAGGTATAAAAGCCAGAAATAAATTCCAAGTCATCCAACCTACATTTCTTTGCAAGACGTGGACAACTCTGGGTATGAATTCAATAAGTTCCGCTTTCATCAGTTTTTCCTTAGAAGACGTGTGATTGACACTATTTTAAGGGCTACGATTAGCTACCGTGTTGTTTTTCTTGCTAAAGTGTGCGTTTTCTCGATGTTCAGACTTGTGGAGGTTTTTTTGTTCTCGCGATCATATATATTTCATCTTGTTCTGATTCTGTTCCCGAAAAATTTGATATTGCCATCCCAAATGAGAAAGGACTAATGCCACGAAGTGTAATGTATTGCAGACAAACGAGAAGAGCGATCGCCATTAAGTCTATCGCTCTTAGTGTCGGCAATGCGATGATCGTCATCACCAGCAGTTAGTGTGATACCATCGCCACCGGGAAGCGGGAGTGATGCAAGTTGCATTTGTAGGCACGGTGATTGACAATGCCCTAGAGAGCAGCGGTGACAAAAAGAGTGTAAAACGCTTTTTTTAGCCAAAAATACTGAACTACGGCTGACCGATTTCCCAGATAAATTATTCTGGCTGGCTACAGTACTTCTTCACCTCAGCCTCTAAGGCGTCGGACTGTTTACCTGTAGTTTTGGCGGTTGTCAATGCGGTGTCGATATCATTTCTAGCCTTTTGTATTTTTTCCCTACCAGATGCCGAGGCTTGTGCTATCTTAGCTGAGCCAAGAGCCTTACCCGCTTTGGTTATCTGTTGGCTGAGAGTCTCAAACACCTTTACAAAACGGTCTTGAAATTTCTTCAGTTCAGGGTCTGGTAAATTCATTTGCTGAATCGATTTGGTGACATCTTCCAAATCCTTAGCCAGTTTTAAACTGGTTGTCACCTGCTGACCTTTATTTTTCTCAATTAAAGCAGAGCCTTCATCAACTGCTTTGAGCAGGCGATCGCATTGGGCGACTTTGCTGTTATCGCAACCACTAACCAACATAGCGATGCTCAGACTAATAGGAGCAATAACGGTATATATACGCGAAACAGACATTAACACCTTACCAATTAATAAAACCCAAATAATAGTACCCAATGATTCAGTCGTTTTGATTAGTGTTCCGGTGAATTCATGCTCCCGCAAGTGTCTTCCCAAATTGTCGCCAGACTTAGCTAGTCGCGGGATTTTGGCTCTGTCATTTCTTATTTAACTGAAAATGCCCCCCCACAGCATTGAATTATTGATAAATTCTCAGTTACGCTGGAACGTTGCATATATTGCCTAAACTGACGAGAAAAAGTCTTTAAATTACGGGAATAATCGTGTTTGCTTTTATTACATACTCAAGCTGGCTGCACTGGATAACTCAGCCTCAGTTAGCCATGCACATACCCGATGGCTTTCTCAACTTACCTGTTATCGCTGTTACATGGGTAATTGCCATCGGTTTAATTGCACTGGCGCTCTCGCGAGCGCAGGCAGAATACCAGGAACGGGCAGTACCCCTAATGGGAGTGTGTGCCGCTTTTATCTTTGCGGCTCAAATGATAAATTTCCCGATTCCCGGCGGCACTTCCGGACACCTTTTAGGTGGAACCCTAGCGGGAGCTTTATTAGGTCCGTGGGCTGGCTCGCTGGTGATGGTGGCGGTGTTTATCGTCCAAGCTGTTATGTTTCAAGATGGCGGGCTGACGGTGCTGGGAGCCAACATCTTTAATATGGGATTGATTGGCACGTTTTGTGGTTATTACCTATACAAAGCGATTCGGTTTGCTATAGGTCGCAATAAAGTGTCAGGAATGGTAGTTGGCGCAGCCGTTGCTGCCTGGACAAGTGTAATCGTTGCCTCACTGTTGTGTGCAATAGAACTGGCTATATCTGGAACAGTTCCGTTGACAGTGGCTTTGGCTGCAATGGCATCTTGGCACTTACTCATCGGTATTGGTGAGGCAGTAATTACCGTAATAGCACTGTCGTTTATTTGGCGGACTCGACCGGATATGTTCTACGATCCGCCGCGTAAGGCTGTTGCCTCTCGTCCCCTCTCTCGTTATCAATAAACATATAAGGCATATGAGTAGCAATCAAGAGCGATCGCGCAATCGTGCTTTTGTCATAGCTGGTTTGGGTATTGCCCTGCTAATTGCAATTTTCCTCTCTCCCTTTGCTAGTAAAAACCCTGATGGCTTGGATCGAGTCTCGCAGGATCTCAAATTTGAAAATAAAGCAGCTGAAGATGCACCAGCTAAAAAGCTGCCCTTCTACGCTGTTTTTGATGAATATGCGCTCAGAGGTGTACCGGAAGCAGTAGCCACTCCCCTTGCTGGGTTAGTGGGAACTTTAGCAGTGTTTGGCTTGGCTTGGGGAATTGGCAAACTGGTTGTGCGTGGTTCGAGTTCATCTCACCCTGAGTTAGATGAATCCCGGTACACTGATGATTCAGAATAAACCACGAAACTAGATAAAGACTGAACTAGATGCTGCTACATATTGGGGCGCTGGCTCTTGATGTCGATAGTAAACAAGTTACTCTGTGGCACAAACTCGCCCCGCGTACTCGGATACTGTGTACGTTGCTGCTTGTATTTGCTATTGTCCTCACACCAAATGGACATTGGTGGACTTGGGCAATTTATAGCTTAGCTGTAGCAAGTGTTTTATTACTTAGTAAAGTTACCTTCAGCGTGCTACTACAACGCTTAGCAGTTGAGTTCGGTTTTGTCGGTGTCGTGCTTCTCGGTACTTTGTTCCGGGGTGGTGGTACGGTGCTTTGGGCTTGGGGACCGTTGCAGATTACCACAGTGGGGCTAACTGTTTTGGGTAGTGTAACGCTTAAGGCACTGCTGTCGCTGCTGATGCTGAATCTGCTGACTTTAACAACTTCGGTTCCAGCGCTGCTTAATGCCTTGATTGAATTGCGAACCCCGCCGCTTTTGGTGGCGATTTTGGCATCAATGTATCGCTATATTGGTGTGTTGATTGGTGAGTTTAGCGCCATGCGGCGAGCTGCTGCATCTCGCAACTTGATGAACAGCAACCGTACTGTCCGCCTGGTAATTGGCAACATGATGGGAGCGCTGTTTATCCGCACTTACGACCGGGGAAACCGCGTTCACCAAGCGATGCTGTCACGGGGTTATCAAGGAGTACCACCGATAGAAAAAGTACCACAAGGCGGACGACGCGATGCGATCGCTCTCACTTTGACTGTCATTTTGTCACTAATTGGGCAAGCAGTTTACTTAATAAATTGACACATTTCTCGTTCTCTCGTTCCTGCGCTCCGCGTAGGAATGCAATCAGGAGGCAGAGCCTCCATAAATTTAGAGAAGCAGAGCTTCTAGGAAGGCATTCCCAGGCTGGAGCCTGGGAACGAGTGTACGAGCGTAAATCTAAAATCTAAAGTTATATTAATGCATCATAATCCGATAACAATCAAAAATCTGAGCTATACCTACCCTGATGGAACTCAAGCTCTTAAAAAAATTAACTTATCTATCGAAGCAGGGGAAAAAATAGCATTAATCGGGGCGAATGGTTCGGGAAAATCCACGTTACAGTTTCACCTAAATGGGATTATCCTGCCCCAGGAAGGAGAGGTGATTATTGGCGAGTGGACTGTAAATCCTGAGAATTTGCGAGAAATTCGGAATTTTGTGGGGCTGGTGTTCCAAAATCCAGATAATCAGCTATTTATGCCTACGGTGTGGGAAGATGTTGCTTTTGGTCCGATGAATTTGGGATTGCGAGACAAAAAACTAAAAGAGCGAGTTCTTCAGGCAATGGCTGCTGTTGATATTGATCCAGAGTGGTATGGGCAACGCAATACTGATAATTTGTCTGGTGGGGAAAAAAAACGGATTGCGATCGCCGGCGTTTTAGCCATGAACCCACAAGTTTTGGTATTTGATGAACCTTCTGCCCAGTTAGATCCGCGATCGCGTCGCCAGTTAATTCAGTTGTTGCAAACTTTGCCTCTAACTCAACTGATCGCCACGCACGATTTAGATTTAGCTCTGGAGCTTTGTTCGCGCACAATTGTGTTGAGTAAAGGAGAAATTGTGTTTGATGGTGAGACTGAGCGGGTGATGAACGATGCAGAATTTTTGCAGGCTCACGCTCTAGAACCTCCACTCAGCTACAGTCGCCCTTATTGTCTAATTGAACATGCACCAATTAAGGTTGGTTGTTAGTTGTGATGTGAATAACTCAGTGTTCTCGCGCTAGTCAAAAGACTGACTGTTAAACTTTAATAACTATTAGACAAGATTGCATTTAAGCAGCGAAAAATAAATAATTAACCGCAGATGCACACAGATGGACTTTTGCAGTGCGTTGCTCTGGTTCCCCCCGAGTCCCGCACCTGCCGCGCAGATGAAAAAGAATGAGTCTTGAGGTCTATTGACTATTGACTATTGACTATTGACTATTGACCAATAACTAAAAGTAACGAAATAAATTCAATATGCGTTGCCGTACCCGTTCCAAAACTGGTCCTTCTTCAGCCGCTTCCTCAGAAAATAACATTTCATATATAAGTGGCACTCCTAACTGTAAATCTTCGAGAATTTGTCTTTGATTAAACACATCTTGCGGCTTACCTTGCAATACGAGTCGCCCTCTATCCATGACAAAAATCCAGTCTGCCCAGCGATAAACTAAATCAAGGTCATGGGTTGCCATAAGTATTGTTGTCCCAGATGCATGAATTTTTTTCAGGGTTGCCATCAGGTTACGAGTATGCAAACGATCCAGATATGCTGTAGGTTCATCTAATAAAAGCAGTTCCGGTCGTAGCACCATCACATCAGCAATGGAAACTCGCTTTTTTTGCCCTAAACTGAGATGATGCACTGGTCTTTCTGCCAAAGTAGTTAATCCAAATTCGTCTAATGCTTGTTCTACCCGTTGTTTAATTTCTGTTTCTGGCAAACCTAAGTTACATAAGCCGTAAGATATATCTTCTTCAACAGTGGAGGCTACTAGTTGTTGCTCTGGATCTTGAAATATTAGCCCGACTTTTTGGCGTAATTCTATCAGAAATTGCCTGTTATATTTTAACGCTTCACCTTGCCATTTGACACAACCTTTATGGGGTTTATATAGACCATTAGCTAATAAAAATAGTGTGGTTTTTCCGCAGCCATTTTGACCAATTAATGCACATCTTTTATTAGCAGGAATTTGCAGTGTTAGATTATTGAGAGCGGATTGTTGTGCGCCTGGATAGGTGTAATGTACTTGTTCAAATTCGAGTAGATATTGCTGCATGAGATGACTGTTAAAATAGATGTGCTCAGCATAAATGCTGTGATTTTACAAAAATATCTTGCACTCATTTAAGACACATGAAAATGAAACGACAGATAAACACAGATACACACAGATAAGAATATAGAATAAGGCTAAATTTTCAACATTCGCGAAAGTTTCCGTTGATTTAAGTAGGTCAACATTAAAAAACGTAAAATATAATATTTGCGATTACTTCTCTTCGAGACGCTACGCGCTAAGCGAAGCTATGCCGAAGGCTTTACGCTTCACTGCGTTACGCTCGTAATGACATTTTATGTAGAATTTGGTTGAGCTACTTATCTGTGTTTATCGGTGTGCATCTGTAGTTCCAAATATCCTCAAATCGCATTTTTGGAAGATGTCTAAACTAAGACCGCCTTTGCAGTCTAAAATTTTTGAGGCGGCTACGCAGTTTTTTGTTTGTGTAACCTCATATACGGGGATATAGATTACAAAACTGATATGCTCCATTCCAATGTTATTAATACCGTACAACCAAAAATTGCTTCTATGGCATACCGTTTGGAGTGATGATATCGATGGGGATGCCAAACCCGAAATTCTCCATTAAATCCGCGTGATTCTAAACTTAAAGAGACTTGACGATAGTTTTCTATGGTACGCTTAAGTAATTGTCCTATTAATAAAGCTAAACTTTTCAAACTTGTGCCAAAAGTGCGGTAGCCACCACGAGCTTGTTGAGCCGTCCATAACTCTGCTGCTGCGTTTAACAGAACAAAAATAAAGCGGTACATTAATAATAAAAGGTCTGTTAAAAGCACGGGAAAACCAACGCGCCTTAAGGTTTGCAAAAGTTCAGTAAAAGGGATGGTTAGCATCACAAAGTATAAGCAGGAAAGAGAAGCGATCGCTCTCGTTAAAATTGTCAATCCCTGCTCAATACCACTCCAGCTTATGTATACATAATAAGAGCCAATTGTCAATCCTGTCACTGAATCATTTTGCACAAAATGCCAATGAGCAATGTCTGTTGCGTTGATGGCTAAAGCTGGTAAACTGGTTAACCAGAAGAGAGTGGCGACATAAACTAATTTCAGATAGATTTTGGCAGAAATGCCAGCATAAACAACTGTCCAAATGCTCATCCAGATAGCAATCAAAATTTGCACTTGCGGATGGGCAAAGGCAATGATTATTAGTAAAGCGATCGCTAACAGCAATTTCTGTTCTGCGGCTAACCACCGTAACTTGTTAGTATAAGCAAGCGTGTCAATCTGAAGGTTCATTACTTTTCTTTTGCTGTTCGGAGCGCCCTTTGTACAAACCAATTAAAAAGCCAAGTGTCCCTGCACCTATAGCAGCCTGAGTTGCAAATAAAAAGGTTTGCACTTCGCAACTGGCTACATTCATTAGTGGTTTAAACCAAGGTTGATATCCAGGTTGCACTTCAGTAACAGCTTTGGCTGCTCTGTCATCTGCACCCGCAAATTCTGCATTACGTGCAAAAATGAATGGAGCGCCTGCTAAAATTACTACTCCTGCCAATAACAGCCAGTTACCAAATTTTTTTTTAGACTGATTCATTGCTTTGAGGCTCCTGTTTGATTAATTTCAACAGTTCCAATTCTTGAGGCGTGTAAGATTGTAGCCAGTTCCACACCAACACAGTTAGCAATCCTTCACTAATTGCTAAAGGAATTTGAGTAATTGCAAAAATTCCCGCAAACTTGGCGAATGAAGCGAGAAATCCCCCAATCGGTGCGGGAAAAGCTAAAGCGAGTTGGATGGATGTAATAACGTATGTAAGTAAATCTCCTACAGCTGCTGCTAAAAAGATGGCAATTCTTTGTTTACCACCCAAGCGCATCGTCAGATTATATATCCAGTAAGCGGCAAATGGTCCGGCTATCGCCATCGAAAAAGCATTTGCTCCCAGTGTTGTCAAACCACCGTGCGCTAGCAGCAAAGCTTGAAATAACAAGACTAAACTACCCAGCACCGACATCGCCAAAGGTCCAAACAGCACCGCGCCTAATCCTGTTCCTGTGGGATGAGCGCAACTACCTGTAACTGAAGGCATTTTTAATGCTGATAGCACAAAGGTAAAGGCTCCCGACAGCGCCAGAAGTAATTTTAGTTCTGGCTTGGTTTGGGTGATGCGAGTAAGCGATCGCAATCCCAAAATAAAAAATGGTAACGCTACTACCCACCAAAAAATCGCCCAAACCGGTGGTAAAAAGCCTTCCATAATGTGCATCGCGTAAGCTGGTGCGGATGCGCTGACGATTGCGTAAAAGCTCAGAACCCCGATGATAATTAACGATGTGCGTTTTGGCTTGAGAATAATTCTCGACACTCTTAGTACCCGCAGATGTATGTCAATCAGCTAGTTTAAATCGGCTAACGCCGCGATCGCACTCTTCAAAATTAAAAATCTACAATTTTTTTAATTTTTAATCAAGGTGAAAGCGACGCATTCTGGAACCGTAAAGTTCCCAACTCAGAAAATTATTGACAATGATTATTGATTCCGATAATATACATAAGGTCAATTGCAAAAGATTTGCAATTTTATTTTTGGCGCTAACTGATTGGAAATTCCATGCCTAACAACTTTGCTCTGGGGAAAGAACACCTTTGGAGCCGCCGTCAACTGCTGAAGCTGGGATTAGCTGGCGCTGGTGTGACTGGTGCGACGGCGCTGTTGCATAGCCTGAATGCACAAAGCAAGTCAATTGTCAAAATACCGCCAATGGAGGCGATCGCATCATCAAACGCTGCCAACCCGATGCAGGTGCTACGGAATTTTGATTATGGCACGATAAGAAAAGAAAATGGACGCACCATCCGCGAATTTCGGTTGAATGCGGGTACTTCAATTATTCAGCTAAATAGTGCAGTTTCTTACAACATCTGGGATTTAAATGGTCGCATACCAGGACCGACACTCAGAGCAAAAGCAGGCGATCGCGTGCGGGTGTTATTCCTCAATCAAGCAGGACATTCGCACTCTCTACATTTTCATGGTGTCCACGCCGCAGAAATGGATGGTATTCGTCCAGTCAGCAATGGAAGTGCGGCAATTTATGAATTTGATGCGGAACCTTATGGCGTTCACCTCTACCACTGCCATATTGAACCAGTAACCCGTCACATTGCCAAAGGCTTGTACGGAATGTTTATCATTGATCCACCCAAACCGCGTCCTCCAGCGGATGAAATAGCACTAATTATGGCTGGGTATGACGTGAACGATGATAACCGTAATGAATATTACGCTTTCAACGGTTTGCCCCACTATTACATAGATAATCCCATCCGCATTTACCAAAATCAGTTAGTTCGGTTATACGTCCTCAACATCATTGAATTCGATCCAGCAGTTACCTTTCACCTCCACGCCAACTTCTTTGATGTCTATCGCACCGGAATGACTCTCACCCCCAGCGAGAAAGCTGATGTAATTACGATGGGTGTGGCAGAAAGGCACATATTGGAATTTACCTATCGCTATCCGGGTAAGTATATGTTTCATCCTCATCAGGATGCGATCGCCGAAAACGGTTGCATGGGTCAATTTGAAGTAGTCGCGAACAACAGAAACGTTACTAATAAGAAAAATTCCTGATGCGTTTTTCTTTGCTTGCTCATTTATAAACAATAGAAACTTAGATGTGCTGCGTTGCATTCTGCATAATGCTGTACTTCAGTACCTAAATTGGTTGATAAAAATTATTAAATTTCCCAGATAATTTTCCTAACTAGTTGATAAAAAATATCATTATATGCAAAAGTAAATTCTATGACGAAATGTCAAACTCACGTGCTGTTACTAGCGAGTGAAATTTTCAATTCATACCTTTCAAACATCCCTTAGAGCAAAAATGAGAAAATTTCGTTACATTTTTTTGGCTGTTGCTGCTTGCTTTATAGTTTCCCTAAGTTCCTGTAATCAAGGCACACCAACCGCAGATAATTCACCCGCACCTTCCGCAGCCAACTCAAACGAACAGGCAACCGAGGCAGTAAGTAATAACGGTCACAGCGGTCACGGCAGCAAAGCTCAAATAAATATTAACACTGCGATATTGTCCGAGTTGGATAAGTTTGAAGCCAAGCTAGCAATACCAGCATTATCAAATAAAATTCAAGCAAATCGTCCTTATGCTTCACCTGAGGAATTAGTTTCTAAAAAGGTGATTAGTCAAGAGCAGTTTGACAAAATCAAAGATATGGTGACTGTTCAAGAAGTAGTACTCACGGGTGAAGCAAAAGATGTTGACTATATGAGTAAATTGGGCTTGATGAAAGGGCATCTTTTAGTAGCAAAAGAATTGCTAGACAAAAATCAACCCAAACAAGCAGAACCTCATATAGGGCATCCAGTTGAGGAGATTTATGTTGATGTTGAAGAGCAACTAAACGAACGTAAAGTTAAAGAATTTAAAACAACTTTAGTAAGTTTGCAAGACTTAGTAAAATCGAATCCGAAAGCAGCTAAACTAAAAACTGATTTTACCTCTTCAATGCAAGCAGTAGATGGTGCGATCGCCGCTTTACCAGAAGCGCAACGCTCAAAAACAGGATTTGTGCTACAGACGATTAATGAGCTATTAGATTCAGCAAACTCAGAATATGGTGCAGCGATCGCCAACGGCAAAATATCTGCGGCAATAGAATATCAAGACTCTCGTGGTTTTGTCACCTACGCGAACGAATTATACAAAGGTATTTCTAGCCAAATGGCGAAAGACTTTCCGGAAGCACATAAATCCATTGAAACAAGTATGGCTGAATTAGTAAAAGTTTGGCCCTCCGCTATCCCACCAGCTGCACCAGTCAAAACTCCCGATGATGTTACTAAGCTGGTGAAAACTATTGAGCAAAATTCTCAAACTGTGATTGATAAGTCAACCACCCAAGCACAGCGATAGCAGTTTTACTTAATTCTTAATGGCTAAATTCAGGAGTTTAAAATTAGCTTAGAAGTGAGAAACAAGTTAGGTACAGACGCGATTAATCGCGTCTGTACAAAAGTTAGGAATTATACTCATAACTCATAACTCCTAACTCCTCATTCTTGACTGATTACTCTCCACTCGTAACTTTAAATAACGACTCATGCAAGAGCTTGACCAGAAAAAGACCATCGACCTACTTAACTCCATCATGGAATTTGAACTAGCCGGGGTAGTGCGCTATACTCATTATTCTCTGATGGTTACAGGTCCCAACCGCATTCCTATTGTGGGTTTTTTCAAAGCGCAGGCTAGCGAGTCTCTACTTCATGCTGAACAAGTGGGAGAAATACTCACAGGTTTAGATGGACACCCCAGCCTAAAAATTGCGCCAATGGAAGAAAGTTACAAGCATTCAGTCAAGGATATCTTGACAGAAAGCTTATCCCACGAAAAGAAAGCTTTGGATTTGTATAAAAATCTGCTGGAAACTGTCACCAATGCCAGCATTTACTTAGAAGAATTCGCCCGTAATATGATTGGACAGGAAGAGATGCATAATCTTGAACTGAAAAAGATGTTACGCGATTTCAGCTAAGAGTTAAGAGTTAAGAGTCAAGAGTCAATAGTCAATAGTAAATATTTTGACTCTTGACTAATGACTCTTGATACTAATGACTAATAACTAATCACAATGAATTTTACTACTGCCTTACCTACTTTTGTAATTACACTCCGAGAAGGAGTAGAAGCTGCCCTTGTCGTAGGCATTGTGCTTGCCTTGCTGAAAAAAGCCAAACAATCCCAGCTTAACCCTTGGGTATATGCTGGCGTGGGCGTTGGCATTGCCCTGAGTGCGCTGGTAGGCGTATTGTTGAATTGGGTTACGCAAACGCTAAGTGCCGCAAATCCACAATACGCAGCAGTAACTGAGGTTTTGCTAGAGGGAATATTCAGCGTGTTAGCGATCGCCATGCTCAGCTGGATGCTCATCTGGATGACCAAACAAGCCAGATTTATGAGAGCTACTGTTGAGGGAGCAGTCACAAGTGCCCTAAAAGCCGATTCTAATGCAGGTTGGGGCGTTTTCTGGTTAATTTTGATTGCCGTTGTTCGAGAAGGCTTTGAAACAGTTTTCTTCGTCGCTGCCAATTTTCAACAGGGATTCATGCCAGCTTTGGGCGCTGTTGGCGGTTTGCTAGCAGCTGCTGGTGTTGGTGTGCTGTTATTTAAATGGGGCATCAAAATTAACATCCGGCAATTTTTCCAGGTGATGGGCATTTTTTTGGTATTGATTGTTGCCGGGTTGGTAGTCACGGCATTACAACGCTTTGATGAAGCTGCTGCTGCTTTGGCATTAAGCGATCGCGCTTCCGAAAGCCTTTGTTTCTATTACGAAAGGTTTACCAAAGTCCATTCTTGCATTTTGGGACCAATGGTTTCAAATACCTCGAAAATCTTGCCCGATGAACAGTTCCCAGGCATTATTCTCAAATCATTGTTTGGCTACAGGGATAATCTCTATCTTGTGCAAGCAGTGGCTTATGTTGTATTTTTGGTGACTATTGGTGGTACATACTTGCGTAGTATTGCGGGTGGGGGTAATAGCGGCAAAAATCAGGCAGCTAAAGAAAAATCGATGAGTTCCAGTTCGGACTGATGAAACAATCACTCTTAGGAGTTAAGCAGTTATTTATCCATCCGGTGAAGGGTTTAACACCCAAAGAGCAGGAACGCGTCACCTTGCAAGTTGGATATGGGATACCAGGCGATCGCTCTTTTGCTTTAATGTTCAAAGAAGAAGCGATCAATGCTGACTCGACAAAAGTGCCGTGGATGAAGAAGCAAAACTTCGCCATGCAAAACGACTGGCATGGACTAGCGGCGTTAGATTGCGATTACGAAGAAGCTACTGGCACTCTCACCGTGAAGCGTAAAGGTGTAGAATTATTAGTTGCGGATACTAATAGTGAAAATGGACGCGATCGCATTTCCACCTTTTTCACTGGATATCTAGCAGGAATTTACCCCAGTCAAACTGCTAGACACTCGAAGCGCGCACCCTTACAGCTAGTAGGAATGTTTGGCAAAACTCGCTATCCTGACAGAGAAGCAGTGCATATTTCCCTACTCAGTCAAGCAACTATAGATAATTTAAGCGAGTTAGCCGGACAAGCGATAGATGTCCGACGTTTCCGCCCCAATATTGTTCTAGACGGTGTACCCGCATGGGGAGAATTTGACTGGGTAGGGCAAGAAATGCAACTAGGTACAGCAAGAATTGCGATTACAGCCAGAATTAATCGCTGCTTAAATATAGATGTGAATCCAGAGACGGGAGAACGAGACATCGGGCTGCTTTCTCTACTACAAAAGCATTTTCACCACACCCAGACAGGCGTTTTGGCAAAAGTCATTACTAATGGGACTGTGGCGAAAGGCGATAATTTATAACACTCCCCCGACTGCCCAAATTTCGCGCTAAGCTGATTTGGACAAAAAGTCGGGGGATTCTTGGTTCAATAGACAAGATTAAGCTGATAAACAAATAATATTGCTTGTTTGGGGAGAGGGGAGGAG
>CAXTNZ010000089.1:0-24027 GCA_964245695.1 uncultured bacterium | reverse complement strand
GTTCGTGTTGGATATGAACTATATCAAAATCTTTAGCCATTCGGCAAAAATTGGCAAAGTGTTCCCTAATTTCATTGAAAGACAAGTATTCTAATGATGTTCTATTAATTGGATAAATCTCATTATTAATTCCTTGATTTTCTAAATTATTTATTAAGTTACTCGTATATGTTGCAATCCCACATACTTCTTGCCATGTAGTTAAATGTATTACTTTCATGTTGATTCCCAATAATTATAACTAGACTGTTAATGAGAAGCAATTAAACAATTTTAACTGCTTTAAATAATATACTTTAAATATATTGTTTTCCATTTAAAATTTATCTTTCTGCGTAACGTGTTTTAAGTAATAATCAATCGTTTCATCAGCTTGACCTGAAAACATGATTTTTCCCTTATCTAACCAAATTGCTCGCTCACAAGATTGTTTAATAAACTCCATTCCATGAGAAACCACTAAAACAGTAGCATTTTTATTCCAAAAGTTTTCAATCCTTTGCTGACATTTATTCTTAAAGCTTTCGTCACCTACTGATAAAACCTCATCTAAAATTAAGATATCTGGTTGAATATCTGTAGCGATCGCAAACCCTAATCGCGCTACCATACCCGAAGATAAACCTTTTACAGGCACTAGTGCATAATCCTGTAGTTCAGCAAATTCTAAAATTGACCCCACTCTTTCTCGCATTTCCATCCGAGAAAATCCCAGCAATACACCATAAAGCAGGATATTGTCCATTACTGAAATTTCTGTATCAAACCCTGCTCCCAGTTCAATTAATGGTGCAATTTGACCCCGCACCCGCACTGAACCACTTGTTGGTTGAAGAATCCGACAAATTACCTTCAATACTGTCGATTTGCCAGAGCCATTCGCCCCAATAATTCCTACTTTTTCACCTGATTTAACAACAAAATCAATGCTGTCTAATACCAGTTTTTTTGCTGGTTGGTGATATTTACCCTCGAAAACGGATAAAACTGTTTTTTTTAGATCGTAGGAAAACTCTTCTTGAGTCCTTCGCCACAGCGAAACGTTATCCAAGCGAATTACTTCCATTTATAGCAGATCCATAAACTTAGGGCGTAACGAATGAAAACATATTATTCCTAGTGACAACATAATCAGTCCACTAAGCAAAGAACCCCAAATCAAATTCAAATTGGGTAATGTTCCAGACAAAGCAATTTGACGTATGCTTTCAATAATTGGTGACAAAGGATTTACTTCTAAAAAAGGCTTTACTTGTTTTGGGACAATTGCTGCTGGATAAAATACAGGGGTACCAATTCCCAATATAAATACAATTAATTCATAAAAATAAGGCAAATCTCTAAAAAATACATATAATGCGCTCACCAAAAAACCGACACCCGTAGATACTAAAGCTAGCGAAAATAACGGTAGTAGTAGCGCTAGGACATTCACTATGCTCTTAGAATTAATGAAAGTCATTATTGCCAGTAAAGGTAACACCCCAATTAAAAACTGAAATAAATTTGCTGCAATCATCGATACCGGAAAAATACTGACCGGTAGACGAATTTTATTCAATAATGCGCCATTGCCTACTACACTTGCCAAAGCCTGAGACGTGGAAGCAGAGAAAAAATTAATTACTACCAGTCCTGTAAAGGCTGCCAAAACATAATTAAGTATCGAGTTACCATAATAAGATGCAAAAGCTGCTCCAAAAATCGCAGTGTACAACCCCGTCATAATCAACGGGTTTAACAGCGACCAATATACACCTAAAAAAGAACCCCGATAACGCACCTTTAAATTACGACTTACCAAAACGTGCAGCAATTCCCAATAGCGCCCTAATTCCTGCTGGAATTTTATTTGCTTTAAACGCTTAATTAAAGTTTTAAACGATTCACTCGTCAGCCAAATTTTACCAACTTGATAGGCAGTTAGCAACAAACCAGCAGTACCAATGATGATTCTCAAATAACGTACTGAATCACCATTTATTGGGCTTAAATAGCCGATTATACCGAGCATTAAAGCAATTGCAATTAATCCCAGCCCCAGAGCTAAAAGCAAATTACCTTTTTGCTTCTTGGCTCGTGGTATTTGTTTTAAAGAAACAATGCCAGTATAATATACTACGGTATAAACAAGTATAGGTATTCCTAAAATGAACCCTATCAGTGGTATTAACATTTTGCTATCTGGATGAAATGGGTCGGGAAACAAACTTTTACAACAATTCCTACTTCTTTGCTAACTACTTAACACATGTAGTTTTCTTCAAAGAAGCTTGTTAGCTATAAAAGTTCCACTATCAGAAAGTGTCACTAAAAACCCCGGCAAAAATTACCTCGGTGATTGTACCACAAATATTTTGGATAGCTATATATATTTAATATAATTTAAGCTGGGAGCGGCTAAGTCAAAATATCTGGATCAATACAACTGCGATCGCATTTCCACTCTTCTACACATAACTACTCCTTCTGTAGTCCCCGCGACACTCTCGACTTGGTTTATCGCATTGTAAATAGGCATGGAAATCGCATAAAAGGTTAAATGTCGTTTGCGCGTAGACACGTTCGCAGAGCGTCTCGTAGAGAAGTGGCTTGTCGTTAGACATCGCCTGTCTTTTACCGGATAGCAAAATCTCTTTCAACCGCTCTTTGAGAATGAGCATAGCCCTTAAAGTACAATAACCTCCCAAAATTTTAGTGTTAGCACAGTCTCTGTGGCAGAGAACCGCTTGAATTTTACTAACATATGTCAAGGCAAATTATCCGGATCAATTCCTAACTCTCTTAACCTCTGGGTGAGTATAGCAGCCTTTGCCTCAGCTTCTTCAGCTCGTTGATGTTCAGTTTCCGCGCGTTGATGTTCAGTTTCCGCGCGTTGATGTTCAGTTTCCGCGCGTTGATGTTCAGTTTCCGCGCGTTGACGTTCAGTTTCCGCGCGTTGACGTTCTTGCAAAGCAGCTTCTTCAGGAGTTGGTATCAACACACCATGCTGATTAAAATAACGTAATCTTCCCTCCCAAATTCCCAAATATAAATTTAATTCTTGACTCCAACGCCAACCATTTTCTTCAAGTGCGATCGCTTGGTATTCGCTACCTACCAAGCGAAAACCTTCAAATTCATTCGTTTCTGGTGAAAACCAAAAATACTCAGGAGTGCGAAATTGGTTTTGATAAAGTTGTTTCTTCAAACCCCTGTCAACATTAGCAGTCGAGTCAGAAAGCAACTCAATGATTAAATCTGGATAGCGTCCATTTTCTTCCCATACCACCCAAGATGTCCGAGAACGTTTGTCAGTATCCTTGACTAAGAAAAAATCTGGTCCTCTGAAATCTTTATTACGCAGTTGCTGGCGACTAAAATATACCGTCAGGTTTGCACCAATAAAGAAATCATTTTTGTCGCGCCACAACCACTCAAGACAAGTCACCAACATTAGCAACTGCATGTAATGTAAAGAACTTTCCATCTCCGGCTCATCACTGAGTAATTGAGTTGCATCAGGGAGAAACTTTTCAAACGTTTGGGCATTGAGTGCCATATCGCCCTCTTTTAAGAAATCATCAAGTAGTAAATGGTCATAAACTGTACACGCTTCTCAAATAAAAATTATCAGCTACTTTAAGTAGTTTTGTTTGCATTATTTACTTACTTGCGCTTTTGGGCAAATTATCCGGGTCAATACCCTGAGAACGCAAATACTCAGCCAGTCTTTCAGCTCGTTGTTGTTGTGTATCAGCTCGTTGCTGTTGTGCATCAGCACGATCGCGTTCCTGCTGTAATTGTTCTGCTAATTCCGTTGGTATCAGTAATTTATCCCCTGTATCTGTGCGATAAAATCCCAGTAGTTGCCCTTCAATCGTTATCCGCAATCCTAAAGGCTGACATAGACCATCGGTAATTAACTGATAAGTCTCACCCTGCAAGCGATATCCCTGTAACTTTTCAGTTATCCATTCTCCTTTGGGGTCAAATAACCAGTATTCTAAAATTCCTAATTGTTCGTAGAGAATTTTCTTTTGCTCTTGGTCTTGGTTTTGAGTTCCTTTAGAGGTCATCTCAAATACAACTTGCGGAACTTGACCTTCTTCCCAGACTTTATAGTTATCTCGACCACCAGGCGGCACATCAAAAATTACCATTACATCTGGTGCGACTCTTAATCTGGGAAAACCTTGAGCGTAGTAGAGAAACTGGTTTGCTAATACAGTTGCTTGTCTTCCTGATAAGTACTGTTTGATTACTTCGAGGGTAGTTAATATTGCGTACAGATGCACATAAGTTTCAGCCACGGGTTCACCGTCAGAACTGGGATATTCAATGGTTGGATCGGCTAAGTTTACTGTGGTCGTCATAACTTTTTGCTTTTACTGCAAGTTATCCGGATCGATTCCTAGAGAACGCAGTTGTTCTTCTAAAAGTTGCGATCGCCTTTGTTCTTCTTCTAAGCGCAATTCCACGTCATTTACCCTGGCTTTCGCACTTTGAGCCTCTTGCTGTGCTAGTTGAGCCTCCTGCTGTGCTAGTTGAGCCTCTTGCTGTGCTAACTTAGCAGCTTCCTCCGGTGTGGGTACTAAATTGCCATCAGCAGTGAAGTAGCGCAGTTTAGCATTATCTATACCTAAATATAGCCCAAGCACCTCACTCCAGCGCCATCCTTGGGCATTTACTGCAATTTCTTGATACTGATTGCCGATTAACTCAAAACCAGCGAATTCCAAACTTTCTGGCGAAAACCAAAAATATTCTGGGGTATGAAAGCGATTCTGATAAAGGTTTTTCTTCAAATTCCGGTCAACATCAGCCGTACTCTCAGAAAGTAATTCAATAATCAAGTCTGGATAGTTTCCATCTTCCTCCCAAACAACCCAAGAATTGCGGGGGCGTTTTTCGGTATCTTTCACCAAGAAAAAATCTGGTCCCCGGAAATCTCGATTTCGCAACTGCTGCCGACTAAAATAAATTGTCAGATTCGCACCAATAAAGAAGTCATTGAGATCGCGCCACAGCCACTCCAGACAAGTCACCAACAGCAGTAGCTGCATATAATGCAACGAAGTTTCCATTTCTGGCTCATCACTTAACAACCGAGTTGCATCGGGCATCTGTTGTTCTAGCTGTTGTGCTGTGACAAACATAGATATGTACCAGCTTGGTTGTTGATTTAATTTTAGTCATAAGTTAACTGTTAGTAGAACAACTAATATCTTCTCGTCTCCCCCTGAGTCACGGATTCAGCTACACTGAGACTTGGTTTATCGCATTGTAACTAGGCATGGAAATCGGACAAAAGGTTAAAGTCTATCGTTTGCGCGATCGCGTGTCTCCTCCTGTCGTCAAAAGGCTAGGACAAGTAGGCATTATCCAAGGCTTCAGAATGACTGATGCTAGCGGTGTCGGCGTGGTGGTGAAGTTTGAAGATAATTTTTCGACTTGGTTTTTTGAAGATGAACTCAGAGTTGAACAATAGAGAAAACTCAGAATATACAGAAGCCTCCGCTTTGTACTTCAAGGCGGAAGTTGAGATTATTTGCCGAGTGCTAAGTTGGAGTTGACACAATCTGCACCGAAAAAGAGAATCAAATAATGTCCCAGATATTGACATTTTTGGGCAAAGGTGGTATTAATCGCACTAAAGTAGCGATCGCCGCCGCCAAGTTATTGGCAAGCCAAGGAAAGCGGGTACTCCTAGCAGGACTGGCAGAACCAGAATTGCCAATCCTACTGGGTACTTCCGTGGCATCTGACCCCCAAGAAATCGCTGCCAATTTACAAGTCGTGCAGTTTCAAACATCTGCACTGCTAGAACGCAGTTGGGAGGAAGTGAAAAAACTTGAGGCGCAATACCTTCGCACGCCCATTCTTAAAGACGTTTTTGGTCAAGAACTGGCAGTATTACCGGGGATGGACACCGCCCTTGCTTTGAATGCTATTCGTCAATATGACGAAAGTGGTAAATATGATGCGATTATTTACAACGGCACAGGCGATTCTTCCACCCTGCGGATGTTCGGTCTGCCAGAGTCTATGAGTTGGTATCTACGGCGATTTCGGAAATTATTTGTCAACTCCGACTTGGGGAAGACAATTTCTGAATCGCCCTTCATCCAACCTTTGATAAGTACCTTTTTCAACGTCAACTGGACACCAGACAACTTCACCCAACCGACCACTCCAGCTGATAATTTATTAGAAAAAGGTAAAGCTGTCCTTGCTGACCCCAAGAGAATGGCAGCTTTTTTGGTAACTACCCAAGACCCGATTGAAGTTGCTACTGCTCGTTATTTGTGGGGTAGCGCTCAACAAGTCGGTCTGACTGTTGGCGGCGTTATCCTTGTGGATTCTGGCACACCCGCGAACCTGTCAGAGGAATTTACCCCCCTGTCAGTCAGTGTCGTTCCCGACGCAAAAGCAGGTGATTGGCAACCTTTGATAAATGCCCTACCCGACTTTGTGGGGCAAGCGGCACAGGCTCCCAAACCAATTGAAATTGACATCCAAAACCGTCAGGTACGCTTATTCTTGCCTGGATTTGACAAAAAACAGGTCAAACTTACCCAGTACGGTCCAGAAGTCACTGTGGAAGCAGGAGACCAGCGGCGAAATATTGTTCTACCAAGTGCTTTAAGTGGCAGATCTGTTGCTGGAGCGAAGTTTCAGAATAATTATTTGATAATTTCTTTTTAGGTGAGTTATGGAGTTATGAACTTCAATTCCTAACTCATAACTCCGCTCCTCCTAACTCCTTAACAAGTACGCCTTATGTCTGAATCAACTCCCATTCCCCCAAATTCCCAGCCAACTGAGGCAATAGACTCAGTAGCAATTGATGCCAGCGACGAAATAAAAGTTGTTGCCGATCGCAGTTCCCAAGCTAGGCAACTCCTAGGCATGAAAGGTGCAGCAGCAGGAGAAACCTCGATTTGGAAAATCCGCTTGCAACTAATGAAGCCGATCACCTGGATACCCCTAATTTGGGGCGTAGTTTGCGGTGCGGCTTCTTCGGGTAACTATACCTGGACGCTGGAAAATGTCTTGAAAGCAGCGACTTGTATGTTGCTGGCTGGACCGTTGTTGACAGGTTACACGCAAATCCTCAACGATTACTACGATCGCGATCTGGATGCGATTAACGAACCCTATCGCCCAATTCCTTCTGGGGCAATTTCTCTACCCCAAGTAATTACGCAGATTTGGGTATTACTTATTGCTGGTCTTGTCCTGGCATTTGCCTGTGATAAATGGGTAGGTCATGAATTTCCGACAATTACAGTGATCGCCTTAATCGGTTGCTTCCTCGCTTACATCTATTCTGCCCCACCTCTGAAGCTCAAACAAAATGGCTGGTTAGGCAGCTATGCTTTAGGTGCTAGCTATATCACCCTACCTTGGTGTACTGGTCATGCTTTGTTTGGCGAGCTGAATTCAACAATTGTAGTTCTGACAATGTTCTACAGCTTAGCTGGATTAGGAATTGCCATTGTCAATGATTTTAAGAGTGTAGAAGGCGATCGCCAACTCGGATTAAAATCACTACCTGTAGTATTTGGCATCACTAACGCGGCATGGATTTGTGTGGTGATGATTGATTTATTTCAAGGATTGATTGCCGCTTATCTTGTCAGCATCCACGAAAATTTATACGCGGCAATTCTAGCACTGCTAATTATCCCCCAAATCACCTTCCAGGATATGTATTTCCTGCGTGACCCCGTGAACAATGACGTAAAATACCAGGCAAGCGCTCAACCGTTCCTTGTTTTAGGAATGCTCGTCACTGGTATAGCATTAGGTCATCATGCTGGCTTTTGATTTATACTTCCTAAGTAGGACGTTAGGAGTGAAAAGTAAGAAGTAACATAACTTCACAACTTCTCACTCTTAATTTAGAGTTTTGATTGCAATTAGTCGTGTTAAAACTACTTTATTTCCTAATTCATTTCCTAATTCATACTATTCAACCGTTTGTAGTACCGATTTGTTTTGTTACCGCTTGGGGATTAATCATTCTTGTACTCTGGAGTCTCTGGACGACGGCGCGAGATGGTGTAACCACAGCCAAGCAAATGCATCAAATCCCTTGTAGTGGCTGCCAATTTTTTACCGATGATTTCCGCCTCAAATGCACTGTACGCCCCTGCATTGCTAACACAGAAGAGGCGATAAATTGCATTGACTATCAACCGAAGACAAATTCGATGCTTTATTAGAGACGCGAGGAACATCGCGTCTGTACAATAGTCATTTGTTATTTGACGAAGATGGGTAGGAAATCATCATTTTTATTAAACGGATTTTCTCCTACCAATGACCAATGACCAATGACCAATGACTATTGACTAATTTCTAGCAAAACCTTTAAAACACCTCGACCTTGAGCTTGTTTAAAAGCTGTAAGCCCTTGAGTGAGGGGGTAGCTGGCATGAATGAGCGGTTGTACATCCACTTTTTCTGCCGCTAGCAAATCGAGTGCAGCGCCAAAGGGACCACAACGGGAGCCGATGAGGGTGATTTCGTCCACTACTAAAGAGGAAGCATCAAGGCTGAGGTTGCCTGCATAGGTGCTTTTCAGTACTAATGTACCACGTGGACGTAAAGCACGGCGGGCGATCGCAAATCCTTCGGGATTGCCTGTACACTCTACAGATATATCAAAAGCTCTTTCTGTAACAGCTTCAGCTAATCCAGTTTTGATACCTCGTGCTTCTAGGTTAGCGAGTTTCTCTCGATGACGCCCCACAGCTAACAAATCGCAGCCTGTCAAAGCTAGTGTTTGCGCTACAAGTTGCCCCAGCTTACCATCTCCCACCACTAGCACGTGGTCATCTGCACTTAACCGAACCTGCTGCTGAATTTCCAGCGCGGCGGCTAAGGGTTCGGTAAATGTTGCTACCTCTGTAGGAACATTATCGGGTACGGGATGCAGATTCTCCACGGGCAAACAGAGATAATCGGCAAAAGCGCCGTTGCGGTTGACAATACCAAGGACACTGCGGTTTTCACAGTGAGTCGGTTGTCCGCTGCGACAAAAGCGACATTTGCCACAGACTGCATTGATTTCTCCGACTACCCGCTTATTAACTAAGTTTTCTGCTCCTTGGGCGACGACACCCACAAATTCATGTCCTATGATGCCAGTGTAGGGATAGTAGCCTCTGAGCAATTCTAAATCAGTGTTACAAATACCCGCACGCAAAACGCGCACCAGCGCTTCTCCTGGTGGCGGTTGAGGAATGGGGATATCCGTGCGAAGTTGCAGTTGGTTGTTTTCCAGCCAAAGTCCTTTCATTGTTATTTGTTAGATATAAAAGCTGATATTACACCTTCAGAACTTGAAATACCGAAAAAATTATATCCTCAGCCCTAAACTTTTTTTCTCTTGTTCGTAGTGAGCGATTTATCGCTCAATTTAAAGCGATCTTCGCGCTTACCCTTCTCTTCTCCTTCGGAGACGCTCCGCGAACGAGACGCTGCGCGAACGCTCCTCGCGGCTTCGCTCATGGGGGAAACCCCCTGTTCTGCGCGCTGGCTCACTACGAACTTTCACAACCTATTACTTAGCGGTTTAAATTTTTACCTTATCCACAAACGGTTGAAACACCGACTCCAATTCTGGGCGACTGACAACTAAAGTGGGGAAAGAGCGATCGCTATAATCTTCTCCGGGTGATAATGGAAACGGCTCTGATTTTAGCGATCGCCAACTTCCACCTGCTGCCTGAACAATCACCCAAGCTGCGGCAATATCCCAAACTTTTGGTGTCGCTTCAATACCGCCCAATGTTGCCCCAGTCGCCACAGTGAGAAAGTTATAGCTAGCAACACCTAACATGCGAATTTTGCAGGGAAAGCCTTTTTGGATGGCGGCAGTGCTGCGGGAACAGAGGTTAAAAAAGTGATTGTTGCTGGGATCATCAGCGCTAGCGTGGATGGGACGATTATTGACAAATGCCCCGATTGGTGTATCTAACCCTGATGAACCTTGCCAAAAGCCGTGAAAAGCTTGGTCAATTGGCGGCACGTAAACGTAACCAAAAATCGGGATGCCTTGATACAGCAAACCTAGAGAAATTGACCAGATGGGAATGCCGCGAGTAAAGTTAGTTGTGCCATCCAGAGGGTCAATTACCCAGCACCATTCTGTACCGGGAAACACCTTGTCAGCTTCTTCGCTGAGGATACCATAACCCTCAAAAGTGGAAGCGATCGCATCGCGAATTGTCAGATCTGCCCACTTATCGGCTTGCGTTACTAAAGTGCCGTCAGCTTTTTGAGAAGCTTGCACTTGCCCAAAATCCTGCATTAGCTGCTTACCTACCCTGGTGGTAGTGGTTTGGGCAAATTCGAGAATTGTTGTCCAAAAATCACTCATTTGATAAATGGGGAATGGGGCATTGGGCATGGGGCATAAGGCATTATAATTCTTTTCAAGCTTCAAGAGTCCAAGCGTCCAAGCGTCGCCAATCCCTAATCTAAATCGCTTTCTAAAATAGAGGCGATCGCTTGTTTCGCATTACGCTGAAATTCTGTGACATTCACCTGAGCTAAAAACGACAGCGCCAGCAAAATACCTACAGCTTGGGTGGCAAACACTAATCCGTAGGCTTGAAGTGGCGTTCCCAAGAAGCTTTTCCCTAAATTCAACAGCGCACCACCAAATACTGTAGCTAACGCTCTCGCCATTGCTTGCGCCAACCCCCAAGCACCAATAAACGTCCCCGCAGTTTCCACAGCAGTGAGATCCAACATCAAGCTTAACGCGCCGGTTGTCGTCACACCGGAGGCAAAACCAAACAAAATTAAACTTAATTGCAACAGCTTTGGATTCGCAGTTGTCCCCGCCAAAATAATCAATAGCGAACATATCGCTACCCCCACACATCCCAGCTTGGTGGTGTTTTTCTTTCCCAGACGCGGGGCAATTAAAAAGCCGGTTAAACTCAAACCAAAAAGCGTTCCCGTACCAAAGAAAGCATTCAGCTTGGTTGTTTCGGCAATCGTCATATTAAACACTTGACCACCGTAAGGTTCCAATACTGCATCCTGCAAAAACAAGCTGATGGTCATTAGTAGCAAAAAGCTGAAAAATATCCCCGTTTGCCGACTCGCTGTTAGCACCCGTAGCGCTTTGCCCAAAGTAATTTTATCTTCCCGGTCAACCACCGTCGAACGATTAGCATAGTGGGAATATTTCTTTTCCACGCCAACTGTCGCTAGAATACACAGTCCGACGACAATTGCCGGCACGACTAAAAACAAACGGTTGATTTGGGATTGTAGTACATCTAACGGTGCGTTTAAAGCAATTTGCTTGAGCAAGCTGCTGCTAATAATTGCCCCAACAATAATACCCACCATCAGCATTGACCACACAACCCCCACCAGTTTTGAGCGGTTGTCTTCATCAGAAACATCGACTAGCAGCGCTGCAAAAGGTGTGGCACTCAAACCAATCGCCAAACCGTAGAGGGCGAAAATAAAAGCTAGAAATGCCGCCCAAATTGAGGTTTGAGTTGTCCAACCTGCTTGCAAGCTTAAACCAAGTTGCCAAACTACTTGTACCGCTAAAAAGGAGGCGATCGCAAACAAAACTGCTCCCAGCCAGATATAAACAGTACGGTGATAGCCAAACAACGGCTTGGAGTCTGATATTTGTCCAAACCAGACTCGCGTTGGCGAGACAAATTGATGCATAGCGATCGCCCCAGCTGCAATTAGCGCTGGCACTTTCAACTCTTCAATCATGACTCGATTCAGCACTCCCAAGGTGAGAATCGACATGATGCCTAACGCCATTTGAAATAAGCCCAGCCGAAACATCGTTAAAACTTTGATTCGCGGGACACTCAAGAAAGCTTCTTGAGAATCAGATAAATTACCGCTTGCCATATTCTTTGTCGAGATTAATAAGATTTTTTTTATCTGTTTTCCAGGATAAACGCCATAAGTGGCTCAGTAAAATTGGATCTTACAAATGTTTTATTAAAATTTACCTATAGAGAATACTTATGCAAATACCTTGAGAACTTACGCAATTGGCACAGTTTTGTAGTAAGCGTTTTAACGCTTATTTACAGCACTCTCCGTGCTGACTAGGAAATAAAAAGTAATACGATAACTGCGTATTTAAAATTCTCCGTACCATAGTAAACAGTAGCATCTTTATTCTTGCTAACCTCTACCCTCAGGAAAAAGTGACAACCATCACATTAGGACAAAACGGACCGACTGTTACACCCCTTTGCATTGGTACTTGGGCGTGGGGTGATAAACTTTTTTGGAATTATGGCAAAGACTACGGTCCAGAGCAGTTGAAAGAAGCTTTTACCGCAGCGTTAGAGGCTGGTATCACCTTCTTTGACACTGCGGAACTTTACGGCTTGGGAATGAGTGAGGAATTTTTGGGGCAATTTATGCAACAAACCCCACAATCGGTGCAAATTGCTACCAAATACGGTCCCGCACCTTGGCGATTTACATCTCAATCAGTCGCCGATGCCTTAACAGCTAGCCTAAAGCGCCTGCAAGTCGAGCGAGTTGCTCTGTACCAAGTACACTGGCCTTTCGCCTTTTTAATGAGTCAAGAAACGCTGATGAATGCCCTTGCAGATGAAGTGAAGCGGGGCAGAATTGCAGCAGTAGGTGTCAGTAATTACTCAGCAGAACAAATGCGAGAGGCACAGGATATATTAGGTAAACGGGGAGTGCCTTTGGCTGTGAATCAGGTACGCTACTCTTTGCTGACGCGGCAAATTGAAAGTAACGGCATTTTCGCAACCGCCCGTGAGCTGGATGTGACAATCTTGGCTTACAGTCCTTTGGCGCAGGGGTTACTTACTGGCAAATACACGGCTGATAGCGCCGAAACCCCCAATGGTGCGAGGAAGATTGACCCGCGTTTTAATAAAGAAGGCTTGCAAAAAATTGCCCCAGTGATATCTTTGCTACGCAATATTGGGGAGAAGTACGATCGCACTCCGGCTCAAGTTGCTCTCAACTGGTTAATTGCTCAAGGGAATGTGATTCCGATTGCTGGGGTGAAGTCAGCCCAACAAGTCCGACAGAACGCAGGCGCTTTGGGCTGGAAATTGACTGATGATGAAATTAGGGAACTAGAGGAAGCTAGCCGTCCTTGGCTGAATTAAAAGCAAGTCATTAGTCCTTTGTCTTTTGTCCTTGATTCTTACAAATTACAAATGACTAATGACAAATCACTCTTGATTAAGAAGCAGACTCACGAGCGGTAGGTGAACCGAGCTTTTTCGGTGTCATGGAAGAATCGCGATGGCTAGTCCGAGGCTTGGGCTTGGGACTACCACGTCTTTCTTCTTCGCCATTATTGTCTGATTTGTTCCAAGAACGAGTGCGATCGCCTGAACCTTCACGACGCTTAACCAACTTCGGCTTGGGACTTCCGGTGTCCTCTGAAGGAATGTCAGCATCTGATTGTTGCAGCCAAGCCGGACGGGTTTCATCGTAAGCGATTTGCAATGCAGCAGCAGCGATCGCTTGCGGATCGTATTTTTCAATTAGTTCGCTGATAATCGGCAAAAATGAAGCCAGACGTTCGCCAGTTAAGGCTTCCCGCACTTGATCTTGCAATTTGTCGATGTGTCGTGCTTCAATTTGGGCGCGTGTAGGAATCGTTAGTACATGCCAGTTTTGGCGCACATGGCGTTCAAATCCCTGCTGCTTGCGTCTTTCAAACGGCTGCACTAAAGAAATTGCTGTTCCTTCTTTACCAGCGCGACCTGTCCGACCAATCCGATGGACGTAGGTTTCTGGGCTATCGGGTAAGTCGAAGTTGATCACGTGAGACAACTGATCGACATCCAAACCGCGTGCCGCAATATCAGTTGCTACCACCCAGCGCACCTGACGATTACGGAACCTGCTTAATAAGCGTTCCCGCGCTTGTTGCGATAAGTCGCCGTGGTATTCATCGACACTGTGACCCGCTGCTTGCAGTTGATTGGTGAGTTCTGCGGCTGTGCGTCGAGTGCGGACAAAGATTAAAGCTGTTTCTGGGTCTTCCATTTCCAGAATCGGCTGTAAAGCTTTGGCTTTTGTCCAGTGGCGGGGAATCAAGTAAGCTACTTGATTGATTTTATTAGGTGCGGCTTTTGGCTGTTCGACTGTTACTGTCGCAGGCGATCGCAAAAATCTGTTTACCAACGAGCGAATCGAAGGCGGCATTGTCGCCGAGAATAAAGCTGTTTGCCGTTCTTTGGGTGCTTGTGAGAGAATTTTCTCTACATCATCAATAAAGCCCATGCTCAACATTTCATCGGCTTCATCCAACACAAACCACTTCACCTGATCCAGCTTCAAATAGCCGCGATCGAGTAAGTCTATCACTCGTCCTGGTGTACCCACGACCATGTGAACGCCGCGTTTGAGTTGTAAAATTTGACGGTCAATCGATTGACCTCCGTAAATTGCCAACACCCGCAATCCATCATTACCAATGAAATGCTCGATGGCATCGTGAACTTGCATTGCCAATTCACGAGTTGGAGTCAAAACCAAAGCTTGCACAGCTTTGTGATTAACATCTAGCTTTTCTAAAATTGGCAGGGAAAATGCTGCGGTTTTGCCTGTTCCTGTTTGCGATTGACCGACTACATCACGACCTGCCAGCAGTTGGGGAATTGCTTGCTCTTGAATATTAGTTGGTGTGGTGAAACCTAGTTTTTCAAGCTGAGATACGCGTTCAGTGGAAATGCCTAATTCTGGAAACGAAAGATTCATTAATTCTCCTAAGATTTAATTTGAATTTTGGACTCTTTAACCGACACACACTTATTTGTTAGTATTGACAACTTGACCATACAAGTCGTATGTATCAGCGCTGTGGATCGCTACTGGCATGATTGCTCCTAGCTTCGCTTCGCCTTTAACATAAACCAGTCCATCGACCTCTGGGGAAAATCTCCCAGATCGACCGATTAGTTCTTTAGTTTCGGGATTTTGTTGCTCTATCAGCACATCAACAACTTTGCCCACTTCCTGTTGATTTTTCTGCCAAGAAATCGGCTGTTGGAGTTCCATCAATGCGTCCCGGCGTTCATCCATCAATTCTTGGGGCAACTGATTGGGTAGATTATAAGCCGGAGTTTTTTCCTCTGGCGAAAAAGTGAAGACACCAACATGATCAAATTCATGTCGCTGGACGAAAGAAAGCAGATGCTCAAAATGCTGTTGTGTTTCCCCAGGAAAGCCTACGATAAATGTTGTTCGCAGCACTGCTTCTGGTAGCGCCGTTTTGATGCGCTCGATTATCCCATCATTCACCCGACCTTGCCAGGGACGGTTCATGTCACGCAGAACTTCTGGATGGGAATGTTGCAAGGGCAAATCTAAGTAGGGTAACACGTTAGGTGTTTCTTTTATCGCCTTGATCACTTCTGGGGTCAATCCGGTGGGATAAGCGTAGTGCATCCTTATCCACGGTACATCTACTTTTGCCAAAGCGCGAAGTAATTCGACTAATTTTGGCTTACCGTAAATATCTAACCCGTAATTGGTGGTGATCTGGGAAATCAAAATGATTTCTTTTACCCCTTGACTTGCTAACTGCTCTGCTTCCGCGACAATTGATTCAATAGTACGCGAGCGCTGGTTTCCCCGCAGATAAGGAATGATACAAAACGCACAACGATAATCACATCCTTCGGCTACTCGTAAGTAAGCTACACCCTCACTTGTCGTCCGATAGCGCGGTGTGGTTTCATCAGCAATGTAGGTTGGTTCGGCACTAATGAGTTTGACTCTTTCTCCTTCTTCTACGCGCTTAATTACATCTACAATTTTGTAATAATCTCCAGTACCTACAACCGCCACTGCTTCTGGCAACTCATCCAATAACTGCGCTTGGAAGTGCTGCGCCATACAGCCTGCGATCACGATTTTTTTATTCGCTTCCGCCAGTTCTACTAAAGTTCTGACTGATTCTTCTCTTGCTGCTTCAATAAAACTACAAGTATTGACAATAACGTAATCTGCTAATTCTTCATTACTATCTACACCATAGCCTGCTTCTACCAGCAGTCCTAACATGTGTTCTGTATCAATTCGATTTTTCTCGCAGCCTAGGTGAGAAATTGCAATTGTTGGCTTATCACCCATATTATAAATAAGTCTTCTTTGTTTGTTCTTGCATTCAACTACTCAATCGCTCTTTGGATCTTAGTCATACGCACCCAAGAGGGGGACAATTGTCAGGACGATTTGCGCTCCAAATGTCCGCAGAACCATGACTCTAATTAATTAATAGAGCAAAGTGCTATGATATTCTTATTAATCTGTTTCCCCGGGTAAAACTAAAGTGTCTTCGGGTAAATTTGACACTCTTAATATATTTTAACAAATCGCCTATTGGTATTTTACACTACCGCAGGGTGTGGGTTGTTAATTTACCCATCGGGAAGCCGCCCTAAGGGCTGGTTGTGAGAAGTCGCTCGCCCTTTGGGAAATCACACTCGCGACTACGCCTGTAAAGCGGTAAGCTAACTTTGCACTCAGGCATTGCCAACGAAAATGCGCGGGCGAGATGCCTAAACTACAAAGAAAGTGCCTCGCGGATGAGTGAGTGGCAAACTCCTCTTGTAGCCAGTTTTTATCTTAACATATCTTAGGGAATGTTTTACGGCAATTTCCATCTTAAGAGGGAGGCAGTAAAACAAAGTGTTTTAAACGAATTTGTCATCAGTCATTAGCATGAGTCATTAGTCATTGGTCATAAGTTATTGGTGAACCAGTGCTCTCTTAGCGGCGAGCCGCGCTTGTTGCACCTGGTGCTGGCGAAGGGTATCCGCTCGTATTCACCCCAAGGGTCATTTACAAAGGACAATGACTAATGACTAATGACACTCGTACAAAGGACTAATGACTCCGCAAAGCGGGTTAAAGACGTGGACTTATATCAGCTATTTAAAACCCAAACACCGATTATTGGCGTAGTTCACCTACTACCTCTGCCTACCTCGCCTCGTTGGGGAGGTAGCCTGAAAGCGGTGATAGACCGCGCCGAACAAGAAGCAACAGCCCTGGCAAGTGGAGGAGTTAACGGCATTATTGTAGAGAATTTTTTCGATGCGCCATTTACCAAAAATAAAGTTGATCCAGCGGTTGTGAGTGCCATGACTGTGGTGGTGCAGCGGATACAGAATTTAGTGACACTGCCTATAGGCTTAAACGTTTTGCGGAACGACGCATTAAGTGCAATGGCGATCGCCACCTGTGTACGGGCGCAATTTATCCGCGTCAACGTCCTCACAGGCGTGATGGCAACGGATCAGGGATTAATTGAGGGTGAGGCACATCAACTACTGCGCTATCGGCGGGAGTTAGGCAGCGATGTGAAAATCCTTGCCGATGTATTGGTCAAACATGCCCGTCCTTTAAGTTCCCCGAATCTCACAGTCGCCGTCAAAGATACAATAGAAAGGGGATTGGCAGACGCTGTGATTTTGTCTGGCTGGGCTACTGGTAGTCCTCCGAACGAGGAAGATTTGGAACTGGCTTTTAGCGCAGCAAATGGCACCCCAGTATTTATTGGTAGTGGGGCAAGTTGGGAAAATATTGCTACACTGTTGCAGTCGGCAGATGGTGTAATTGTTTCCAGTTCCCTGAAACGCCACGGTCGCATCGAGCAACCAATTGACCCGATTCGCGTGAGCTCATTTGTGGAAGCCGCGCGTCAAAGTTGGAACTCGAAGAGCGAAAAAAAATCAATATCCTCAGTAGGAGCGGGGTAACCCCCCTTTGGGGGAATTCACTGATTCGCTCATTCACCCATTCAAAATTAAGAATCTTTTATTTTAATGAGCGAATTTTTGTGTCCCCCTAGTCCAAGCATCCAAGCGTCTCTAGTTCTAAAAGTTTATGATTCGCCGCCGTTCTACACCTTGGATTCAAAGATGGTCGCGTATTTTAATTGCCGCGATCGCCGCATGTGGTGCCTTGACCACAGCTTATCTTACGTTTGAAAAGTTAACAGGAGGCAGTGCAGCTTGTGTGGCACAGGCTGGTGTCAGAGGCTGTAATGATGTTCTTTCCAGTCCTTGGGGAACAGTTTTTGGTCAGCCATTAGCTTTGTTTGGCTTTTTGGCTTACACCAGCATGATTATATTTGCTTTGGCTCCCTTGGCTATTAAAGGAAGCGAAAATAAAGAGCAGCGTCAAAAGCTGGAAAATTGGACATGGTTGCTGCTGCTAGCGGGGGCGATCGCTATGTCAGTCTTCAGCGGCTACTTGATGTACCTGCTAGCATTTCACATCAAAGCCATCTGTCCTTACTGTATTGGCTCAGCTTTATTCTCCCTCAGTCTTTTGGTACTGACAATTATCGGTCACGCTTGGGAGGATCTTGGGCAAATATTTTTTACCGCCATTGTCGTTGGCATGGTGACGCTAATTGGTACTTTAGGCGTTTATGCTGGTGTCAATCCATCTGGTAATGTAGCTGAATCAACTTCCGGCAAACCTGTACAAATTACCTTTACGCCAACAGTAGCGCCCAATCCAGAATTCGGTTGGGAAATCACCACCAAATCTGGTGAGGCAGAATTAGCGCTAGCACGCCATCTGGCGAAAATAGGCGCTAAAGAATATGTTGCTTACTGGTGTCCTCACTGCCACGAACAGAAGCTAATTTTTGGTAAAGAAGCTTACAAAGAAATCGAAGATAATAATGTGAAGGTTGAGTGTGCTAACGATAGCCCAAAAGGTAAACCAGAAGTGTGTAAAGCTGCAAAAATAGAAGGCTTCCCCACCTGGATCATCAATGGTAAAAGCTATGGGGGAGTGCAAAACTTGCAGGAATTAGCGAAAAATTCTGGTTACACAGGTTCCACGAACTTCAAGTATTTCAAGTAATTGTCTTGACGGTACTGGGGACTGGGGATTCGGGAAAGATGGAAAATTCTTCGCTTGAATACCTAATACCCAATCAAGAGTCCCGCAAGGAAGCGCATTGACAAAGCCGATTTTAGGTGAATTTGGTTTCACCTGAAAAAGTCAACTGGATGAATGCAGCAGAATCTTCTTCCAGTTGACTTTTTTGTATTTATTTCCATAATTTATTGTAAATGAGCTTTTGTTATTCACGAACAGTATTTATACTTGGCATATGCAATGGGCGCGATCGCTTTCGCGCTTTGTTTAGTTTCATAATTAAATGGTGAATCAGGTGTTTTCCAAGATTGTCTATAGTAACCCAAAAGATTTGACACGTTAGCGCGAAAGCATGTACTACTCGCGCGTGCGTTATATATGCCAAGTAGCTTATAACTACAGCAAAGAGACAATGTTTGTCCCAATTAGGTAATGGGAATGAGTAAGCAGCTAGGCAAGCGTTTTGTGAAGTTACTTTTTGGACACAAACAATCGCTTGGTCGAAGACACAGGGAATTGATTACTGCCTTCTGCGTGGCAGTCTGCATCCTACTTTTGCGTTTTTTTGGGTTATTGCAATCCTGGGAGTGGGCAGCCTTGGATCAATTTTTTCGCTTACGTCCAGATGAACTGCCAGAAAACCGTATCACTATTGTAGCGATTGACGAGGCTTCTTTAAGCCAAGTGGGAACTTGGCCAATTCCAGATGGTGTGATTGCGGAGCTGTTACAGAAATTAAAAGTCCACAAACCTCGCGCTATTGGTTTAGATATATACCGAGATTTACAAGTAGAACCTGGTCATCAGAATCTGGTTGATGCTTATAAGTCGATGCCAAACTTGGTTGGCATTGAACTGCTGGCACATAACAAAAATACTATTGTTTCAGCACCACTGGAACTGAGCAAGCGTGACCAAGTGGGTTTTAATAACGTTGTGTTTGATGCTGATGGCAAAGTACGTCGCAGCTTGTTGTATTGGCATGACGTTAATCAAAAACCCCACAAAAGTTTTGCTTTGAAGCTGGCTTTACTGTATTTAAAAAACGAGGGTATTACTCCCAAGAAAGCAGCAAGCAACCCTAAGTATTTGCAGTTGGGTAAAGCGGTGTTTTATCCTTTTCAACCGAATTACGGTGCTTATGTGGGAGCTGATGCCAAAGGATACCAAATTTTGGCGAATTTTCCCAAACCAGCTTGCAAAAACTTTGAAGAGCAATCTTGTCCTTTCCACCAGGTATCTCTTACGGATGTACTAGCTGACCGAGTACCAAAAAACTGGATAAGCGATCGCATTGTGCTAATTGGTTCGACTGCCCCCAGTCTCCAAGATTTTGTGTTTATGCCGTACTCCAGCCGTTTCATGGGTACGGTAAAGTCTGTATCTGGTATCGAATTACAAGCCTATTTTATCAGTGAGTTAATCACAGCCGCCGTTAAAGGACGACCTTTACTAAAAGTCTGGTCTGACCAAGTGGAATGGTTGTGGATTTTTGCCTGGGCTTATCTGGGAGTCGCTACGAGGCGACGAATACAACGCCCAAGTACCAGTGCCTTAAGTATAGTGCTTTATTGTATGCTGCTAACTGGCTATACCTACCTTGCTTTTCTCGATGGTTGGTGGATACCAATCATGCCTGCGTTGCTAACCTTTTGCGGCTCAGCTATTGTGCTTACCTATCAGCTTGCCCACATGCAGGAAGAGTTAAAACGCTCTAAAGAGTTTTTGTATCAAGTGATTAATAAGATTCCTGACCCAATTTTTGTCAAAAATGAAAAACATCAGTGGATTGTTTTAAATGAGGCGTATTGTCAATTCATCGGTTATCCCAATACCAAGTTAATTGAAAAGTCAGACTATGACTTTTTCCCGAAACATGAAGCCGATGTTTTTCGACGACAAGATGAGCTTGTGTTTCAAAGTCAGAAACCCTTGGAACATGAAGAAGAATTTACCGATGCCACTGGTAAGACACATCTAATTGCCACCAAGCGATCGCTCCACAATGACGCAGCTGGTAATTTTTATTTAGTTGGCGTCATCCGTGATATTACGCAGCGCAAACTGATGGAAGAAGAACTCAAACGCACCGCCGCTGAGTTATTGAGCTCTAACAATGAATTAAAACGCAAAGAAGACGACTTGCGTTATCTTGCCTATCACGACCCCCTCACAGGTCTGCCCAATCGCAAATTTTTTGGAGAACAACTTCAGGAGTCGCTAGCGTGGGCGCAAAACAGCAATTTGTTACTGGTACTGCTGTTTATTGACCTGGATGGTTTTAAACAAGTTAATGATACCCTGGGTCACGAGATAGGCGATCGCCTGTTGGTAACGATTGCCCAGCGCCTCAACAACTCTTTGCGCGGCACTGATACTGTTTCCCGCTTGGGTGGCGATGAATTTACCGTGATTTTACGGGCAATTCCTAATCTGAAGGTGGCAGCAAGAGTCGCTGAAAAAATTTTAGCAACCATCATCGAGCCAATTGTTTTCGACGGTCATACCACCACAGTCTCCGCCAGTATTGGCATCAGTGTCTACCCACTCAACTGCGACGACAGCGAAACCTTGATTAAACAAGCAGATGCTGCGATGTATCGTGCTAAGCACCTCGGTAAAAACCGCTCTTGTTTTGCGTGAACTTCGCCGCAGTGGTCGGGAAAAAAAGAAGGGATGGGAAAAACACATTCTGTGAGGATACTGAGATTCTGACTTTCCCAGCTTTGAGGCTAGTCATTTTTATCTACTTTACTTATTTAAGTAATTATACTTAAAATATTTATTTTCCTAGTTTTTGTAAAAAAATATTTCATCATCAATTGCCAGGCAACTTTGCCGTTTTTAGTTTAGCTATCCTCATTCTCAAGTAATCCTATTTGTCAGGAAAACTTGCCTAATCTGGCAATATTTCCTTACTTTGTCTTAAAGACAAGAATATTTCCTCGGAAAGATATTAATTTTTTATAGATATTCTACTGTTTAGGCAACTGACAAGTGATAAAGAATCATGATATCTAACTTTTGGTTGATGCCAAAAATAGTTCATTGGAAATATTTCTTAAATATTAAGCAACAACCACAGCACCAAATTGCAAGTTACTAGCGATCGCTTTTCGGTCAAGTAATCGTCTGGATAGAAGCAGTAACTGAATAAAGATTTGCTGATTTGCCGAAAAAATCAATAAATATACTGAAGCTAACACAATATACAGGGTGACATCGAAATGGAAGGAAATATACCGAGGCAAATGGAAACAAGCTTTAAAATCGCCTGCACTATTATATTTTTTATCGGAGCTTCTTTGATAATACTTAAAATTGCCGATGGTACAGGAAGATTGAGCATTTCTGCTGTTGATAGTGTTAGGGCGAGTGACAGCACTTCTCAGACTTTAAAAGGCATGAATTTGAATGCTGAATCAAATAGCGACATTTACGAACCGCCAAATTATGGTAGTCCTGACAGCCAGCATGGTAGTGGCACGCGCTAATAAATTCGCTAATTAAATTGTATCAATGTGCATTGTCATCAAGCTGACTATCAAAGCGGGTGAAGCTTAAAGGTTAACAGACAAAGGTAAATTTAAAAGGCAGCACACAACTCAATATAAGCAGCCAAAATGATTAGTTAATTGCTTTAATTTTTTATTATGAGTTGCTTTTATTCGGCAGATTTCGACCAGTGGTGTTTTTGTACAAGTGTGTGTGCCTGCCAATCAGGATCGGGTTGAGGATAATCTAGGCGGTAATGTCCGCCACGACTTTCGGTTCTAAAAGCAGCACTTTTGAGAATTAAATAAGCCACATCTAGTAAATTGCGGGTTTCTGCCCAAAGTCGCAATTGCCGTTCAACGTCGGGTAAGGCGAAAGTAGCTGGTTCGGTTGGACGTAAGGAGAGTAAGAATTGACTCAGTTTCAAAGCAGCGAAATCTTGCTGCCAAGATTCAATCTTGGCGATCGCCACTTCTAAACTTTGCTGTTGACGACAAATACCAGCACTTTCCCACACCAAACGCGGCAACTTCTGCCGCAGTGCTTCTAGCAGTGCTTGTTCGCTGTGCCACTCATTTACATTGGGGCTAAATTCCCGCAAAGGCAGAAGTGATTCTGACTTAGACAAATCAGCTTCAAGCTCAATATTAGCCATCTGTGCCCCAAACACAATACATTCCAGCAGAGAATTACTCGCGAGGCGATTTGCCCCATGCACCCCAGTACTCGCAGTTTCTCCCACTGCGTACAAACCGGGAATGTTTGTGTGATTCATCAGATCCGTGAGAATACCACCCATCCAGTAATGGGCAGCTGGGGCAACGGGAATTGGTTGCGAGAAGACATCAATGCCCCAATGTTGACAAACTTTAATGATGTTGGGAAAGCGGTGACGAATCTTCTCCACGGGGATGGGGCGCATATCCAACCACACGTGGGCAGTGGCAAGGTCGCCAGAAGTCCGTTGTAAGTGGCTGAAAATTGCTCGACTGACCACATCTCTGGGGGCGAGTTCACCCGCTGGGTGGTAGTCAAAGGCAAAGCGCCGCCCTTCGTTATCGACCAGGTGTGCCCCTTCGCCGCGAACAGCTTCACTAATAAGAAAGTGATCCGCACCGGGTTTGGTTAAGGCAGTGGGGTGAAATTGGACAAATTCCAAGTCTCTCTGGATTGCCCCTGCACGCCAAGCGATCGCTACTCCATCGCCCGTACTCACAGCTGGGTTAGTAGTTTGGGCAAAAACTTGACCACCGCCACCAGTTGCCAAAACCACAGCCCCGGCTTTTATCCAGGTAATTTTACCTTGATAAAACAAGCTAATTCCCTGACATCTCCCTGTTTCCGGTTCCAGCCACAACGATAGCGCCAAAGCTTGCTGGATTACTTGAATGTTCTGGCGTCGCAGTACTTGGGCAGTAAGGGTGGTAGTTACTTCTCTGCCTGTGGTGTCGGCGGCGTGGAGAACGCGGTGGCGCGAATGGGCAGCTTCCAAAGTTAAAGCTAACTCGCTACCATGACGGTCAAAAGCTACCCCCAGGCTTACTAAGGATTGAATGCAGGTTTTGGCATGTTCGGCAAGAAAGTTTACAGATTCTACATCGCATAAACCAGCACCTGCCCGTAATGTATCTTCAA
>CAXTNZ010000088.1:20822-24063 GCA_964245695.1 uncultured bacterium | reverse complement strand
GGACTCGCCCTAATTCTTTCTTTTCTTGTTTTGATGGGAGGAGCGAAAGTTCAAACAAGTCCATCGAATCACCGATAATAAAAAACCTCACCCCATCCCTCTCCTTACGCTCGTAGAGGGTGCCCAGAGGGCGGGTGAGGTTATACTAGAATTATGGTTAATTTGCCGGAAATCATATTACTTATTGAGCCAAAATCTGTTTCCACTCATCCTCTGATAACGGTTGCAAAACTAACTGAATATTAAAACAATCAATAGCTGCTGCAACTAAAGCTGCAATAATCGTTTCCACACTCAGGTTTTGCGGAAGTTGCACACAAGTAAAAGATTCTGCACCAAATACAGCCGCAAACAATTCTGCATTCGGTTGCAAACGCATTGAACCATGTTGTAAAATTGCGTTACCCCGTCGCAGTTGAGCGCTACCGATGAGTTTGCAATTATCAACTGTAACTAAATCTGCACCCGTTGCAGTGCCAAAACAGTTGGGGTTATGAATGTAGCCGCGTCCTGCTGTACCGTAGTGCAATTCTACGTTAAGCGATCGCCATCCTTGAATTAAAAACTCACAAATTTTTTCATACATCTGAATACGACTACCATTTAGTCCAGATGTGACTACAGCATAAGTTAAATCACCTTGATGCAGCACAGCGCGTCCACCTGTAGGACGCCGCACCAAATCTACTTTATCACCTTGCCAGATGATACCTTGCCAATATTCAGGATATTGGCGTTGATGATACCCTAAAGAAATAGCGGATGGCGACCAATTATAAAACCGCAGACTTGACGGATGTCCCAACAAATGCTGCTCTAATAACCAGCAGTCAATCGCCATCTGCAGATGTCCCGGTGCTTCTAATAGCGGAATTAGTCGCCAAACCTGCTTATTATCCGCGTCCATCTGCGTACCCTGCGGGAAGCCCTTCTCCTGTCGGAGACGCTCCGCGAACGGCTTGGTGCAGTCGCTCATGGGGGAAACCACGCCACATGCTTCAAGCCGGGAAACCCGTCCAACGCAGTGGCTCCCCTTGGCGCTAGCCTCTCCCAAAGGGAGAAGACCGCGCTGCTTCACCGCTCCGCGTCTACATCTGCGGTTCAAAATCCTTTCATCCAAAATACTTTAAGCTGCACCAAACTCAGATTGTAACGTATCGTCGTTGTTATCAGCAATACTTGCTACGACAGTGACTATGCGGGAAACTTCGCTAGGAGACAATTCCCCTAAAGTGCGTATGGCTATGACAACAACCTGATTTTCAATAATACCAAAACGAGCTTCAAAAGTACTAGAGCAGTTCATTTCCAATAGCCGGCGCATTAACTTCGGTTCATCTTTAGCGGGTAACTTTAACACCACAGACCAAACGGTTAAGGTGTCTTCATCGGTTTTGCCGCCAAGTTGGACAAACACTTCCACACTACCGTATTTAAACTTCCACAAAGTACCGCCTTCTGCGGTGTGGTTAACCATCGCACTGTCATCTTGTTCTAGAGTATCGATGACATTTTCAATTATTTCCACATAGTTCATGGTGGTGGTTTCTGTGGTTTCTTCGGTGGCGATCGCTTCAGGATTGGTTTGGTAGCTTGTCATACAGATTTGTGCCTCAATAACTTTATGGTTTCATCTAGACATACTTTATAGCTTGTAGACAAGGTTAGTTTTAGCCCCCTTAAGTAATAGCTTGGTTATAAGCGCTTTAACTATACCTTAATTCTGTCAGACTGAATGCGGCTATACAAACCAAGTCCGCGAAGACAAACTCGCAAATTCTCCGCGTGCCTCTGCGGTTACCTCTGTGCCCCTCTGCGTTGAAATTTCAACCCTCAATTCGCCAGGGCTAGAGTGTTCAAGAGTAATTTTGGGAACACTTACTATAGAAAAAATCTGCCAAGCATCCCTAGTATGATTTATTGCCTCGCTCCCAATTGCCAAAAGCCGCAAAACCCAGATAAAACAAAATTTTGCCTTACTTGTGGCTCACACTTGCTTCTCAAAAACCAATATCAAGCGATTCAGCCAATTGGTGAAGGGGGATTTGGCAGAACTTTCTTGGCTGTTGATGCAAATAGGCTAAATGCTCGTTGCGTCATCAAGCAATTTTTCCCTTTACCAGAAATTCAAGGCAATTCTCAAGCAATGGCGAAGGCTACCGAGTTCTTTGAACAAGAAGCGAGACAATTATTACAACTAGGAGAACAGCATCCGCAGATTCCCACGCTGTTTGCCTACTTTGAGCAAGATAAACGCTTGTATCTGGTACAGCAATTTATCGATGGGCAAGATTTATCACAGGAATTGGCACAGCGCGGCGCTTTTAGCGAAGAACAGATTCGGGAATTGTTGCATGATTTATTACCAGTGCTGCAATTTGTGCATCAGCAGCAAGTAATTCACCGCGATATCAAGCCAACAAACATTTTACGCCGTCAGATAGATGGCAAGTTAGTCTTAATCGACTTTGGCGTTGCTAAACAGTTGATCGGTACTGCTTTAACCAAAACTGGGACAAAAGCTGGTACACAAGGATATGCAGCAATTGAACAACTGCGTAGTGGTAAGGCTTATCCTGCTAGTGATTTGTATAGTTTAGGCGTGACTTGCATACATCTATTAACTCAAGTCGAAGTGGATGAACTTTACGATCCGCTAGAGGGTAAGTGGCTTTGGAGAGAACATCTGCGGCAAAAAGGCAAAGATGTCAGCACCCAGTTAAGTCAAGTTTTGGATAAGTTGCTGAAAGACTATGTGAAAGAGCGATATCAGTCAGTTAATGAGGTGCTTGCAGCATTGAAACAAGTAACCACCCCGACAACGACAAGCAATCCTAGTCCAAAACCAGCCCCTCAAATTGCTTCTCCCCAACCACGACCAACACCCAAACCGCAGAATTGGCGATGCGTCCTTACCCTGAAGGGTCATTCTCGTTCGGTTCAGTCTGTCGCCATAAGTCCCGATGGTGAAACCCTTGCCAGTGGCAGTAGTGACAACAGCATCAAACTATGGAACCTGGCAACCAAACAGGAAATTCGCACCCTGAAGGGACATTCCGACTGGGTTCGTTCCGTCTCCATAAGTTCCGATGGTAGTACTTTAGCCAGTGGTAGTGATGACAACACCATCAAACTCTGGAATCTGGCAATCGGACAGGAAATCCGCACCCTCAAGGGGCATTCCTACCAAGTTCATTCTGTTGCCATAAGTGCCGATGGACAGACCCTTGCCAGTGGTAGT
>CAXTNZ010000088.1:0-20722 GCA_964245695.1 uncultured bacterium | reverse complement strand
CCAAGTTCATTCTGTTGCCATAAGTGCCGATGGACAGACCCTTGCCAGTGGTAGTCGTGACAACACCATTAAACTGTGGAATTTGGCAACAGGACAGAAAATCCGCACCCTGAACGAGCATTTTTACTCAGTTTATTCGGTCGCCATAAGTGCTGATGGACAGACCCTTGCCAGTGGTAGTGCTGACAGCACTATCAAACTGTGGAATCTAGCAACCGGACGGGAAATCGTTACTCTCAAGGGGCATTCCGACTCAGTTTATTCTGTCGCCATAAGTCCCGATGGACAGATCCTTGCCAGTGGTAGTGCTGACAGCACTATCAAACTGTGGAATCTGGCAACCAAACAGGTAATCTGCACCCTCGAAGGGCATTACAAATCTCTTAGCTCCGTTGCCATCAGCCCTGATGGTTCGACCCTTGCCAGTAATAGTCTTGACAAAACTATCACGATTTGGCGGTGCGATTAATCTACTAAAATATAGACAAAATGTACAAAATCGTCACGCATCAGTTCTTGCCATGCAGACCTACACTCTTACAGATGCTCGTAACAAACACGGTGAGGTATTTGACAAGGCTGCTATTGAGCCAGTTTTACTGACAAAGCAATCACGACCAAGCCATGTGATAATCTCGGCTGAAAGCTACCAAAAATTAATTAATCGGCTCACAGAATTAGAGGATATGCTTTTAGGTCAAGCTGCTGAGGTTGCCCTAAGTCAATCAAAAATGGTTGGTACAGAGGCTTTTACTGCTGCACTCTCAGGTTTAGCTAATGACTCTAATATTATCTGTCAGTGAATATTCCTAGAAGAAATATATGAAAAGTCAAGTAGTTAATCTCACTTACGAAATTGAACTTAAGCCTGGAGAAAAGTTGACTCTACCTGAATCTTTGGTGGAAAGCTTGGGTGCAGGAAGTTGGATAATTACCATTCAACCAAAGTCGAATTCCCCTGTTATTACTCGCACTCATGATGCATTTTTAAAAGGCTACGCACCAGAAGACGAAGGACTCTATGACAACTATCCAACCGGGTGAATTTTGGGTAGCAGATATTCCTTATACAAGCGGTACTGGTTCTAAAAAGCGCCCAATACTTGTACTCTGGTTGGATGGAGACGACGTTGTTGCTGCAATAGTCACATCTGCAAAACCTCGCACACAAACTGACGTGTTACTTACTGATTGGTTAGCCAGTGGTCTGCGAGTGGCTTCAACTGTGCGTTTATCTCGATTGGACTGCTTAGAACAGTCTTTGTTATTGGCAAAAATCGGGCGAATTTCTCAAACAGATGCAGAGCAGTTGAAAAGAGTATGGGATATGTATATTAAACCTCAATTCTAGGATACCAAAAATAAATTAAAGCCAACTCAATGAATGAGCAGGATACAGTAAATCCAAATGCTAAAATCGCTGCATCACAGATACTAAAAGATGTTACCCCGTGGAAAAAATAGAATTGCAACTTGACGAAAAAACCCTTGAAAAAGCACGTTGGTTGGCAAAATCGCGCCATTGTGACTTGTCGCAACTAATAACATACGCCATTGATAAACTAGCGGTGACAGAAGCTGACAATTACCCCTTACTGGGACTTTATGCCGACGAGCCTGAGCTAATAGATGAGATACTTGAAGAAATCATGAGAGATCGAGCAGCACACCCATTAAATCAACGCTTTGGACAAAGTACTACTTGACACTGATATTCTTTCTGAAAGCCTTAAACGTAGAGATCAGCGCGTTGTATCTAGGGCTACTGTTTATCTAGGCGTTTTTGGTCACTATACCATCTCTACTATCACAGTCTTGGAAATTGTCAAAGGCTGGCATAAGCGCCAACGCGAAGATAGAATACAGCAGTTTTTTGCCCAGATTGCCGCTGCTGAGGTGTTAACATTGCAAGTCCCTGATGCGGAATTGGCAGGACGCATTTACGCAGATTTAGAACGGACGGGACAACCGATAGGACTTGCCGATTCTATGATTGCTGCGATCGCTATGCAAAATAACTTAACCTTAGTTACAGGTAATTTACCACATTATCAGCGCCTTCAATCACTTGGTTACAGTTTGAAGCTTGATAATTGGCGAACATAGAATTTTACTAGGTCGTACTCAATATACACCCCCCAGAGCGATCGCAAGGCACAATAAAGACAGGTATCCCTCAATCCTCAACATGAGCTACTGTCTCAATCCCCGTTGTCCAAAACCCCAGAATCCTGATACTATCAAGTTTTGCCAGACTTGTGGTTCCAAGTTGCTCCTCAAAGAACGCTACCGTGCTATCAAACCAATCGGACAAGGTGGTTTTGGCATCACTTTTTTGGCAGTGGATGAGGATAAGCCTTCAAAACCGCGTTGCGTGATTAAACAATTTTACCCCCAAGCGCAAGGCACTAACACCGTACAAAAAGCCGTTGAGTTGTTTACCCAAGAAGCGATGCGCTTAGATGAATTGGGCAAACATCCGCAAATTCCCGAACTTTTAGCATATTTTACCCAAGACGATCGCCAGTTTCTCGTCCAAGAATTTATCGATGGGCAAAACCTAGCACAGGAACTAGCACAAAACGGCGCTTTCAACGAAACGCAAATACGGCAATTACTGAATGATTTATTATCAGTGTTGCAATTTTGTCATCAAAGACAAGTTATTCATCGCGATATTAAGCCAGAAAATATTATTCGACGTGCAAGTACTAATGAACTAGTTTTAGTAGACTTTGGTGCAGCTAAAATTGCTAGCAACACCGCTCTAAATCAAACTGGTACAAGTATAGGAAGCCCCGAATATGTAGCACCAGAACAAATTAGAGGAAAAGCTATTTTTGCCAGCGATATATACAGTTTGGGTGCAACTTGTGTTTGCTTATTAACAGCGCGATCGCCTTTTGACTCCTATGATATCAACAATGATACTTGGATTTGGCGGCAATACCTAAAAACTCCTGTAAACGAGCAGTTAGGAAAAGTCCTGGATAAAATGCTAGAAAGCATCCCCGTGCGTCGCTATCAAACAGTAGATGAAGTTCTTAGAGATTTGAACCAACAGCCGCATATAGCCCCCACACCGCCCAAATCAGTTAAACCTGTAATTCAACCACCACCAGTTTCTACACCTGCGGTTGTCAACAAACCCGCCAGCCAAATTGATTTTGAATTAGAAGAAATGAAAACTCAATTTATTGGCGGTAGCAAACAACAAAAAAACATAAAAACACCATCACCACAACCGACATCTCAACCTTCTAGCAAAAGCCAAATAGACCAAGAATTAGAAGAATTAAAAAAGAAATATCTTGGAAATAACAATCCTTAAAATCACTGACTCTTGACCAATGACTAATGACTAATGACCAATAACTAAAAAGAAAGTGACCCTGAAATTCAGAGTCACCTCAAATAAAAGAACCTGAACGCTTTAAACTTTCACAAAATGATGTAGAGGCGTGAAAGCTTACTTAGTTTCAGAAATGGGAACCCATTCAGTGTGGAAAGTTCCAGGCTTATCAGTCCGCAGGTAAGTATGCGCCCCGAAGTAGTCGCGTTGTGCTTGAGTCAGGTTTTGGGGCAAGCGATCGCGTCGATAACTGTCAAAATAATCTAATGACGCACTAAATGCTGGCACTGGAATTCCCAGTTTTGCTGCTGTCGCCAACACTTCGCGCCAAGCTGCTTGTCTGTCGAGAATTGTCTGCTTGAACTCAGGAGCCAACAGAAGGTTAGGAAGTGCTGGATTTTCGTCAAAAGCCTTCTTAATCTTATTCAAGAATCCAGCGCGAATAATACAGCCACCTTTCCAAATCCGCGCCATTTCGCCTAAATTCAAGTTAAAATTATACGCCTTTGAAGCTGTACTTAAAAGCGCCATGCCCTGAGCGTATGAGCAGATTTTCGAGCAATATAGAGCATCGCGCACCATATTAATAAAGTCCTTGGCTTGTCCGTCATATTTGCCAGTTGGACCTGTAAGAATCTTCGATGCTGCTACCCGCTCATCCTTAATCGAAGACATAATCCGCGCATTTACTGCCGCTGTGATTGTCGGAATGGCAACTCCCAATTCTAACGCAGTTTGCACAGTCCAGCGTCCGGTGCCCTTTTGACCTGCTGCATCCACAATCAAATCCACCAAAGGTAAATTTGTGTCTGGGTCAATGTAGGGGAAAATATTTGCCGTAATCTCAATCAAAAACGAATTGAGTTCGTCGGTGGTGTTCCACTCAGCAAAAACTTCGTGTAGCTGATTATGGTCAAGACCGGCGGCATTTTTCAGCAAATCGTAAGCTTCAGCGATAAGTTGCATATCGCCGTACTCAATGCCGTTGTGTACCATTTTCACATAGTGACCGGCACCACCAGGACCCACGTAAGTCACGCAAGGTCCATCATCGACTTGGGCGGCGATTTTTGTAAAAATTGGCGAAAGATACTCGTAGGAGCTTTCTGTACCTCCTGGCATGAGTGAGGGACCATTTAGCGCTCCTTCTTCACCACCACTGACACCCATCCCAATAAACCGAAATCCAGCCGGTTCTAATTCTTTAGTGCGTCTTTCGGTATCTTCAAACCAAGAGTTGCCACCGTCAATAATAATGTCGCCTTCAGCTAGCAGAGGTTTTAGCTGGGCAATTACTGCATCCACTGGCTTACCAGCTTGCACCATCACTAAAATTTTGCGGGGACGTTCTAGGGAGGCAACAAACTCTTCTAAGGTAAAAGCTGCTTTTACGTTTCTTCCTGGAGCACGCTGTGCCATAAAGGCATCGGTTTTCTCGCGTGAGCGGTTGTAAACTGCAATTGGGAAGCCATTACGCTCGACATTTAGAGCGATGTTCTCACCCATTACGGCTAAACCAATCACACCAAAGCTTTGTAGTGTCATAAATTCTTTTGGCTAACTCTTGCAGATCCTTTTATCTTTAGGGTAGTCCGAGATTTTCGGTTCTCTCCTAAAGAAGAGATTAAGAGTTCTTTAGGACTGCAAAAATTCACACTTTACATAGATAATAAATTTTAATTTGTATCGTAATCAACAATTGTCTAGCAAAATTTGCAAAATAAAGATGAGGAGTAGGGGCGGGGTAAAGAGCGCCCGTACTGAACCATAAACAGATACAGTATTAAAGAGGTTTTGAATTTTTTTCCCCGGCTTCAAAGTAAGTTCGTCTTCATTAACGAGTCATACGCTAGTCTCAGAGAAAGTATTCTGGCTTCTGGCTCCTGAATTCTTTTTAGTCAAATGACACAGTAAGGAGTAACCACAAAATGCTGGCATATGTCCTAGCTTTGGCGGTCGGTCTTGGTAGTTTAGCCATTTACTTAGCGGCTTTCTTTTTTCCGGAAATCCATCGCAAGAATGACTTTATCTGGAGTGGTGTAGGATTTTTCTATGCCTTGGTATTATGGGTGTTTGCCCGACGCATTACTGGGGGTCTTTTGCTAGGTCATGTAGCTAGTGTGGCTCTTTTGGGTTGGTCGGTAACGCAAACTTTGTCATTACGTCGCCAATTGACACCAAAAACACAACAAACCCCGATCCCCAGTACTGAAGCGGTGGCAAATACCATTCAGGAGCAAGCTTCTAGTCTCTCACTTCCAGAGCGCCTTCAAAGAGTGCAAAAAGGCTTTGGCGGCGTTTTCTCTGGAGTTAAAGACAAAGCACAACAGACTCTGAGTAAAAAGACTCCCCAACCGCCCAATACTGCGGCAACTTCATCTGCACCTACAGGCAAAGCTGCTGTTGAGGTGGTTGACAAACGAACCCCCGTCACCGAACAACCAGTAGTCACCGAATCAACAGCAACAACCAGCGTACCAGAACAACCAGCAGTTGCCACCACCGACACCGAGTCGAAAATTGACAGTGTACCAGAGGCAATTCCCCCTCATCCCTCATCTCCCGAATTGGTAGAAGCTGCAAAAGAAGCTGCTGCCGCTGAAGAAGCTGCTGTTGCTGAATTAGCAAAAATTCCGGTTGAGGAATTTGCTCCCGATGCCGTACTTGCTCCCCCACCGGAAGCACCGACGGATACACCAGAAGAAACGAAGTAATTTGTAGTGAGCGCTTTAGCGCGCTAAAGCGCTCACTACTTGCGTTACAATATACTACAAAGGGCGCATTTTACTACATCTTAAGAAAGTTAGGAATCTCGCCTGCTGTGGGGATGCTCCCGCAAGTTGAAGACATTAGAAATTCTCATAGATAATAGTGAGAATCAAACTCCTCTATTCCTTGAAATCAGCACCGTGACAGAAACTGGAAGCTACAAAGATACTGTAAACCTGCCCAAAACTAACTTTGATATGCGGGCAAACGCTGTGAAGCGTGAACCGGAAATCCAAAAATTTTGGTCAGAAAACAAAATTTACGATCGCCTTTCTCAAGAAAACCCAGGCGACTTATTTATACTGCATGATGGACCACCCTACGCCAATGGTTCGCTGCATATTGGTCATGCTTTAAATAAAATTCTCAAAGACATTATTAATCGCTACCAGCTGTTGCGCGGGCGTAAAGTTCGCTACGTGCCAGGTTGGGACTGTCACGGCTTGCCGATTGAATTGAAAGTTTTGCAGAATATGAAGTCAGCAGAACGGCAAAATTTGACACCTTTGCAATTGCGGCAGAAAGCGAAAGAATTTGCCCTGGCTGCGGTGGATGACCAGCGTAAAAGCTTTCAACGCTACGGTGTTTGGGGCGATTGGGATCATCCTTATCTGACTTTGAAGCCGGAATATGAAGCGGCGCAAATCGGTGTCTTCGGTGAGATGGTTTTAAAAGGCTACATCTATCGTGGTCTGAAACCGGTTCACTGGAGTCCCAGTTCTAAAACTGCTTTGGCGGAAGCTGAGTTGGAATATCCCGAAGGTCACACTTCGCGGAGTATCTATGCTGCTTTTCCAATGACGAGTTTATCAGAGGCTGTGAAACCAGCTTTGGGTGAGTTTTTGCCTGAGTTGGGTGTGGCTATCTGGACGACGACACCTTGGACAATTCCCGCTAACTTGGGAGTGGCGGTAAATCCAGAACTTAACTACGCGGTGGTGGAAGTCTCACGCAAAGTCGCAGAGGCGCAAAGTAATCTTCTTGGCGACTTTGCGCCTTTGCGTGAGGTAAATTTCAAATACCTCATCGTGGCTGAAGATTTGGTAGAACGCCTATCCGCCACGTTGGAAACTGAGTTGACGGTGAAAGCCACAGTGAAAGGGAAAGATTTAGAACATTCTACTTACCGTCATCCGCTATGCGATCGCCAAAGCCCGATTGTCATTGGCGGTGATTATGTCACCACCGAGTCGGGTACTGGGTTGGTACATACCGCACCCGGTCACGGTCAAGAAGATTACATAGTGGGGCAGCGTTACGGTTTGCCTATCCTCGCGCCAGTTGATGATAATGGCAACTTTACCTCTGAGGCGGGACAGTTTGCTGGATTGAATGTGCTGGGTGATGGAAATCAGGCGGTGATTGATGCTTTGACGGCGGCGGGTTCTTTGTTGAAAGAGGAACCGTACCAGCATAAATATCCTTACGATTGGAGGACGAAAAAGCCAACGATTTTCCGCGCTACCGAACAATGGTTTGCTTCGGTGGAGGGATTTAGAGAAGAAGCGTTAAAGGCGATCGCTTCGGTAAAATGGATTCCCGCACAAGGTGAAAATCGCATCACACCAATGGTTGCGGAACGTTCTGATTGGTGTATCTCCCGTCAGCGCGATTGGGGTGTACCAATTCCGGTTTTTTACGATGAAGCAACTAACGAACCTTTGCTAAATGCGGAAACGATCACTTATGTTCAAGCGATCGTCGCCGAAAAAGGTTCTGATGCTTGGTGGGAATTGTCGGTAGAGGAATTATTGCCAGAACAGTATCGCCATAACGGTAAATCTTACCGTAAAGGTACTGACACGATGGATGTATGGTTTGATTCTGGCTCATCTTGGGCGGCTGTCCTCAAGCAGCGTCCAGAATTGCGCTACCCTGCTGATATCTATCTGGAAGGTTCCGACCAACATCGCGGTTGGTTTCAGTCGAGTTTGCTTACTAGTGTAGCGGTTAATGGCATTGCACCTTACAAAACTGTGTTGACTCACGGTTTTACATTGGATGAACAAGGACGCAAGCAAAGTAAATCTTTAGGCAATGTGGTTGATCCAGCAGTCATCATTCAAGGTGGGAAAAATCAAAAAGAAGAACCCCCCTATGGTGCTGACGTTTTGCGCTTATGGGTGTCGTCGGTAGACTATACCTCAGACCAGCGGATTGGGAAAAATATCGTCAAGCAACTTGGTGATGTACGGCAAAAGATTCGCAATACGGCGCGGTTTTTGTTAGGTAATTTGCACGACTTTGACCCAGAAAAAGATGCAGTCCCCTTTGAAGAATTGCCAGAACTTGACCGTTACATGCTGCATAGAATGACGGAAGTTTTTGCTGAAGTGACGCAAGCGTTTGACAGTTTCCAATTCTTCCGCTTTTTCCAAACGGTGCAGAATTTCTGCGTGGTGGATTTATCCAACTTTTATTTGGATGCTGCCAAAGATAGATTGTACATCAGTGCGAGTGATGCTTTCCGCCGTCGCAGTTGTCAAACGGTGTTGCAGGTAGCTTTGGAAAATTTAGCACGAGCGATCGCACCCGTTTTATCCCACATGGCAGAAGACATCTGGCAATATCTACCTTACAAAACGCCTTATAAATCGGTGTTTGAAGCCGGTTGGATACAAGTAGACCAAAAATGGCATAATCCAGAATTGGCTCAGGTATGGCAACAAATTCGCCAAATCCGCACTGATGTAAATAAGGTGCTAGATACTGCTAGGGGAGAAAAAATGATTGGCGCTCCTTTAGAGGCGAAAATCTTGCTTTATGTGGGTTCTGAGCAATTGCGTACTTCAGTAAAAGCACTGAATCCAGATATTGGGAATGGTGTAGATGAATTGCGCTATTTATTTATTACCTCGCAGGTGGAAGTGTTGGATACTCCGGAAGCATTGCAAAAGCTAAAATACAACTTGCAGTCTGATGCATGGGGAATTGGAGTAGTGGATGCAGAGGGGGAAAAATGCGATCGCTGCTGGAACTACTCCACTCATGTGGGAGAATCAGCACATCCTTCAATTTGCGAACGGTGCGTTGCAGCCCTAGCAGGCGAGTTTTAATCGTAGGGGCGGGGAAACCCCGCCCCGTTCCTTACAACCTGAGTTCGACGCATTCGGCGGAACCCCGCTTCCATTCCTCTCCCCGTGTCGGGGAGAGGCTTATAAACTTGATTTTTTGGTTGTTAGTAATTTTCTTTTCTATTCAAAACGAGGATTTGTGTGCCCCTCTCCGCTTCGGAGAGGGGTTGGGGAGAGGTTCGTCGAACTCACGTCTTACAGCTTTTGCAACAACTCCTGAGTTAGCTGAATAAATGCTTTTGATCCCGCCGAGTTGGGACTACTTAAAACAGCCGGCATAAAACTATCAACAGCCTTAGCAACATTTACATCAACTGGAATCTGCGCCTTACAAATTTTTTCCACGCCAAAATCTTCGACAACGCGGTGCATTACTTGTTTGTAATATCTTCCATTGAGAATGTTGTTGCTTAACATGCTGAATACAATTCCCAGCATTTTTATATTAATTTTGGCTTCATGTTCGTGACTATCTTTTAATTGGGCAATGCGTCTTTCTAGCAGTTGAATACCTACTACAGATAAAGGTTCTGGTTTAGCAGGAAGTATGTAGAAATCACTGCAAGCCAACGCGCTACGAGTCAGGAGATTATAACCAGGGGCGCAATCCAAAATAATGAAATCATAACTGGCGCGAACTGGTTCTAAAATTTTAGCTAACAAGACTCTTTCAAAGCGATTCCAAATAGTTTCAAAGTCCTGTTCTCCCAAAGTAACTGCTTGTTGATGCAGCATTTCTGAGACAACAAATTCATCATATAAGTCAATATCTCCTGGTAAGATATCCAGATTGGGAAGATTACAAACGTTGGAATGAATAATATCGTGAATCGTATGTTTCGGGTTTGGCTGTGGATTGATAATTTGGTCTATCAAATATCTAAATGTCAGTGCTTGTTTGCGACGCTTGGCAAAATCTAGCGGTGACATCAGGCTGAGTGTGGCGCTAATTTGGGCATCTAAATCTAAGACAAGTACCCGCTTGTTATGATTTTTAGCTAAACAAGTAGCCAAATTTACAGTGAGGGTGGTTTTGCCGACTCCACCTTTCATATTTGCAGTTGCAATTACATATCCCATTAGTTAAGTCCTCTGATAACGCATTTTCATCTACGTAGCGTACACCTTTCGTTATCAATTGATAATCTTCGCTTGATTTAAGATTTTCCGGCATTCCAAAAAGCGATTTTGGCGATGTTTACGACCTTAAAGCAGTCAGATTATAGCAGTGAGGGGTGCATTGTTGGCGGGGAAGGGTACGTGCTGCTGCTATATTCACCTCGTACCCAACCTATCAATCGCATTTTACTGGCAGCAAAATAGAAATTTTTTACACACTGAGGGATTAGTAGATAAAATTGTACAGATGCATTCCTTGCCATGCTAGTATGACTTCTGACTATGCTTCGACTCTGGGAAACATTTTTCAAGCGATCGCTCCTCATAGTAGTGAATCAGACGTAGAAAAGAAGGTTATAGCCCCACTTCTGCAAATCCTCGGTTACAGTCATACTGATTGGGAGCCTCAAGCCATAGTCGGCAAATCTAAACTTGACTTTTTGGTACTTCCACCAACCTCAGCCATACCATACGCACCTTATTTAGTAATTGAGGCTAAAGCTCCCAATAAAAACATTGCTCATAATGTTTGGCAAATTAATAAATATATGCGTCAAACCGCAGCTATTCTGGGGCTTTTAACGAATGGCTATCAGTTTCGTTTACTTTATAATTACAATCAAAAACCTACGGTTATTCTCGATTATTCTCAAAAGGAATTTATCGAAAATTTTCACTTATTTGATAAATTTTTATGTAAACAGACTTGCTTGGAAGTTTATCAAACATTATATCAAAACGAACAGCAACTACGTTTCAAATTTATCAATTCAGTTTCTCAACTATTTGCAGATGAAGATATCTTAAGATTATTCACGAAAGGCAACAATTCCCCCGACGAAAGCAAAAAAGATTTTGCAAGTGGTACAAAGCTTGAACAAGCATCTTTAATCACTGAATCTAAAAAGGAACGTCAAGGTATGATTATTACTGTGTTTAACAATAAAGGTGGCGTGGGTAAAACCACAACAACTATTAACCTAGCTGCTGCACTCAACAAGCTGGGTAAGCGGGTATTGTTAATTGATATTGATGCTCAAGCTAATTTGACAACAGGATTAGGAATTGACCCATTAAGCGATATTGAGGATAGAGGAAAGAAAGATATTACACATTTATTGACTGAACCGCGAACTAAATTAGAAGATACTATTGTAAAAACTCATTGGGGTGATGTTGAATTAGATTTAGTTCCATCGCACATTCGTTTAAGTCGAATGGAGCCAGAACTTAATCGAACAGTGGATATCGATCGGGTGCTAGCAAAAAAATTAAAAAAGCATGATTATGATTTCATTCTTATCGATCCACCTCCATCTTTTGGGAAAGTCAACGGTATATCATTAATGGCATCATCAGCTATTCTGATTCCTACTCAGTTATCAGCCTACGCAATTCGAGCATTAGAGTATGTCTTAGATAGAACAAACGAAATAGAGCAGTTAAAAGATGAACCTCTACCAATATTGGGAATAGCAGTTAGTATGTATGACCAAAAATCGTCTACTTACAATAAGTCTATGGTTATCCGACTCTTTGAGATGTTAGAAAAAAGTGGTGCAGCTAACAAAGTAGAACTTTTTCCTGAAAGCACCTGGATTCCCCGCTTAAATATTGTTTCTATTTGCCAGGATAAAGGATACCCACTATACCAAGGCGAATTTGACGACAAACTGGCATATCAAGAAAAAGAGGCTGCACAGAAAGTCCTAGAACGCTATACAAATTTAGCGGAACATTTCATTAAAATTACAGGGTAGATTAGAAATAATGGATAGTTCAGAACGTCGCACTCGTATTCGGGCAAATTTAGGTATTGAAGCAATTAGTCATGGTCAAGTTTACACTTTCCAGATTGCTATACCAGAGGTTGAACAGCAAGATATTTCTTTGGAAACATATCAGCTAATAGAGGATAGCCTAACTCAACACAAAAGTAATTTAGTTCCTCTAATTGTGCGTCGTACTGAGGCTTACAGTGAGGAAGAAGAATACGAAGTTATCTCTGGTGCTGATTGGTGTCTTGTTGCTAAAGAACTTGACATTGAAAAGCTATGGGTTTGGGTTTTTGATATGACTGATGAGCAAGCTGCTGCTGCTAAAGAAGAAATGCAGCAATTGCTAGGTTCATCAAATTCTGGTGAAAAAACTGGAGGGGAAGAAACTGATATTAACAGCCTACTTGAGCAAAAACTGAAACCAATTTATGCCAAGCTTAACCAACTAATTTCTAATCCTTCTAGTAGTGCAGAAAAATCGAATGATGATGAAAAACTAAAAGCAATTGAAAGCAGACTTGAAAATCTGTCATCTGCTTTTGAAACACTTACAGCACTTATTAAGCAAGTGATCCCACCGCCAAAGTTAAATTTGCGAACAGCAGACGATGAAGAAATCAATAGCATTTTGGAAGAAGCAGGATCTAATGCTAATCAAAGAAAAGCCGCATTAGAAGCTATTAAATATTGGAAAAAACAAGATAAAGCTTTAACTTGGCAAAATCTTAAGCAATCAACTATATCCGGGCAACATAAAATTAAAAACTTTGCGGAACGAACTTACGATAAGTTAAAAAATGTTGCAGATATACGTAGTAATTAGTAAGGTGCGTTAATGCACCCTACTTGGCGCTGCTACGAGTGTGCGATCGCATCATCCCCGCACACTCCGCACCAACTCAAAAGCCTTACCCCGCAACCCAACTGGCAACACCGACAACCCTAACCCAGTCCAAGCCTTAGCAGTAGAAAAAGACTTTCCTGCTAAAACTAACTTTCTTCCTTTTTGCGTTTCACCCTTCTCAATCAACCGCAAACCTAACAATAACTGCGTCTCAGCAAGCCGATTTTGCCTAATTCTTTCCAATTTCTCAGACTCAAATTTATAACTTTCCAAATACTGCAATTTATCAGTTAAATAAGGAATTGCGCGATTAATACCTTGCTGTTCCGTATGAACGCGATATTCCATCAACAATTCTGGTAAATAATAGCCCTTCTTACCAGCCAAAGCCAGCCGCACAAATAAATCGTTATCCTCACAGTTTTGCATATTGGGTAGCATGTATCCCAATTCTTGCAAGGTTTGGCGGCGAAATAAAGTTGCGCCAATTTGGAAGCTTTGCTTGACAAACACAACCTCTAGTAAATTATCGACAACACCCTCTGATAAACCCGTTCTTCCCCAGCGGCGAGAATTTTCTTGAGTTTTCGCTTCATCCCGGACATTATTAATATCAATTATCCAGTGGTCAGTGCCAACAAAACTAATACTGGAATCTTTATCAAGAATTGTCGCAGTACGCGCTAAAAAATCTGGATTTAGCCGATCATCATCATCAAACTTCATGAAATATTCGCCTGTTGCCGCTTCAAAACCAGAACGCATATTATTGCTTTTCCCAATATTTTGCGGATGACGAATATATTTAATCCGGCTATCTGTATACTGTGACATCAACTCAGGTGTCCCATCAGCAGAACCGTCATCACAGATAATTAATTCAAAGTCTTCATAAGACTGCTTGAGTACACTTTCAATTGCGAAAGGTAGTAAATTAACTCGATTAAAAGTGGGAATGGAAACAGTAACTTTAGGCATATTTTATAAAAGTAGTATTGACTAGGGTAAAAATACTGAATTTTAATTTTGCTTTCCTCAGTATTTTCTTCAGATTAGAAATAGCTGACAACGATTATATCGGTATAATTCTGATGACATAAAGCCTTGACAGGAGTCATTGTATATATATCATTTTTGTACTTAGTATTATTCCCAGATAATCAACTGTATGAACATCTTAATGCTATCTTCCACGTTTCCCTATCCGCCAACGCGGGGGGGAACCCAGGTAAGGACGTTTAATTTACTCAAGTATCTCAGTCAACGTCATGCTATTACTTTAGTGACGCAACGCGATCGCGATGTCACAGATGCAGAAATAGCAGGATTACGCGATTGTGTGAATCATCTTGTCGTTTTTGACCGCCCCGCCGATTCTGGCACCGCCACAGGTATACTAAAAAAAATCCAGCGTTTCAGCACATTTCTAAATCAGGGTACACCTCCGAGTGTCTTAAACCGCTACTCAGTTGAGATGCAAAACTGGATCGACAACTTTGTACAAGCAGGGAAATGTGATGTGATTACCTGCGAACATAGTGTTAATGAAATTTATATACGTCCTCATTTCCAGAAACAGGTACGGACTTTAGTTGATGTTCATAGTTCTGTTTACGGCACTTGTCTTAACCAACTAGAAAATGGCATTTCTGAAAATAAACTCAGAGACAAAATTAATTTACCGCTTTTGCGTCGTTATGAACAAAACTACTGCTCAAAATTTTCGGTAATTGTAGCGACAACCGAAGAAGATAAAATTCAATTACAAGAATTTGCGCCGAATACGGAAATTACAGTTATTCCTAACGGTGTAGATTTAGTTTCTTTCCCCAACCGCAGCCACGACCCTGGGGGACATCGCTTAATTTTTATCGGCGCAATGGATAATTTAGCAAACATTGATGCTGTCTGCTTTTTCAGCAAGGAAGTTTTGCCAGAAATCCAAAAACGTTACCCAAATACAACTTTTGATATTGTCGGTTCTCGTCCAACATCAGAAGTTTTAGCACTTAAAGAAAAACCAGGAATTACTGTCACTGGGCGTGTGCCTTCGATGGTAGACTACTTACATAAAGCTACAGTCTGCGTTGTATCGATGCGGACAGGATTTGGCATTAAAAATAAAACTTTAGAAGCAATGGCAGCAGGTGTGCCGATAGTCGCAAGCGATCGCGGTTTAGAAGGGCTATCCGTAGATGGTTCCAGTGTACCACTACGCGCATTACGGGCAAATGACCCGGCAGAGTACCTCACCGCCATTAGTCAACTATTTGATAATCCACAATTGCGAGATGAATTATCTCGCAACGCTAGACAACTAGTAGAAACCGAATTCACTTGGGAAAGTGCCGGTAAACGCTATGAACAAGTTTGTCTAGCGAAATAAAAGTGAGAAGTTATGAGTTACGAGTTATAAATTCTCTTAATTCTTAACTCCTCACTTTTATTTTATTACTGTTGCATTGAAGGTGCAGAAAAAATTCTGCTGGATACTGGAATACGTGGATTAGGTTTAGTTGCAGCTACGGTGGCGTTGCCAGAGGAAGCAACTGGTTTATTATTATTAGAATTTGCCGAGTTAGTTGATTTTGATGGTACAGTCGCATCTGTGACAGAAGGTGACTGGGAAGATGCGGGAATTATAATTATATTGGAATTTTCGCTGTTTGATTTGACTGGAGTTTGCGCTTGAGATGGAGTAACAATCCCAGCATAATTTGCTGCTAAAACTAGCGTTAGCAGATTCCGAGTATATTGATTAATGCCAGGTTGAAAATTACTTAAGTTTATTTTAACTGGATAAAATTGTTTTTTATTCATCTTTAATAGAAAATCTATTTTGGCCTGGAAGTTATTAAGCTATATAGGAAAAATTAAATAGCATATTAGCCTGCTCAGCTAATAGATGCACCATAAACAGATAACTTTTGCAATCTAACTATACATTGCAACTATCAATATTTTATTTATATATATATGCCTGATACCAGAGAGCTTTTACTGATTTTTTTTTATCTCTTTTTAGAGATTTAGGTATAATTTCGTAGAAGTTCAATATATAATTATTCCTATAAATTCTTCAGATAAAGCGGATTAACAGGCAAACTGCTGTTCAAGCATCCGAGACAAAACTGATATATATGAAACAAATTTAAAAAGTGAAGCTACTACGCAGGATACCGATAGTAATTGGGTCACTATCTGGTGTATGACCCGGTTCCAAGATATGAATTATCCCTGGTGTAATGCTAATATTATCTGTTAGCTGAAAGCGATAAAAAGCTTCGATTTGAGTAGTGGTTCCAGGTTGTCCGCCTCCACGTCCTAAATTTGTATTTAAAAAGTCCGGCACATTGTTTCCCACAGGTAAATCGCTACTCGTGATTTTAGGAGGTTGTCCGATATAAATTCCGCCCAAATTGCCCTGGCGAAATAAATCAGGGAAATTCAGATACACCATGTAATTCGTCGTTTCTACATTTCCCGATCGCCCAGGAATGTAAGAATTAGTGTAACCGCCCCAAGCGCCTAACGTAATGCGGGGGGAAATTTGCCAATTGAAAGTAGCACCAACAGCATTAGTTTGTAACGGTTCTGATTTTCCAGTGCTACCATTAACCGCAGTTAAGCATTCGTCACCCACAAAAGTTAGTAAACAACCATCTGACGAATAATTATTAACGTAATATAAACTGACATCAAAAGCATCAGTTGGTGTCACTAATAATTGCACACCTGTAGTCGTGTTTCCGTCAAATAAACCGCTGCGTTTTCCGGGATTTCCGGAAATATTACTAGAATACATTGCCTGCAAGCTAGCGCGTTTGGCAAATTGCCAATCAACAGCTATACCAGCGCGACCATACCCCATATTTAAAATTGGGTTTCTTTGTGCAAAATAAGACAGTGATCCGCTTGCAGCGCTTTCTGCTTGGTTTGGACCTCGGAAAGCAGTCGTCATATTCACGCCTTCTGTTCCTACCATCACCGCCAAGTTATCAGTAACCAACAAGTGATAATTGAGGTCAGTAATGATTAATTCGTTATTTGTAGGAAATTCGTAGCTGAGTACAACGTCATTGCTAAATCTGGGCGCAGAGGAACCTTTAGACGCTAAAAGACCTATTAACAAGTAACTGCGGGGGTCGAATTGGGTAGTTAAATACAACTGTGCATAGGAGATGACATTAGTGTTTGTACCAGTATCTTCCGTGTCTTTTATGCTATCTCTAGGAGCAACGTCAGCACGATTGCGGGTTCGTCCTTGAATGCCAACTATAGTAATACCAGTGAGTTTAGTTGTTGTGGAGAATTGGTTGGCTTGTATTTCAGTTCTGCGGGCTTCTAAACTATCAACTCGACTGCGTAATGTCCCTAATTCAGTCGCAAATTCTGCTTGTAATTTTTGCAAAGTTGCCAAATCTTCGCGGCTGACTAAATCACTGGTGGCTGTAGCAATTAATTCATTTACTCTATCCAAGCAAGCGTTCAAACCTGCTGCAAATTCATACCGAGTTAAAGCGCGGTTCCCCCGATAAGTACCATCTGGATAACCGGCAATGCAACCATAGCGTTCTACCAAAGACTGCAACGCTTGAAATGCCCAATCTGTGGATTGTACGTCTTTGAGTTGGGAAACCGATGTGACTTGCGCCATCGGATCGTCGTTGGGTTGAGAAGTTGCGAGTGAAGGAAACGCGGAGACATTTTCTTTTTTACCCGCGTCCCTCTGCACCCCCTGGTTTTCACTGTTGATAGTGTAGACAAGGTAGCGCGTTGCGGAGGTTCCCTCCGTTGTAGCGCCTACCGCGCCCAGCGGAACCTGTTCTGAGGACATCGCTTTTTGTGCAAATCCACAAACTCCCGCAACTAATAACAATGCCACGATTAAGGCTTTACTTTGATTGGGAAGCGGTTTATCTTCCAACTTTTTACACTCTACACATCTACTCAAGGGCAGAGTATATTCAAAATTATCTTGTTATGACACGAGTAAATTTACTGATTTTGTACCAAATTAGACTTTGAAGCATCTGGGCAAATTTTGATACAGGCGAGTATAAAAGTAAAAATAATTGGTAGCAATATCCATTGGATTACTGAACTAAGATGGCAAACCGCAGGCGAAACCTGACACCAAGACCTAAGAAAATTTTGTCAGATGGTGGTAAACTAATTTATACTTAATTCAGTATAAACTCTGAACATGTATTGACAGCGATCGCCAAACTTTCAGACGGTACATTTCTAGCTTTACTCGTTGAAAATGGCAATTACTATAGCCTAAAGCGCTGGTCATTTTATGACCAGCGCTTTGAATAGCAGCTTACGAAGCTGAAATTTTGGCTAGAGAAAAAAAGAGCGATCGCGCCAAGTTGAAAAATTTTAGATTTTAAATTTTCTTTGTTTATTCCCTTTATAAGGTCAGCTTATAGACCAGGGAATTAATCCAAAATTAAAAATCCAAATTTGATTGAATTATTCCTCTTGGTGAGTGGCTGCGAGCCTTTGCTGCTTCAGGCTTTGCAACTGCTGCAACAAAGATTCTACCTCGGCTTGCAATTTTCTAAATTTTGCTTGTTGATCGTCTTGATAAAAAGACTTGGTTAACTTGGTTGCCCAGACGCTTTGGGACATGCGATCAGAAACACTAGATGAACAAGTTGCCATAGTTAAAGACATCCTAAACTCAACTCACACCATTAGAGATATTATATTAAGTCAATTTTAAGCTTTGTTAAATCATTATAAACTTTCAATCACTTAAGCTGATGAATCAAAGCCTTTGTCATAAGGGACGGCGAACAAAAAAGCTTTGTTCCAGAAAAAAATATACATCATTGATTTGAAAAAGGGGCTTTGGGGTTGGGATAAAGGAAAAAAGAATCTTTCTCCCGTCCTTTACCCTTTGCCCCTCCTACTTAAGATATTTGACAAAACGTATCTAAATCTTTTCAGCAATATCAGTTAAACGATAAACTGGCATCTACGATTAAATAAAAAAGGCAGGTGGAACGCTTACATCACAAGAGAGATTTTTTCTTGTGTTACAACCATTTAGCGTGTCGTCAGCATCCGGTGGTTAAAAAATCTACCACTTGCTTTATTGAGTTAAAGTAAAAAACTTTTAAATCCTGTGACTTTGAGCCTGTCTGCTGCTAAATCTCATCGCCAACCCTGGCTTGGACTGATAGAACAATACCGCGAATACTTGCCTGTCAGCGAAAAAACGCCGGTTGTCACCCTCCAAGAGGGTAACACTCCCCTGATACCGGTTCCCGCGCTGGCAGAACGCATTGGTAGACAAGTGCGCGTGTTTGTCAAATACGACGGTCTTAACCCCACTGGTAGCTTTAAAGACCGGGGAATGACAATGGCAATTTCCAAGGCAAAGGAAGCTGGAGCAAAAGCGGTAATTTGTGCTAGCACGGGCAACACCTCAGCAGCAGCGGCAGCTTATGCTAGGCGTGGGGGAATGAGTGCCTTTGTCCTAATTCCCGAAGGCTATGTGGCACTAGGCAAATTAGCACAAGCGTTGCTCTATGGCGCAGAAGTACTGGCAATAAAAGGTAATTTTGACCAAGCGCTGGAAATTGTCCGTGAGATGGCTCTAAGCTATCCGGTAACTTTGGTAAATTCAGTCAATCCCTACCGTTTGGAAGGACAGAAAACTGGGGCGTTTGAAATTGTCGATGTCCTGGGTGATGCTCCAGACTGGCTGTGTATCCCAGTGGGCAATGCCGGAAATATCACAGCATATTGGATGGGATTTTGTCAATATCATCAAGCGGGAAAATGCGATCGCTTACCTCGGATGATGGGATTTCAAGCAGCAGGTGCAGCTCCCCTAATCACCGGTCAGCCAGTGGCGCATCCGGAAACCTTAGCCACAGCAATTAGAATTGGCAACCCCGCAAGTTGGGAAAAAGCGATCGCCGTCAAATCAGCAAGTATGGGCAACTTCCACGCCGTCACCGACGAGGAAATCCTTGACGCTTATCGACTTTTAGCATCAGAAGAAGGCATTTTCTGCGAACCAGCCAGCGCCGCTTCCGTCGCCGGCATGTTGCAAGTAAAAGACCAAATACCCACAGGCGCAACCGTGGTTTGCGTCCTCACCGGCAATGGTTTGAAAGACCCTGATACAGCTATTAAACACAATCACAGCAAATTTCAAGTCGGCATCGCGCCGGAACTTAATGCAGTAGCCGAGGCGATGGGATTTTAAGAAGGTAAAAGGTAAAAGGGAGAAGGTAAAAAAACTTTCTTACTTTTACCTTTTAACTTTTACCTTCTCCCTCTGCACGCTCTCGCGTCAAGCTATCAATAGCATCACCTAAGGCGGTGGTGAGGCTGTTGCGGCTTTGGGCGTGGTTGTCTTGCTCGGTTTTCAAGGCTTGCAGCAGGCGATCGCGTTCTTTCATGACTGCAATTAGTTTAGATTGCAATTCCTCCAGAGATTTTAGTTGTTCGATTTCTTGTTGGATAGCTGTCGCTGTTGTGGTGTCGGGTAATGTAGCGTCCTCAATACCCTTGAGTTTCTGAATTTCTAGCTTCAAAGACGCGATCGCCTGTTGTGACATCTGAGCATCTGTGCGGCGTTGTTCTGCTTCTGTATTGTAGAGTTGACGCCATTTTTCCGCACTTTCCCAACCAGCATCGCGATCGCTTTGCAGTTGCGCCAACTGCTGTCTCAGCGTTTGAATTTCCGCCAACCATTGTTGTGTTAATTCTTGACTCATAAAGATTTTGAATTTTTAATTAGTCAATAGTCAATGGTCAACAG
>CAXTNZ010000087.1:1946-24208 GCA_964245695.1 uncultured bacterium | reverse complement strand
GCTCCCCTTACTCCCCCTGCTCCCGAAGCTTCCCCCAGTCTCACGCGCAAGGTTACTGTACCAGTCTCGGTAAATTTGATGGCGTTTCCCAAGAGGTTGAGCAATACTTGACGCAGTTTGCTTTCGTCGGTTTGCACGTATTGGGGAATGGTTAAAGAATATTCAAATATTAGTTCTAAGCCTTTGGAAGCGGCGCGGAAGCACAACATTTCTTGCAAGTTATCCAACAGGCGAATTAAGTCAAAGCTGCTGGAATTTAATGTTGTCCTACCGGCTTCAATTTTGGACATTTCCAGAATGTCGTTGATTAAGTTGAGCAGATGTTCGCCAGCGCGATTGATAATTGTCAGGTTTTGCTGATGTTCGTTGGATAGCAAATTGTCTCGGCTCATAACTTGGGTGAAGCCGAGAATGGCGTTGAGTGGGGTACGCAATTCATGGCTCATATTCGCGAGAAATTCGCTTTTGGCGCGGTTAGCAGCATCAGCAGCTATCACAGCTTGTTGCAGTGCTTGTGACTGACTTTGAGTTTGTGTGAGCAATTCTGCTTGCTGCAAAGCGACTCCGAGCTGATTGCCTATTTGAACGACGATATTAATTTCTCCTGTTTTCCATTGACGTTCGCCTGAATTTTGATAACTCGCCAGCAATCCCCAAAGTTGATTGCCGCAGAAGATGGGGACAGTGATGTAAGCTTTTGCTTGAAAGCTTTCTAAAAGCTGGATGTAACAATCTTCAAACCCAGCTGCGTAAATGTCTGGGACACAAAGGAAACTTGTGCCTTTGCTATATATACCGCCTTGGCTTTGTTGGAGATAACTATCCAGCACTTGGTTATCTTGACTATTTATCCTTCGCACGACGCAACGGTCGTCTTGTAGCGCACCTTGTGTCAGGCTAGGGTCATTTTTATCTTCTTCTATCAAAGAAATCCAGCCATTACCTACGGACTCGGCGACAAACTCGCCACTCCAGTCTTGATGGAAACGATAAACAACCACGCGATCGCAATTGAGTACTTGCCGCAATTCTTGGGTTGTCGCCGCAAATATCGTCTCTAAATTTAATGTCTGGCGCATCCTTTGAATCACATGGGCGATTGTACGTTCCCTCTCGGCACTCTCCTGTAATGCAACTTCTGCTACTTTACGGTCGTTTATCTCTGTAATTGTACCGACGAAACCTAGAATTTCTCCATCCTCACCAAGTTCGGGCAATGCTTGACAAATTACCCAAATACTCGTGCCATCTGCATGTAAGAAGCGATGCTCACATTGATACAAAGTTTTAGTTGTTGCGGCTTGATTCCATGTGGTAAAAACGAGATGGCGATCGTCTGGATGTAAGGCGGATACCCAACCCATCCCCAGAGCATCTTCTACAGAGCGTCCAGTAATCTCCGTCCAGCGCTGATTGATATACAAGCCAACAAAATTAGCATCAGTATGGAATATGCAAACTGGTGAGGCTTCTGCTAAAGTTTGATAGCGGCGCTGGCTGGCTTGCAAAGCTAATTCTGCTTGCTTGCGATCACTAATTTCTACTAAAACTGTACCCACTCCACAGGGGTTACCGTCCTCCCCAGGAATCGGAAAGTAAGAAGCTAAAAAGTGACGCAGAATATCCGGTTGCTTGGCTGATGCTGCGCTTACTTCTAAATTAAGAATCGGTTGACCAGTCCTCAAAACCTGCTCGTAAAATGGTGCAACCAACGGTGCCATCAGGGGTATCACCTCATGGAGAGTCTTACCGATATAATCTTGCTGAGGTCGCCCATAAATCTCTGCTAGCAGTTCGTTGATTTGCACAAACCGCAATTGGTGATCTAAAATGTTCATGCCGACGGGAGCGCCACTAAAAAAGGCATTGAGGCGGGCTTGGCTTTGCAGGTGTGCCGCTTCTATTTGTTTTCGCTGAATTAGCGCACCTAACTGGGCAGCTACTGCGCTGACTAACTCCAGCAACCGCTTATCTGCTGGTAGTGAGGTGCGTTTAAAAAACACCAAAACCGCCAATACTTCGTTACCAGCCAGAATCGGAACGCCAAAACCTGCTTTTAATCCTACACGGGCAGCAATTTGCGATCGCAGAAAAATTGGCTCACCGACCGCAGACACATTTTCGATCCATTCTGGTTGCTTTTTGAGCCAAACTCGCCCTGGTAGTCCCACTCCAGCAGCAAATGTGACATGTTGGCTAGACCGGCAGAATAATTCTAAACTGCTTTGGTTATCGTACCAATCTAGTCTATGTTCTAAAACAGTGCCATCATCACTAGGTGTCCAAGCTTCAGCAAAATCCCAGCTTATAGTGTTACAAATTAAACGCAAAACTTGTGTTAATGCACTGTTGACATTCAGGGCACGAGTGATTGCTTGGGTTGTTAACAGCAGCAAACGGCTTTCATTTTCTGCCTGCTTGCGCTCGGTAATGTCTTTAGATGTACCAAGCATGTACTGTTGTCCGTCAATCTCGATTAGTTCCGCACTAAAAAGCGCCGTCTTGATTTCCCCACTTGCCGTGCGAAAATCGACTTCATGATTGCGAATGGCTTTTGTCTGTTGCATAAGTTGGGCGAGGAAAGCACATTCTTCTGTATTCACCCAAATATTCAATTGTTTGTTAGTTAGTCCGATTACCTGAGAACGAGAATAACCAAAAAAATGACAAAAGCTGTCGTTAACTTCGATATAGCGTGTTTTCGGGAAAGTACAGAGGGCGATAGGATCAGGAGATGACCTAAAAGCTGATGCTAACTTTTCTTCAGAAGCGCGACGCGCTGCTTCTAAGAGTTTACGCTCTGTGATGTTGCTAGCTGTACCTGTTGTCCCGATAATTAAATTTGCTTCATTTTTCAAGGCGATCGCATTCACCATCAGATAAACGAGGCTACCATCTTTAGCTAGCCAAGTAGTCTCATATTGAAAGATAGTCTCGCCATTGAGAACAAGCCCGAACATTTCTGTATCTTTGGCAAGTTGTTCTGGCGATACGAAATCAGTCCAAGAACGCCCAATCATTTCTTCGGGTTCGTAGCCGTAAACTTTTCTGACAGCAGAGTTGACAAAAGTAATACACCCCTCGATATCTAGTCTCCAGATCACGTCTTGGGATGTTTGAACTAAGCGGCGGTATTTACTTTCATTCGCTTTCAGGGCGGCTTCTACTAAGATGCGATTGCGAATTTCTGCCTGCAACTGGATATTTTGTTTATGTAATTCTGCACTTGCTTGACGTTCTTGCTCTAGCAGTGTAGCTTGTGCTATGGCAATTCCCAGTTGGGCGGCGATAGACTCTAATAGGTCAATTTCCGCTGCTGTCCAATCCCGATGGCGATCGCATTGATGCAAACCAATTACACCATTAGCTTCACCTTTGTATGAAGTGCGTACTGCCAGCATCGACTTGATTTCAAACTGGCGGCAAATATGCTGGGCGTTCTGCAACAGTGGTTCAGCAAAAACATCATAGGAGGCGATCGCATTATCTTGCAATAATATTTGTTGCAGATGGGGGTTGCCGGAAACGGGTATCTCAAAATTCATCAGCGAGGCATAGCCAAAAGCCAGAAATTCGCCCAAAGTTGGAATTTTGGGATTTGGCAAGCTGACGTAAGTATGAATAAGTGCGCGACTAACACCAAGCGCCTCACCTATTCGTCTAGCAGCTGTCTCCAATATTTTTTGCGTGTCTAATTCCGAACGAATTTCATTTGTAATTTGTCTAAGTAAATTGCTGCGGTTCAGTTGTTGTTGCAGTGCATCTTCTGCGAGTTTGCTATAAGTAATGTCTGTTATTGAGCCAGCCATTCGCACCAGATTTCCCGCTTCATCCCATAGTGCCTCTCCCCGCGACAAAATCCATTTATAACTGTTATCTTTGCAGCGCATTCGGTACTCGGCAATATATTGGGGAGTTTGGCGATTCAGGTGAGTTTGAAAAGCACTTATCGTCCGATCTTGATCGTCAGGATGAATCAACTTCGCCCATTGATCAAAATCATTCAATTCATTGTCAACATATCCTAGTATCTCTTTACACCGGGCAGAGAAGAAATGTTTATTGCTTCTCAGGTCGTGATCCCAAATGCCATCATTGTTGCCTTTGAGAGCTAATTGCCAACGTTCTTCGCTCGTTTTCAAAGCTCTTTCTGCATCTTTGCGGCTAGTAATATCCATTACTGTAGTAACGACAAAAAATTTGCCGTCATCTTTTTGAAAAACCCCCCGCGTCATATTTACAGTTAACTGTGAATTATCTTTTCGCCTAATAGTAAATTCTTCGTTTTTTGGCGTTGATACAGTGCGAATAAAATCTTGATATTGCTGAATTAAACCTGCTTTTTCTTCATTATTTAAATTTGGATAATGCAGAGTAAAGAGTTGACCAATGATTTCTTGGCGCGTCAATTGATAAAGCTGACAATATGCTGAATTTACATCTACAAAATATCCATTTTCATCCGTTAGGCAAATTCCTACTTGGGCAGAATTTAAAATAGATTCTATTTGGATATTACGGTTATTTAACTCAACGGCAACCCGCTGACGCTCTTTAATCTCATTTTCCAGTTGATTATTCTGTTCTTTTAACTGTTTTTGCAGCCTTTGGATCGTCAGTTGATTTTCTACTCTGGCAAAAACTTCTTCAACTTGAAATGGTTTGGTGATGTAGTCTACACCGCCTACCTGAAAAGCTTTAACCTTGTCAAAAACATCATACAAAACGCTAATAAAAATTATAGGAATATCGCGGGTGATTTCATCAGCTTTCAGTTGTTGACAAACTTCATAGCCATCAACTTCTGGCATTTTGATATCCAGCAAAATTAAATCAGGTAGAGCCAATTGCGCCACCATTAAAGCCATTGAACCTGTAATTACACCGCGAACTGTGTATCCGCGTTGAGACAAAGTAGCAGATAAAATTTGCAGAATTTCCGGCGAATCATCAACTATTAAAATGCTCCCTTGATTTGTCTGCTGTGGATTGCTGTCCATTGGCGATGGGGTTTTGGCGATTGGCGATTGGTGATTGGGAATTGGGGGAAGTGGAGGAAGATGGGGAAGTAGTTTCTCCCCCTACCTCCCATATTCCCCCATCGCGCACAAGTGTACTATTTTCTTCTTACCCAGTACCTAGTACATAGTACCCAATCCCAGCGTCCAAGCGTCCCCAAATTTCTATTTTTGCAACGCCTGTAGCACAGTCTCTATCGCCCGCTGTTTTTGCGGGTCTGCTCCTTGAGCGTATTCTAAGGAGAAGGAAACACTGATATCTGGGGTGACACCTTTACCCTCTAATCTTTGGTCATTATTGAGAAATACATTTGTAACTGCTACGTAAAGCAGGCTATTATCTTTCATCAAAAACGGACTACCAGCCACCACAGCACCGGTTGTCTTGGCGCCAATTACTTGTCCGATGCGGTGTTGTTGAAAAGCAAACGCGAGAATTTCCTTGCTGCTGCGGCTACCTTCATTGACCAACATCACCGTCGGCTTTTTCCATTGATAATTATAAGTGTATTGTTTGCCATTACGTCGAATATTCGTGACGCTTGGTCCTGGTTTTGCCGTAAATATGTTGAGATAATCTAAATCTCCTCCACCCCAACCGTCTCTAAGATCCAAAATTAATGCGTCTGCGCTTTCCAGACGACCATAAATCAAGTCATCTTGCAACTGTTGCTGATGCGGATCGGCTGCATTTGACCAAATATGAACATAGCCAATTTTCTTGCCTTGTTGTTCAATTACTTGAGTGCTGGCTTGTTGAGCATCAAAAAAGATTTTAGTTGTATCCAGCATTTTGGGAGCGATCGCTATTTCTTGCCGACTATTTACATCCGCTGTTCTCTGAATCAACAATTTAACTTGTTGACCCGCTTTACCCGCAAAAGACTGTATTGCTTGATACGGCTTACCATCTACACTCAGTATTTCATCGCCCACCTTTAAGCCGGAAGACGCAGCCGGACTTTTATCCAGAATCGCTTTCACAAAAATCTTGCCGTTAATCGCTTTGGTAAACGCACCAATACCGCTGTATTCAATTTTGCCTTTGGGGAAAATCTTTCTTAATTCCTTTTGTAAATCTCTACTTCTCGGATAAAAAATCCCTAAAAGCTGGTAATATTCCGGTTCATTTGCAGTGTAAAAGTGAGTGTGCGAAGTCCGCAATTGAGAAAGCATCTGATTGATGATGACAGCAGCTTCTTCAGTTGACTTGGTTCGCGCTATTTGAGGTTTATACTGTTCTCGGATAGCTTTCCAGTCTACTCCGTTAAATTTGGGGTCAAAAAAGTTGTCGTTTACCGTTTGCCAAACTTGCTCAAAAACTTGAACCTCTGGTTTTGCCAAAGTCGGTAATAGCGGCGTCAACCACAGCAAAAGCAATACAGAGAAGCTAAAAAGGATTATACCATTTTGGATTTTGGATTTGAGGTTGCCGCGCTTCGCTCGCAATGCTTCGCAATTTTGGATTGTGGAGTCTCGTCTATATAGTCGTTTCGACAATACATCTTCAAGATTCTTTTTCCAAATTGGTATTACTATAGGTAGGCGGTTTAAGCGAGATGGAAAGTTTTTCATCTTAATTTTGATTTCATCAGCGGACGCACAACCACTGATGAAAAAGCTTTGCGATTAGTTCCACGCTAGATGAGCGTGTTTTCACTTACTGAGAAGCTGCTTTTTGGCATTTGTTACTATACATCATGCCGCATTCGTGAGGCTTTACAGCTAAAGACGACAGATATTGTCGGCATGATTTTTAAGACTGCAATCACAAAACTAAGAAGACTAGAGAAGTTAAAATCTCTAATTAGTTTTAAGGAATTGTTTTAATGTTGGACTGGCTATATTGCTGGATCAGGTTCTGACATCTTCGACCATGATTCACGGCTTGTTTCATCAATGCTTTACCTTGAGTAAAGTTTCTAGCAGCAAATGCAGCAACTGCTTCTTTACTTAGTTGGGCTGCTTGCTGTGATTCAAGTCTAATTTGGGATTGTAAGTCACTCATAGTTATTCCTCATTCTCTGCGATTACAGTCTCCAAGTTTTCTGCTACTTGGTAAAGTACGTCGGCTTGTCCAGTAAGCAAACTAGCATCATTATAATTGCCAGCAGCTACGGCGTTGTCTGCCTCTGTGTACAAATCACCAATAATTTGCTGGAGAGATAAGTAAGCACGTACTAATGCATCAGTCGTTCTACTTTCTATGCTGAATGCCCCCTATTTAAATGCAAGGTCTTGCATAGTTAATATTACTTCTTGGTGTTACCTAAACAGTTTATCTATTAACGCTGCTCATATCCGCATAGCGATCGCCTGCGGCAACACCTAATGGTGATACCTCATCAATTTGTGCAAGTTCTGCTTTTGTTAATGTAATATCTACCGCTGCAACATTCTCTTCTAAATAAGCTACGCGCTTTGTTCCGGGAATCGGTACGATATCATCTCCTTGCGCTAGCAACCACGCTAAAGCTAATTGTCCCGGTGTTGCATTTTTTTCCTTAGCGATTTCCTTGACGCGCTCCACAACCTGAAGATTTTTGTCAAAGTTATCACCTTGAAACCTAGGTAAATTTTTCCGGTAGTCGTCAGCCGCAAAGTCATCGGGACTGGTAATTTGTCCGGAAAGAAAGCCTCTGCCAAGTGGACTGTATGGAACAAAGCCAATCCCCAAACTGCGAATAGTCGGTAAAATCTCGTCTTCTGGTTCGCGTTGCCAAAGTGAATATTCCGACTGCAAAGCCGTAATTGGGTGGACAGCATGAGCGCGTCGAATAGTTTCTGCCGCTGCTTCCGACATTCCCAGGTAGCGGACTTTACCTTGTTGTACTAACTCTGCCATTGCGCCGATAGTTTCCTCAATGGCAACATTAGGATCGACGCGGTGCTGATAGTAAAGGTCAATGTAGTCAACACCAAGCCTTTGCAAAGAAGCATCACAAGCAGAGCGAACATATTCCGGGCTACCATTGATACCACGAAAGCCGCTATCATCACTACGCAGGATACCGAATTTAGTTGCTAAGACAACATGCGATCGCCTATCCTTAATTGCCTTACCAACAAGCTGTTCATTTGCTCCTTTGCCATACATATCAGCAGTATCGAGCAAATTTACACCCAAATCCAAAGCACGGTGAATCGTCGCAATAGATTCAGTCTCATCAACCGCACCGTAAAACTCAGACATTCCCATACATCCGAGTCCCAATTCCGAAACCGTCAAACCCTGACTTCCAAGCTTGCGTGTCTTCATAAATTCTCTCCTCGTAGTAAGCACGCTTTGTGCTTAAAAAATATCTTCATCACTCATCGAACGCCGGGAAAGCTTACGATAAAAGTCAAACAGTTGTACACGCATGACTAGAATTTTCATTCCCGGAATAACTCCACCCACACAACAATCTCAACCAGCTTGGTGGTTTGCCTTTGTAGGCAATAAACTACTTATTTGCGATCGCGTTCGCATAGCGTCTCCGTCAGGAGAAGCGACTCCAGAGGAGTATCGCACTTCTAGCCAAATTCCCCATTTAATAAACTTGGCAGAAATTAACTTAAAGCCCATTAGGACACAATTTCTCGGCACAATTGATAATCACCCATGTTATTGTGCCGAATTACCAAAAGATACAGTACCTCCTCAGGGCATGATTTTTCGAGGACTGCGCGAGTTATACGGTATTCTGGAAGAAGATTTTTTTGCCCTTAGCGGTCGAGCCTTTCAAATTATGGAATGGGATCGCACGCACCAATATTGCGGACATTGTGCCACTGCGACAACACAATTATCAGGCGATCGCGCTAAACGCTGTCCTAATTGTGGTTTAGTTAATTATCCTCGCCTTTCCCCAGCTATCATTGTTTTAATCTCCCGTGGGGAAGAACTTTTATTAGCTCGCGCTAATCGATTTCCGCAAGCTATGTACAGCGTGCTTGCCGGTTTTGTCGAACCAGGAGAATCGTTAGAAGAAACCCTCATCCGCGAAGTTAAAGAAGAAGTGGGGATTTCAGTCAAGAATATTTCCTATTTTGGCTCTCAATCTTGGCCCTTTCCCAACTCGCTGATGATAGGATTTACAGCAGAATATGCTGATGGTGAAATCGTCATCGAAGAGAAAGAAATAGCAGACGCAGCTTGGTTTAAAAAAGATAATTTACCGCAGATTCCGCCAAAGCTAAGCATTGCGCGTAAACTAATTGATGCGTTTGTCTCGAATTCTTGATGTCAAGGTGCTTCGCGCTTAAAACACAAAGAAATTTTTTGGGAGAAGATTATAGTGAGCGTTATCGCAAACCTCAAAAAAGAGTTGATTTCTATTTCAACGGCTACTGACATTGGCTTTAACTCCACCCCTACAATTAAGCAGCAAATCGAGACATTAGCGGAATCTCTGGAAGTGCTAAATCCAACTGTTGAACCTACAAGTTTTATGGAATTGGTTCAAGGACGCTGGCAGTTGTTGTACAGTACATTCGGATTAGAACGAGAAACTACACTTCAACGTCTTTCTTTTGGAAAGCTGCCGAATGTGACGGTTAATGTTACTGATATCTTTCAAGAAGTTTATCTGGATGGTCAGCAGTACATTAACTTAATTGAGTTTACCGTAGGTTCCGGTGTCAAAGGCGTTGCTGCGGTAACAGGACGCTACAGAGTAGAAGACTCTAAACGTCTCAACATTGATTTTTTAGAAACCTCCGTTAAAAGTGCAACCAACGATTTGGAAGTTTCCACCTTTCGCTCTTGCTTAGGAATCGATTCTCAATCAGCTTTAGAATCAAAGCTTGATTTTAGCGGCTGGTCAGATATTACCTATTTGGATGACAATTTGCGCCTCATGCGTGGCAATAATCAAAATTTGTATGTGCTGGTGCGAACCAACTAGGCTAACTGATTGGTGAGTAATGTGTATGAGTTGCGTTTTGTTTGAGATCGGATTTTACACTTGAGCTTTCTCCTCAGCCGATACCGCTGAAGATAAGCTAGACTTTAGCGTAGCCTCTTGTTTTGATTGCTCCTTAGTTAAACAGTTTAATGAGTCATGTTGGAGATGAATAAAGGCATTATCAGTTTTGTTGCTGGTTTCTAACTTTTTGTAGTATTGAATTTTTTGCTGAATCACCTCTAAATTTTGATTAAGTTCGCGGATACCTTCTTGAACCTGACGTTCATGAGCTTCGAGAATTAAACGGCGATCGCTTATAGCCTCAGGTTTCTCTCGATACAAGTTAGCAAACTGTTGCATCTGGCGAATTGGCATTCCTGTAGCTCGCAATCGAGTTAAAAACTCAATTCGCGTAATATCCTCAGCACGGTAGCGACGATGTCCGTTCGCCGCTCGGTTGACTGGCTCCAGCAGCCCTTGACGCTCATAATAGCGAAGTGTATGCACACTTAACCCGGTTAGCGCCGCCACTTGTTGAATCGTGAGTTCTGTTTCCATCGCCACCTCCGCAGAACTATACAAACTACCTTAAAACTTAGAGTGCGCTCTAAGTCAAGTGTTTTGAGAAAAAAAATTTAAAATTGCAACCGCAGATAAACGCGAATGAACGCGGATATTTATTTTATCCGCGTTTATCCGCGTGTATCAGCGGTTTAAATTCTGTCATAGTATCAGTGCTGATGTACTGCAAGTCTTTGCTAGCTATAGTTAACGGTTAAGGCTCACAGTTAAAAGGAGGCAAGATGGAACAACAATCAATCAACCCATCCCCAGCACTCGAAGAAATTCCCCCTGGCTGTCTCAACATCATGGGTTATATTGATGAGTCAGAAGTCAACGGTCCTGGTTGTCGTGCTGTAGTCTGGGTGCAAGGTTGTTTGCGCGAGTGTCCTGGCTGCTTTAATGTTGAATCTTGGTCGTTTGAGATTAATCAATTAATTTCTATTGATAGCCTCGCCGAAAAAATCCTCAGTAATCCTCGCAACACAGGTGTAACATTTTCTGGAGGAGAACCTTTTTGGCAAGCACCCGCGCTATCTAGTCTGGCTCGTCAGCTAAAAGCCGCTGGATTAAATGTAATGTCTTTTACTGGGTTCACTTTAGAGAAACTACAGTCAGAATCTGCACCAGCGGGGGCGCAAGAGTTGTTAACACAGCTTGATATTCTGATTGATGGGGCTTTTGTCGAGTCAAAAGCAATTAATTCTCCTAATTCCCCAGTGTCTTCTACTAACCAGCGGGTGCATGTGTTTAATCCAGCCTTTCAAGACCAGATTACCTGGGCAAGCGACCAAATAGAAATTCATGTCCTCAAAGATGGTAGCCGCATCATCACTGGTTATCGCGGTAGTTGGGTAGAACAATCTTAAACAGGACTTAGGCAAGTGTCACACGAAAACGTAAAATAAGCTCGTAGTAAGCGCTATGAGCGCTTATTTTAAGCACTAAAGTGCTTACTACGAGTTCCGAACACGAAGTTCCGTGTTCCGAACTCGAAGTTTCGTGTTCCGAACTCGAAGCAATCGAATTTAAACAGGACTTATACAAAATTATGGAAAAACGTAGACGCGGAGCGGCTTGCCGCAGGCTACCGCAGAGGACACAGAGAACACAGAGAAATAAGAGTTTGGGAGGGTTTTTGCGTAAGTCCTATAAAATTCCTTTCCCCTTTCCCCTTTACCCTTTCCCCCTCTTTCTCATGTTTCTTGTGTTTGCTGTTGAATAACAACACTCCAGTCGTCGTTTTTCACAGCAGCTTCAAGTTGAGTCCGTCGTTCGGCATCACTTACATCCATATTCTCTAACTCTTTAGTCAGAGTGGTGTCAGCCATTGCTTTACGTAATTTCAGCTTTTTCTCCTCGTAGGCATTACGTTCTGCTTCTGACATCGTTGCTTTGGCAACTTCTCCGACTGTACTAGCCCACATGCCGCTTTCTGAATCATTACCAGGTGGAATGCTGTCTAGTTCTTTGATCCAAGCATCCCGCATATCTTCCATTTCTTGCCGCTTGGGGAACTTGAAGTTTTGCACGCGCACAAAAGCACACTTTTGGCTATTATTTTGAGCGAGATGACCGTTTAAAGAAAGCAAGACATTGCGGGAATAGCCGATATACTGGGTGCAGCGTTCTGTGTCTAAAACCGCGTATACACCTGCGATTTTGGCATTTTGGGAAAGCGCACACCAAGCCTCAAGAGGCATAATATCGGCTTCATTATTTACTTCAGGTGTAAAAGTAACCTCGGTGGGAGCGTGTTCGTTGTCGTCAGAGTACAAAAAGTCATGCAATCCACGGTGACTTACTGGTACACTTTGATGCTCAATGGGCAAGTTGTTGTCGGTTTCCATTGGGGCTGTTCTCCGTTAAATTAGTTGGCGTAAGCAAAGCTTGTAAATACCTAACATTCACAATTGCATTTACCCATACCCCAAGGCAAGCGATAACTACTTGACAAATTTCCACTCTAATGTTTTGATTGGTGCTGTTTTAAGCGCCTCTGTCAGTTCGTCATTACTGCTAAATTGCATTTGATCGAGATAGCAAGCTTCGACTCTGACAGTAAACTCTTGCTCTTGGAAAGCCCAAGGTTGTACAGTGACACTGCCATCGCTACGTTGCATAACATCGTAGCGCGTGTCATTTAAACGAGAACTAATTTCTAAAGCACGTTCGCCATCAGGTAACTCACGGTTGCAGAGAATGAGTGACAAGCGATCGCACCATTCAAAAAAAGCATAAGCATCGGCGGCTTCATCTTTGGTAATATTTAACTCTTTGCGCCATTGCTTTTGATTTTCTAATTGCTCATCAAGAAAACTATCCAATTCTGGTGATTCACCGCGCTTACCTTCAGTGAGAAAGCTCATGTGCATAGAAATCAGCATCGCCACCCATCGTCCCCGATAGCGAGCATTTTGCGTATGCGATCGCAGCCTTTTGAGATCGGTTTTCTTTTCTAAAGTAAAATCCAGAGGTCCGCCAGCTTTAGTGAGGTGATTACCTTCCCACTCTTTTTCCAAATCATCGTGATGGGAAATTGCGGCGATCGTCTCCAGCCAACGCACCGGACGGTCTGAAGCATTCCAATGTCCAGCCAATTGAGCAGCCAGCAAAGCATGTGCGCGATGGTAAATAACTTCCCATCCCTTCTCATGTTGGTTAGCGATCATGAATCATCCTCGTTAATCTAGAAATTTGTGTAAAATATCGTCGCAGCGACAGTCAAAATCCCTATTAGAGATTGACAATAAGGAATTGAAATTAATTACCTTTCCTTATCTTGCACTTATTAAGGGCGGAAAATCCATCCGCCAAAAGCACGAAAAAAAAACGCCCCTATGAATAGATTGACATCCAAAAATTCAATTATCAAACAGCGATTAACTCCCTACCTGTTTTTGCTACCCGCCTTAATTATCTTGGGCTTAACCGTTTTTTATCCCGCACTGCAAGCGTTTTACCTCAGCTTTACCCGCTACGAATACGACATTACCCAAATGCCGCAATGGGTTGGTTTTGCCAACTTCCAGCGCTTATCTCATGACCCTGTTTTTTGGCAAACTTTAGTCAATACACTGATTTATCTTGTCGGTGTAGTGCCTATTTTAGTCATTGCCCCCTTAGTTTTGGCAATTTTAGTGAATCAGAAGCTACGGGGAATGAATTGGTTTAGAGCTGCTTACTACACACCAGTAGTAATTTCAATGGTAGTTGCGGGTATCGCCTTCAAATGGCTATATGCAGAAAACGGCTTACTCAATCAGTTGCTTAAAGGCATTTTTCCCGAAGGAATTCCCTGGTTAACTAGCCCTCATTTTGCACTTTATAGTGTTATGGCAGTCACCGTGTGGAAGGGATTAGGCTATTATATGGTGATTTATTTAGCTGGGTTGCAATCAATTCCCGCTGATGTGTACGAAGCCGCAGCAATTGATGGCTCAGATGGTATTAGCAAACACTGGGATATTACCGTCCCCTTGATGAAACCGTATTTAGCATTGGTGGCGGTGATTTCTGCCATTTCTGCCACCAAGGTATTTGAAGAAGTCTACATCATGACTCAAGGTGGACCGCGCAATAGCTCGAAAACGATTGTTTATTATCTTTATGAGCAAGCATTCAATAACTTAGAAATTAGTTATGCTTGCACAATTGGGCTAGTGCTATTTTTGATAATTTTGGGGTTGTCGATTGTACGACTATTACTTAATGGCGTGAATTTATAGAAAAAGTAAGCAGATACATAAAACGCACAACAAAAATCGTTTTGGTAAGAACAAAATAAAAAATGAGAGCGCAATAAGTGACGGGAAGTGTTGATGAAAACGGTCAGTATAATTGGACAAAAAATGAAAGCAATTAAAGTGATGGCAACCATTGATGAGCAGGGACAACTTACTTTAGATCGCCCCTTAATAATGGATAAGAACAGTCGCGTTGAAGTAATTGTCCTCATCCCAGAAGAAACAGAAATCGATGAAGATGATAAATCTAAAGAAGCGATTCTAGAAGATTTTCGTCAAGCTTGGCATGAAGCGATGACTGGACAAACGATTCCTGTTGCTCAACTTTGGGAAGGAATTGAGGATGTCTGAGCAACCATTTATTCAAGTTGAAGCTGCGCCAACGTTCAACCGAAATCTACGCACTCTTGCCAAGAAATATCGCAGTATTCGTAATGATATACAACCCGTAATCGCACAAATTGAACGGGGAGAGTTACCTGGAGATCAGATATCTCAAATTGGTTATGAAGTGTTTAAGCTGCGAGTCCAAAATAGCGATATTCAAAAAGGTAAAAGTGGTGGTTACCGTCTCATTTATTACGTCAAAACAGCAACAGGAATCATTCTGCTGACTATTTATACTAAATCCGAACAAGCCGATATCGCAGCAGATGACATTAGGAGCATTATTGCGGAGTATGAACAACGTGCAGTTGAAGATGAAGAAGACCCATAGACAACTGCTCGAAATTACTAAACCAGGATTAGAGAGAACTTGAATAAGTAGGCTTTTCTGTGAAGATACCCACCTCAACCATTCAGTTGTATTTTATAAAACCATGCGCCAAGCTGAATCATCTAGGCGATCGCTTGCCAAATAAAAAGTTGGCGAGCGGTCCTAAATGAGTATAGCTGACTTATTTTCTGATTTTTCAATTAAAATAACTTAATTTTCTCTGCGTCTTTGCGTAGGAGTGCGTGAATAAATCATCCCGTAAATAGTAATGCAAATAGAGAACCCTTTAATAATTAATGCCGCTGAACCAGAAAAACTCAAACCAATCCTTCCCAAACCCGTAATTCTCTCCACCCCAGTGACAGGTTGGAATGGTTTTTATTTTGCCTATCATCGACAGTTAAATCATAAAATTCCGGAAACTTGCCCTTCCCAGCACATTAGTGCAATTTGCATTGAAGGTTTTCAGGCAAACATGAAAATCAACAAACAATGGCAACACAAATCTTATGCTGCGAGCGATGTAGCGATTTTTCCGGCACACCAAATTTCCCCAGCAGTAGAATTTGAGCAGGAATTAGGATTTATTATCCTTTGTCTTGAACCAGCATTTTTGATGCGTGCTGCTTATGAATTCGTTGATAACGTTGAAATTATCCAGCAACTGCAAAGCCACGATCCATTAATTCAACAAATTGGACTAGCATTAAAAAGAGAATTAGAAATAAGTATAGTTGATAGTCGCCTTTATGCAGAGTCAGCGGCAAATATGCTAGCCGTGCATTTGTTGAAACGCTATTCGGCGCGGAAACTTATCATCCGAGAATACACAGGTGGATTGCCAAAGCACAAATTAAAAGAAGCGATCGCCTACATCAACGATAACTTAGATACAAACTTATCGCTGGCAGAAATTAGCGCGAGCGCCCAGATGAGTCCGCATTATTTTGCCACCCTATTTAAGCAATCAACAGGAATCGCACCTCACCAATATGTCACTAAATGCCGAATCGAGAAAGCAAAATCTTTACTCGCAAGGCAAGAATTATCAGTTCTACAAGTTTCCCAGCTTGTAGGATTTCAAAGTCAAAGTCATTTTGCTAAAGTTTTCCGCAAATACGTCGGCATTACTCCTCAAGTATTTAAAAAAGCAAGTTAGACTTTTTGCAAAAGTCTTTATCGAATAGAATTCGTGGTTCATCTTGCACACAAACTAAGCCTGCGTTGGCAGGTTTAGAGGCGAAAAGTCCGCGTGGACTTTTTATGTGTAGCCCCAGACATAAGAGTCTGAGGGCGATTTACTGCTAAATTTTTCAGAAGATTGCGCTAGTTTTCGGAAGATTGCGCGAGACAGCATTACCTTATAAATACTAAACTCCAAGAATTGCGTGATATTTGATCTTACGTATCCCGTGGAGAAACTCAATACTTCCAAAAGCAGAAGACCGCCAAAATTATGACTTTGAAGTGTTTAATGCCGGAAAAATTCATGAATAAAATGCAAGCTAGCAACTTTGACAAAATCATCCTCACTGCTTTCATGGTGAGCTTAGCCAGACAGTTTACAGATATTCCTTATGCCAAGGAATTGGCACAGTTGGTCTTGGCGCAAAGGTTGGTGGAACTACCTCAAACACAAAACCAGGACAAAAGCGTTTTGCTTACCGCACGCGTGGAAGCACGCTATAAAACCATCAACCAAGTTATGGCTCAATATCAAATAGCGCAAGTTTTAGAACTAGCATCCGGTTTGCTGCCGCGTGGGCTTTTTATGTCTTGTAATCCGAACATCACATTTATTGAAAGTGACTTGCCTGCGATGATTCTTTGTAAACAGCAAATGGTTCAGCAACTCATTGGGGAACGTCCCAATCTCCACTTTCTGGAAATTGATGCTACTAACCGTCCCAGCCAGTTTTTGAAGAGTGCTGAACAACTAAATGCAGGACAGCCAATCATGATTTTGTGTGAGGGGTTGCTGACACATCTCAATGTGGCAGAGAAACAACTTGTGTGTGCCAATGTCCGCGAGATGCTTTATTCTTATGGCGGTGTCTGGATTACCCCTGACTTCATTGACACAGCTAGTTTGGTACAATCACTACAAGATGACCCAGATTTACAGAATTTATTACAAGCAGCTACCAACCTTACAGGCAGGTCTTTAGTAGATAATAATTTTGTCACACTAGAAGCGGCGCGGCAATTCGCTTATGAACAAGGCTTCCGTGTGACAGAGTACAGTATGTTAAATGTGATAGACCAGTTAAGTTGCTTAAAAATCTTGGGTATTGACACAGAAGTAGTAAAGAAAATGCTTGCTGCTCAGTTTGTCTTTGCGCTTACTCTTGATGTGGCTTAATTTTTCATCCTGATTACGTAATAGCCGTAGTTAAAGTATCGTTAGCTTGTGCTAAAATGCGACTTTCTTCTTCTTGAAGAGATAATGCCGTAGCTATTTCTTGTTTTTCAAATTCCTGGCTAGCAGTTGACCAGACGCACTCGCGTTCGCGTCTACGTTTAATAATTCTTACAACTCGAAATTAGTAATATATAAAATTATCATTACTCGTCACAGCTTTTCGTATATAAACGGAAGATTGCGCTAATTATCGCTTATATTGCGCGAGACAGCTTTGAAGTGTCGATACTAAACTCAGTGTAATTAACTCAATCGGAGACATTTATGTTTATGCTGCAAGGCGCACCGTGGCTGTTAGCACATCGGGCTATGCTCAAATTCAATCAACTTATGAAAGTATCACTTTACGGCAACGACTACGTTCTCTGGCAAGACAGTAAAGGTAAAATTAATTGCTTGCCGAATGCCTGCCCTCACATGGGTGCTATGCTTTCGGAAGGATGGTGTGTAACCAAGCCAGATAATACTACTACAGTGGCTTGTCCGTTTCATGCGTTGGAATTTGATAGCGCTGGCTGCACAGTTTTACCAGGTTCCGACAAGCCAACAAAATCCTTGATCGAGCCATTGGAGTTAATCATTCAAGGTGATTTTGTTTGGTTTTATGGTGGGTATGAACCGAAGATTCCCATCCCAACAGTTATGAATGAAATTGCAGCGGAGTACCAATTTATTGGTTTTACAGGAAATTGCAGCATCAAAACCGATATTCTCACTCTGCTACTAAACATGCACGACTACAATCACCAAAATGGCACCCATCGTCAATTATTTGAGATTGAAGAAGTTCAGCTAAAACAATTTATCGATAACGGATTGCACTCCCATGCTTATATTGATCAGCCGAGAACCAAACCTAAACTCCGCGACATCCTGAAAAACCCGGCACTTTTATTAATGCCAAAGGTACTTCAGGCTCACTTAGAAAACTTCTTTCCCTGTATGGGAATAATGCATGGTGAAAGTCCGCTTTTAAGCATCAAAGAGTGTCATTTTTACATTCCCGAATCAGCAAATCACTCTCGCGTTTACGTTTTGATGTTCATGAAAGCGCACACTCCGATTGCCCATTTGCTCAAACATAATCTTCTGCGGCTGATAGAAGTCGTTATCGAGCAAGACGCTGACATTTTAGGCAAACTTTATACCAATACGCCACAGCACATCAAACTCAATAACGAAGTCGGGATGGATTGGGTGCGGCGAAATTTTGAGAATTTCCCAACGGTTGTTGAACCGAATCTCTCTCGGTAACTCCTCACCTCAACTCATATCTTGCAGCAGCTTTTCGTCCCGCCAAAAAATTTATTTTTTGGCTAATAGCTAAAGTAAGATTTATCTGACTAGGACAGTATTTTAGTTTGTTTCAACGGACTTATGCTATTAGCCTGAGAATTTATTCTCAGGCGGGATATGGGGTAGGTGCAAGATGTGAGTCAATGTGTAATTCGTCTATAGTCGTTTGACAAAGGACAAAGGACTAATGACCAATCACTAAAACCGCTTTTCATACTCAAACAAAGCACGAGTGTCACATGAGTTGGTAGAGAAATCATTCTCATTACCATTACAGAAAAAAGCAGTAGAACCACGCACTCGCAGGTTGTAGTTTATGCGGTAGTTGATACCAAACTGGGTAGGTTGGCTACCTGTCAAAATCTGGATAGCTGACAAGGAAAACTTGCGAGAAATGTCAATCCCAGCTTCTGCTGCTAATACGAGAGATGAAGTGTTCCCTCCGTTTTTGTCCGTGATGAGAGTTGGGAAGAGACGCAGTTCACTCAAGCCAAATGCATTACCAATCTGACTAACAGTTTTCTGAATGTTCAAAGCCGAGCCTGCTAAATTGGCAAGTGCGAGTGTACTGTCGCCACCTCCTAGGGTGTTGACAAAGCCACCTCCAATCAAGGCAACAATTTCTGTTTCGCTGCGTGAGGGATTGCTTGTCAGTTCCAGGTTTTGGTTAAGTTGGCTAGCTAAACCTTGTACTTTTGCTTCAACACGAATAGTTTTAACTGGTTCAAAGTTCGGCACAATTCCATCGGTATCGCTGATTTCCGACGATATGGGTGTGGTGGTAACCCTGTTCGGAACTGCATCTAGCACCTTGGCAAATAGCCGCACATTTAGTTCGGGGTCGAGTCCGTTCTCTGGGCTAAAGGTTGCTGTTTGTCTATAGCCACGGGCGAGGTTGAACTGGGTAGTATACAAATTTACACCTCCGTCCCGTAGGCGGATAGTTCCGGAGGGTAACAAATTACCCAAAGAGCCGTTGATGTTGAGCGCACCAGTAGCTCCAAAACTGATAAGAGGTGGACGGGTAACTTGTATGTCCTTGGCTAGCTCAAGTTCTAGATTATTAAACCTGGTCGTTGTTGTAGCAGTGTTGTTAGGATTCCCCTTGTCCTGCTTGAGGGCTTTAGTGGAAGGTAGAACGCCTACACTGTTATTTTTAGGCTTAGTGCCGTTGGCAGATTCTGCTAGCAAGACTCTACCATTATTCAACTGCACTTTACCGCCAATTATTGGGCTAAGGGCAGCACCAGTAATTTGCACCTTGCCGCTAGCGCCACCTTGATACAATCCTTTGAGATTTAATGCCAACTGGTTAAGGGTAACGGTAAGGGGATTGTTTATTTGTACTTGCCGATTTTGGGAGATGGGAATCTCACCCGCAGCCGCTACCTTACCCTGGCTATAATTACCCTGGAGATTTTCCACTAAGATACTGTTAAAGTTAAACACCACTTTTCCTGTGACATCTGTCAGTTTTTCTGGCAAAGCCTGAGCTGAAAAGATGCCATTGTTGATAGTGGCAATTCCATTGACAACTGGTTCCTGTCTGGTTCCGCGCACCGCCAGGTCTATTTCTCCCTGACCGTTCTCCAAAGCCACCTGGTTAGTAAACAAATTTAATAACGCCAAGCCTTCATTTTTCACCTTTACATCTAGCTGAATTTCATTGCTGTCTGGTGCGGCTGAAGCAAAAGGAAACTGGTAGGGAATGCTACCGCTGATGTTGACAGGTTCTGGACCAGAAACCTTGACTTGACTGCCAAAGTCCAAGCGTCCTTTGGCATAGTCGAAACTTGCGGTAGCTGATTCTACTGGCTTTTGATTAAGAGTTCCGTTGGTGACTTGCAATTCCCCTTTGGCTTGGGGATTCTTAATGTTGCCGGCTAAAGCTGCTGTAGCATTGAGATTACCTGTAAAACCAACTGGCAGTTTGACAAAATTATTCAGTACCCCTACAGGAAAATTACTGACTTGTAATTGACCAGATTGTTCTTCACTGCCGATCGCACCTGTAAAGGCGATAAGTTTGTTTTGAGACTCAAGTCGCAAAGCTGACAACTTGAGAACACCATTTTCAAAGTTGCCTTGTGCAATTACTTGTTCGGCACTATAACAACGATCTAGATCAAGACATTGATTTTGTTCGTTTTTTGTACCCCAAACAAAGTTTTGACCGTTTAAATTAAAATTGACAGCCAGTCCTTTGCCTGTATCTACGGCAACTTCGCCATTGAAAGTCCCCGTCAAGTCTGCCAATTCTGGTATGGGGGAAGCATCCTGTCGCTGTTGTTCCTGCTTTGCTACCAGTGCATCAATTTCATAAAAGCGTTGCAGTTGCGTAAATAAGGACTGGTTTGGCAAACCCTGCGGCGTGGTGACTAGATCCTCCGCTTTACCATAAGTTGGTGCTTTCGCACCGCGTTGGAAATCTTGTAATTCAAATAACTGTGCTGCAACCAGAACATCTTGGATATCGCCCTGGCTGATATTAACTTTGCCTTGTAATTGTGGAGTTTTACCAGTTTGCTTCAAAGTACCGCTGAAGGCATAGCGACTCTTGCCTTTAACAAATTCGCTATTTGTCAGTGTTCCTGTACCATCGCCATAGCGGAACTGTGCAGCAAAGCGATCGCCTTTAATTATGCCAATTTCTGGTTTATCAATGTTAATATTACCCGTTGTCGCAAATGTTCGCTGATTAACCTGTAAATCTCCTGATATCAATCCAGCGATCGCACCTGCACCCAAGCGAATATTCGGTGGCGGATTTAATTTCAATACCTGCAAGGGGAAATTTCTGACTTGCACCGCCAAATCATCTCCTTGACTGCGACCAATTGCCAATGCTTGCTGCCACTGCACTGCGAAGGATTCCGGGCGATTATTGGCATTGAGGGCGAAAGCAATGCGATCGCGTGTCCCTGCTACATCTAAATTTAAACCACGCCCCTGTGACTCAACTTTGCCACTCAACATCGGCTCAAAAGCTAACTTATTTACTACTAAGTCACGTAAATTGAGTTGCCCTTGTACATTTGGCACAGGCAACTTGCCAGTAATTTGTCCGCTAAAATCAGCTTTTCCTGCCAATGCCACTGCACTCGGTAGCTTCAGGGGCAACTGTTGCAGATTGTAATTTTGTGCTTGTACATTCAGATTTAAATTAGTAATTTCCGGGATACTTGCTTGATTGTTGACAAATATATCACCACTAGCCTTTAAATCGGGGCCCGTAGCTTGGACAATCGTCAGCTTTTGACCATTCCAGGCGATCGCTGCATTCAAAGGTTTCTCAAGTCCAGGAATACCTTGAGATAACTGTACATCACCAGCGGCACGCACATCAGTTAATTTGGGCGATGCCACTGTTCCCGCCACTTGTAACTGACCGCCCAAATCACCGCGTAATTGCTGATTAAAGCGGTTTAATGCGACACCCGAAACCGCCACTAAAGCTTCATAGCGACCATTGGCAAGTTGAATATTAGAAGCTGTAACTGTCCCACCTGCAACATTTACCCGCGCTTGACCGGTGGCTTGAATATTTTGCCGTTGGGATGCTTCCAGACTTCCTGCCACATTAAATTGACCGTTTAAATCACCTTGAAACTG
>CAXTNZ010000087.1:0-1846 GCA_964245695.1 uncultured bacterium | reverse complement strand
ACATTAAATTGACCGTTTAAATCACCTTGAAACTGTGGCGGTACTGATGGCAAACGCTGTAACGGCAGATTATTTGCTTGGACTTGCGCCTTATACACGCCATTAGCAAGTTGAATATTTGAGGCTGTGACTGTGCCATTTCCCACATTCACCCGTGCCTGACCAGTTGCTTGGATGGTTTCCGGTGTAATTGATTCAGCGCTTCCTGCCACCTGAAACTGACCGTTTAACCTACCGCGAAAATCCTTAGCCGCTGGTGCTAATTCTTGCACTGCTACATCATTTGCCCGCACTTGTGCTTGATACACGCCATCAGCCAGTCGGATATTTGAGGCTGTGACTGTACCACCGGCAACACCCAGACGTGCTTCACCTGTAGCTTGCAAAGTTTTCAGACTAAAATTTTCTCTGTTGCCTGCGATTTGGAACTTACCCGCCAAAGGTGCTTGTAAAATAGGGGGAGTCTTTTTCAGCACTCGTCCCAGCCTTACACCTTCTGCTACCAGTTGCGCGGAAACGTTTTGGTCTTGCAGCTTGATGTTAGAAATTGCAACAGTACCGCCACCAATTTGAACTCGTCCGTTTTCCGAGTCAATTTTGGCAACTTGAAAGGGGGCGGAAGTGCCGGATAATGTGAAACGACCGTTTAATTCTGCCCCAGCCAAAGAGACATTTTGGAGTGGAGAGACGCGATTAATCGCGTCTGTACGTTCTTGTTTGTTTACAAACGGTTCTAACTGTATGCCTTTAGTTTGGGCTACAGCTTGCCAACGTTGATTGGCGAAACTGCCAGATGCCTGTACTGTACCACCAGCGAGACTAGCAACCACATTGCGGAAAGAAATGCTTTTATCTGGAGCGATCGCTACTTCACCACTTGTGGGGTATGTAGCGCCCGGAGCTTGGAAATTTACCACAGTTTGGACATTACTACCACCGCCACTCAACTGAGCATTGCCAGAGACAGTGCCGATTTGCACATTAGACGTATTTACGTTGTAAACTTTTGCCAATACATCCCCAGGCAGATTTTTGGCGCGAAAATTCACATTTATTTGGGGAACTTTACCAAGAGCGATCGTGCCACCACCAGTAACATCACCGCCTAATTTTACTTTCCCTTGAATATCTTTTAGGGTAATTAGGGACGCAGCAGTGGAAAAATCAAATTTACTGCGGAAGTTATCTAAATCAACTTTGTCAATTTTCGCAGGTTTGGTGCTGACAACTGTACCTGAGAGAAATGGTTTGGAGATTCCCCCCCCAACCTGCAAGTCGGTTTTTACTTCTCCAGTTACAGCCAAAGGTGATTTTACCTTCAGAGTTTCCAAGGCATTGGCTACACTTACCGGCTGCGATCGCGCTGTCAACTTAAAGCCTGTTTTTGTATCGATGATGCCATTAGCTACCAATGGAATTTTACCGTAGCTAGTCGCCACATTATCAATCTTGATTTGCGTACCTTGGAAATTGAGATTTCCTTGGGAATTGACAAATGCTTGTGGCACTTTGGGAACTTGAAATCGCACTCCTTGTAAACTAGCGCTTCCCTGTAGTAAAGGTTGCTGTTTCCCTTTTAATTCAACTTGTAAATTTCCATTAGTTCGCCCCGCCTGTAATATCAGTGGTAATTTAATCAGACTGGTGATATCAGAAGCAAGAAAATCTTGCGCTTGAACCTTTAACTTAGCTTGTTGTATCCCTCCTCCCTCTACACGCACATCTCCCCCAAGGGCAATTGTGCCCCCAGTACCTGGTAGTCCTTGCAGGTCAAACCTAATCAGTTTGTTGTTTTCCAGAAGTTGGGCGGAACCGTTAAGCTGTGAAATCGACACAGTTGCAGGAG
>CAXTNZ010000086.1:459-24467 GCA_964245695.1 uncultured bacterium | reverse complement strand
TGCATCGGATCGCCCCCCCCCCCCCCAAGTTGCATCGGATCTAAATAAATTTTAATTTTTAATTTTGAATTTTTAATTTTTTTAAGCCCCCCTTGCACCACCGCCCACTTTTGCATGTGGTTACAAACAGGATGGCTGCTGTTGACTTTTCCCACTGCTTCAATACCCAAGCCAGTTAAAATCGCTAAGGCGGTTGTGGTTCCGCCTACCACGCACTCGCCTAAAATCAGATACCCATTTTGGATTTTCTCAGCCAACCTTGTACCCCAAAGCAGCCCTTGTTTTAGCAAATGATTTACAGTTGCTAAATCCATCGCCGCACCTTGACTTAAACACCTAGCCGGACAACCACCCAAATCAATTACCGGCATAGCAGGCATCTGAGGCAAGCCAGCATTAAACAAATAAACTGGAATCTGGAGTGCTTCAACTACAGCGCGAGAAATCAGCACAGGTGATGCGCCAGCCTCCAAAGGTGGTAGGGGATATTGAGGCTTTCGTCCTGCACCGTAGTATAAAAACTCAGCATCGGCGACTGCGGTGTATTTCCGATCCTCTGGAGTGCGACCAGCTGCGGAAATTCCCGGAATTAAACAAGTTTCAGTAAATCCTAAAACACAGGCAAAAACGGGTGAAGTACCGCGATAGCGTTGCAGCCATGCCTCACCTTCTTCTATTTGGGTATAAATGCGAATCAAATTATTAGTCATTAGTCAATAGTCATTTGTTAAAAGTTATTAAAGCAATGACAAATGACAAATGACTATCCTTCATTATCCATCAGGACTTGCACCCAACGTGGGGGGCGGGGGATAGGATTACCGAGGCGATCCAATAACAGCCATGCTGCTATGTGAACTACGAACAGATAGATAAAATTGTTAACTATAATTAAGGCGATCGCTCCCACTTGAATGAAAAATACACTGGGAGTCGCCAATATTCCCAGCTTCAGGAATAGCCACTCTAGAAAATCTGTCGTCTGGTTGATCAAATAAATCCACAAGTCTTCACCCGACAACACAGACAGCAACCAAACTCGAAAAAACGCCCCCAAAGTACCCAACAGCGTACCCAAAGTGATGGAAACAATCCAGGGAACACGGCGATGCCAAGTTGCGCCTAAAAGCACCCCCATAAAAGCAAAAGGCATGACAAACAGCAGACTGCGAACCGGTCCCATCAATACCGAAAGCAGCAACCCGGAAACTACAGCTGCCATCCATGCTGCTCGGTTGCCCCAACGAAGATAAACTAGAGCGATCGGCACTGGAAAAAATATCCGCAAAACCGGTCCCAACGGAAAGTAGTTGTTAATAAACCAAATCAAACTAGACGCACTAGCTAAAAATGCCGTTTCCACCATCCGCAAAGGCGCATCAGCTTTTAGTTGGGGAGGCTGGGGAACCCCTGTTGAAGGATGTGCAGTCCCATTAAGCCGACTGTCGTGTTGCGTGATCTCTTGTTTATCTAACGATTGATTAACTTGAGTTTGGGATTCAGGTGAGGAGCGTTCCTCTGGCTCATCCGGCAGAGAATCTAAAATACTCATAGGGGACTCTTGGACGCTTGGACGCTTGGACGCTTGGAAGAGAGGTTTTCATGCTTGCGGATGTACGCAGTAGGCAGTTTATCAGGGCTACTTAATAAGTTCTTAAACTATCATTTTTTCTAGGGCTAACAAATCGGGAACACAAATGATGTCCTGATCCCGTTTAATCAAGCCTTTTTTTTCCAGCCTTGTCAATACTCGTGTAACTGTTTCCCGCGCCAGTCCGCTCAAACTACTCAATTCCCGGTGAGGTAAATTGGGAATTTCCGTTCCTGTCTGCCCTTTTTTTCCCTGTCCCTCTGCCAAAAACAACAACGTGTCTGCCACCCGCGACTGACTATCAGATTCGCGTAACCGCAGTCGCCGATTTACTTGCCGCAGGCGTCGTGCCATCAGTTGCGCCAATCGTATTCCCGCCAAGGGTTCTGTGTTAAGTAATTTCACAAAATCCTGTGCCGGCATACTGCCAATCACCGTCGGAGTCAAAGTAATCACATCAGTTGAGCGAGGCACTTCATCAAGCGCCGCCATTTCACCAAATAATTCGCCCTTGCCGATAATATTCAGCGTCACCTCTTTGCCTTCGAGATTGTAAGTGCGAATTTTTACCCATCCATCGATAATAAAATATACAGAACCGCCCCAGTCATTTTCCAGCAAAATGACTTGATTGGGTGGGTGAGTGCGGGTGACAAGATGAGTTAAGGCTGGTTCGACAACGGCTTCTGGCAACCCTTGAAAAAAGGGGGATGACGAGATAATCCAGGGATTGGGAGGTGCGTGCAAAGTATATCAGTCCTCCATCACAACAAATTTATTAGATCGGCAATATACACAACAAACAAGAGTGTCATTTTCAGATCAAGCGATTAAGGCATAGCCCCGTTTAAACATAAAACTAAACTATGTTACACAAAAAAGCGCTCAGATCGCTTTTTGTCAACAATCTTTACCTATGGGTTTCAAAAGAGTGAAAGTTTTGCATTAAGCAGTGTGTTGCGTGCGATCGCTCAAGCTAGGGGCGATCCGGTCTGCAAACATCATTACTTAAGACAAACAACATCAATGATACTCAAGATAATTAATTTTGGCTCTTTTGTCTGAGAGGTTATAAGCAAAGCTAATGGGTTCGTCATACTTTCAGCGTTACTAGACTGCGTTACCCTCAGAATGGCATATACAACGCCGGCAATACTTTCTTAATATTGCTGGACTTCAATTAGCTGTCAGGCTAATCTTCTAAAAAAGTCGCGCTCTTGGGGAGATCCAAAAAATAAAATATCAATAGTCATAACCTAGATCCGCTTGGACTAACCAACCATTTCAATACACGGAACCGGTATTTTATTACTTGTAAGTGCCTTGACAATAGCCACGAAAAAAGAGCGATGCATAACATAATTGCAGAAGAGTTGTCCGAGCTGCGGCTGCCGTCGTTCGGAACTTCGGTAGTTGACGTACAGTTCTAGAATAGGGTAAATCAAAGTGACTTCCCGCGCAGAAGAAATTCAAAGACTAATCGCAGATATTGAGAACTTACTCGCTAAAAGTGGCAAACGCTTGCCTAGAGTTCTACCAGGTCAGGCACCGGAGCCAAAACAAGTTTTAGAACGAATTCGCGACTTTCTGATCAAGTTAGCGGATGAGGCGTTGGAGAGCGACTCAGAAAACAAGCTTTCTCAACAGTCACAATTATCGCCTTTGCTGACGAAATTTGTCGATCAAGGCAATAATCAGTCTTCACCAGAGCAAGACCAACCCGACCAACAGCAAAGTACTGTTATTATCCCGCCCCAGCAAAAAATCGATTTTTCGGCATTGCTTCAGCCGTTGCAAGCAGAATTACAAACACTGTTGCAAGAGCGAGCAAATCTGGTGCAGGAAATCAGACAACTAGAGCGCATACGACTGCACAACTACTCCTTAACCCAGCAGATGGCAAACCAGGAGCAGATGATTTCGGAATTTTTGCAGGTGTTGATGAGTCGCCTAGTGCCAACTTTAACACCACAAACGGCAGATAATTTGGCAAATTCTCTTAATGTCGCCAGTTCCTCAACAGAACCAGCATCTACCTCGACTCAACATGAGTTAGAACCAACGGATCAGGTGGAGCGGTTAACACGGTTTGCTGCGGAGTTGGATCGCCGCCTACTATCACTAGATGGAACTGTAAATGTTATCTTTGAGGCACTACAGCGTAACATTCACACTTATCACGAGTCATTATCCCAAGCACTAGCCAGAATGCACAGTCAGGGAGTGCTTGGCGAACACTTGATGGTCAGCTTTGTCAACAATTTGACTTCTCTGTTGCAGCAACAACCCCTGAATCCCCAGCAATCTTTTCTTGGGCGAGAAAATGAAACACCATCGCCATCATCGGTCAGCAGGGCGGATAACATCACGCAGTTTGCGCCACAATCGTTTGAATTTACACACCCCGCCGCTTCATCTTCACCCACAATTATTCAACTGGAAACTGGTGATAAGCGCGAAGATACCGCCGCCATAGCGGTGGACGAGCCAAGTTCAGGTACTGCTACTCCTGTAAACCCAGTCGCATCACAGCCGAATAGTTCTGAGTTAGTTGGTGATGAAGTAGACCAGCTTTACGCCAGTTTATTTGCTACTGACAATTTCACCTACCAAAGTCGTCAAGTAGCCCCTAAGGTCGTTACAGGAGAAACGGATGTCACAGATAATTTATCTGCTACCGCTCCAGCCTCTCCACCGAAGTCGAATATCATCGCAACAGATGGCACCACAAATCAAGTGCAACCTCTGGTTGCTGAGAATGAAGTAACCGCTAAGGTGATACGGGAAACAAATGTTACAGATGATGTATCTGCCTTTACCACAGATTCCTCATCAGAAAGCGTGACAAACGAAGTCCAACAACTGGTTCCTTTTGTTTTGTCAGATCCTTTGTTTGAAGAAACAAAGGCGGGTCTTGTGGATGCGAGCAATCCTCATCCACAAGCAACACCAGACACGATTGCCGAAGAATTATCTGAATCACAGGAAACATTTTTCCATGAGGAAAATACGGAAGTTGTCGCCTCAGAAGTGATTGCAGCCCCTGGCTGTGTGGAAGAGCCAGCAAGTGCTGATACAATTACAGTCCTGAGTGATTTGTTGGTTAATGTAGCAGCAAATACCTCAGAAGCCGCAACTAATGTGACTGTTGAAGCGCAAATGTCGGAAGTAGTGACGAATGATGAGGATCTAGAGCGATCGCCACAGTACATTAGCGCTTCACCACAGGAAAATTTGCTTCCTCAAGCCGAAGCTATAGCTGAATCTGTGTTTGATATTTCCCTGGATGAAGACCAGTTGCAGCAATTGAATCAAGATTTGGCTAGTTTTGATCAGCAGTTAAATTCTCAGTCGCAACTGGAAATAACGAAGGAAAATCAACCAACAGCAGAGAATACTTCCTCTGTTGAGTCTGTGTTAGAGATTTCCCCCGCGTCTGTTGATCAGCCAGATGTTGAAATTGTAAAAAAAAGTGAACCGACAACAGCAAGTTCCGACTTTATAAATCATACAGAAGTTGGATTCAATCTTGTTGACTCGGTCTGGTATCTAGGAATTGATTTGGGTACAACCGGAATTTCTGCGGCACTTTTGAATCGCTCCACAAATGTTGTTTATCCTCTCTACTGGTCAGCACAAAACCAACCAGCAGCAACTTCCTTAAAACCATCGTTTCGTTTACCAGCAGAGGTTTATCTACCTGCGCCTAGTGTATCTCACAGCGAGACCCAAAGCGTAGAAGCACTCTTACAGACAGCGCCAGCATCTGTTGCTTCAGAGAAAGTGCCTGATAACCTAGCTAGCAGTATGAGTGCTAACTCGGCATTTACTGAGACAAGCACTCTTTACTCGGCGCAGTTGAAGCCCTATTTACAAATAGCTGTCCCATACAAAAGCGAACAACAGAAATGGGAACCTGTGCTGCAATTAAATGATTTTTCTGCAGGTCCTTTAATTTGGGTTGTCCGATCGCTCTCAAAATTGCTGTTGACCCTCAAGTGCGATCGCACTAGTACTACTCCTGGTTTAACTGCTGCTGCTGTTGGTATAGATGAACAAAGCTTTTGTACAATTATCAATAATATTGTCGGTGTCATCTGCACTTGCCCATCTAACTGCTCGGAACAATATCGCTTCAATGTGCGCGAAGCTTTACTTATAAGTAAACTAATAGAGCATCCACAGCAAGTATTTTTTGTCGAGGAAGCGATCGCTAGTTTGCTCTCGGAACTCGATGGAGCCAACGGTGAAACAGTACAATTCAGCGTTCCCCAGGGGTCTGGTCCTCCAATCCAAAGCGATCGTCGTCCGATTGGTAGCACCCTCGTAATCAATATTGGCGCAACCACAACGGAAATGGCGCTGGTCGATTTGCCAGAAAACCTGCAAGAACTGAAACACAGTGATTTCATGCTTCACGGTTTTGCCTATGCTGGGAAAGGAATTGAGCAGGACATTATCTGCCAGCTGCTGTTTCCTCAAAAATGGCGACAATCACGCTCCGGGACACAAAGCGATCGCAAAACTATTTCTAGTAATTCTTGGCATTGGCAACCAGCTATTGCCGGTTTAGACCAGATGCGTCTATCAAGTTTGGGGTTGGAAGAATTGGAACTCCCCCGACCTGGGGAACTGGATATCACCGCTCGTATTCGCCTCCAGCAAAGGCTTGAAAGTTCCCTTCTGGGACAGGCGGTGCTAGATGCGGGACTTGCTCTAAAGCTGATTTTACAACATCAAGAGTCTTTTACCTTGGAATTGGCAGATCAGCGGTGGATGTTACAGCGACGAGATTTGGAAGCTCAGGTGTTTGTCCCGTTTGTGCGTCGCCTCAACCGAGAACTCAACAGGCTGTTAGTAGCTAAAGGAATCCCCACCGAAGCAATTAATCAAGCTATCCTGACTGGTGGGGTGGCTTCCTTAGGCGCGGTGAACCGTTGGCTGCGGCAAAAACTCCCCAACGCTAAGATTATTCAAGATTTGTTACAGCGTGAAAACGTCGCTCCCACTTGTAGTCGAGTTGCCTATGGATTGGCTATGCTGCCTCTGCATCCCCAAGTTTTAGAAGTACCCAAGCAACAGTACACTGACTATTTCCTGTTCAGCGAATTGCTGCGGCTAATGCCTGTGAGATCGCTATCCTTCAGCGAAGTTATCCAGTTATTTGAGAATCGTGGCATCAATACCCGTAGTTGTCAGCAACGCTTGTTGGCTTTTTTGGAAGGTGAGCTACCTCCGGGTTTGATACCTAACAGTGTAGACTCCACCTGGCTAACCCAGACTTCTTTAGAAAATTCTGAGTATAAGGCGATCGCCGCTGAAGCGCTTTTCGACAAACAAGGCAGCCTCACCTATCGTCCCAATTTCCAACAACTACAGTCTGTGCGTCACTATCTCGATGCCATCAAAGCTAGTACTCAGCAATCCCTTGAAGAACCTTATACGGTTAATTTTGTTATGACAACAATTAGCAATTAAGACATAAAAAACCGAGCAAGTTTTGCTCCCGCGACCTCCATGCTTTTGAGCGTGGGGGTTTTTTCCAGTCGTCCTACATTACAGCTTTACACTACACGCAGTCTTCTAAATATAAATTAAATATTGATACTTAGTCACAATTGGACTGCGCGTTATTTTTGCTTTTTCTTTTTTTCGTTACGAGAAAATACTGAAAATTTACAATATACTGCTTAATTGAAAGATTAAATGAAATTAGTGGTTTCGGTATTTACGCAGGAAAATTTGTTGTCTATATTAGCAGCAACATCTAAGTCAGTAAAAACCGAATTATACCCGTGTCCACCTATATTTCTGATGGAAAATCTTTAGCTGTGGATGATTTAGCCGTTCTGAATCATCCCAGACACTCATCAACTGCAAGCATTACAAAACGATTGATTGACATTCTGGGAGCCATTATCGGGTTGATGATTACAGCTGTCGTAGCGATTCCCGTGGCGATCGCTACTCAGTTTGATAACCCAGGTCCGATATTTTATTCCCAAATTCGCTGCGGTCTTAACGGAAAACCTTTCCGCATGTGGAAGTTCCGTTCGATGATCGTTGGTGCTGATAAACTTAAGCATCTGGTGAAAAACGAGGCAAAAGGTCACATTTTTAAATCTACTCACGATCCTCGTATTACCCGTGTTGGTAAATTCTTGCGGCGCACCAGCTTGGACGAATTCCCTCAATTTTGGAACGTCTTAATCGGAGATATGAGTTTAGTTGGTACTCGTCCACCTACTCCTGATGAAGTGACGCACTACCAAGCACACCATTGGCAAAGATTGCGAGTTAAACCAGGTATCACCGGAGAATGGCAAGCTAATGGTCGCTCCAGCATCAACGACTTTGAAACCATCGTCAGCATGGATATTAATTACCAGCGTAAGTGGTCTATCGCCTACGATTTGAGTTTGATTTTCAAAACAATCTGGGCGGTGTTTAAAAAGAGCGGTGCTTGTTAGGTCGCTGCGGTTTAATTCAAAACTGCGAGATGCAAAACTCACAAAATTCTTTAATTAGCGAATTGTTTAACCCTTGACTCCGGCACCAGTTTCCGTCGGTACAATGTAGCGTTGTAAAAAGAGAAATAATATCAGCACTGGGGCAATAGAAATTACTGAACCAGCAGCTACCAACCGCCAGTCTAGGGAAAATGTACCCGCTAGTTTTGCTACTCCCAAGGGTAAGGTGTATAACTGTTCGTCTTGGATGACAATTAAAGGCCAAATAAAGTCACTCCAAGAGCCGATAAATACGAAAATTGCCAGAGTTACCAGTGCTGGGCGAATTGCTGGCAACATCACGTGCCACCACAAGCCTAACTCTGAACAGCCATCCATCCGAGCCGCTTCTTCCATTTCTTTGGGAACGCTGATAAAAGCTTGCCGCAACAGAAAAATCCCAAAGGCAGAAGCTAAGCTAGGAAAAATCATTCCCAAATAAGTATTTCTCAAACCCAACTGCACTGTCAAAATGTAGAGGGGAATCATCACGATCTGGAAGGGAATCATAATCGTAGAGACGATCGCAATAAAAATCCAGTCTCTCCCCGGAAATGAAAGTCTCGCCATAGGGTAAGCCGCTAAAGCGCAAAACAGCAGATTCAAGCCAACTGTCAGCACCGCCACTAAGGTACTGTTATACAGGTACTGTCCAAAAGGTAGGGACTGCCAAACCGAAACAAAGTTATTAAAAGTAGGTTGAGTGGGTAATAATTGCAGCGGTGTAGCAAAGATATTTTCCGTTGGCGATTTCAACGCCGTACTAAGAAGCCACAGCAAGGGGAACAGTGTCATCAGCGCGATCGCTCCCAACAAGCCATACATCCATAATCGATTTTTCTTTTTCATATTTTTCATTTTCAAGTGTTAATAATTACATCAACTACATTCGACTTAGATAAGCTTTTCTTGCCCAAAAATCTCTGAAAAAATATTTTTTACTACTTGTGTTTGTTATCATAACCTAGTAATATAGTAAGTGTATTTTACTAACTACATGACGTTGTAGTTAGTGCGTCGAGGACAATAGTCCTCGGCGCGGAATTTAGAAGGTTGAAATTGGTAATTTATTTATACCTTATTAATGGCAGCCTCTACATAAACTTGCTTTATCCAAGCTACAGGCAATTAACGGCGCTATAAGCTAGAATAAGGTTGCTCGTTTGCGTAACACTTCGGCAAGGGTCAGGTTTAACTCAGCTACCCCATGAAACACTGTCCCAACCTCACCTTGATTGAATTGAACAAAATCCAGGTGATAGACTTCCTCTGATAGAGGAATGTAGCCAACCTGATTAACGAACTTCGGAGCCTTTTGCAGGTATAACTCCACAAATTCCTTCACTTCGGGTTTAGTTTGGGCAGACTTCAAGTTGACGTAGATAAACAGTGGGCGAGTCAAAGGTTGATATTGAGTTTTCTCCACGGTTTGACGTGAAGGCAACACAGGACCTTTGCCGTTGTCAACCCCTAAAGCTTTTACTTGAGTTGTATTGGCTTCGTAATAAGCAAATCCAAAGTAACCCAAGGCATTCGGGTCTTGGCTTACTCCCTTGACCAGCATATTATCATCTTTACTATCTGTGTAGTCGTTGCGCGACGCTTTGGATTTACCCACCGTGGCTTGTGTAAAGTAGTCAAAGGTGCCAGAATCCTTGTCTGGACCATAGAGGGTGAGGGGTTTGTCCGGCCAGGTGCTACGAATCTGGTTCCATGTGGTAATTTTCCCTTCGGCGGCTGGTTCCCACATTTTCTTTAACTCGGCAATCGTGATATCCTTTGCCCAATCATTTTGGGGATTGACCACCACGGTGAGGGCATCAAAGGCAATAGGGAGTTCTATATACGTCACTTTGTGTTGGCTACAAACTGCCATTTCCTCTTTGAGGATGGGGCGTGAGGCATCGCTGATATCGGTTTTTCCTTCGCAGAACTTTTTAAACCCACCAGTGGTACCGGAGATGCCAACCTTAATTTGCACCTTGTTGTCTCGGCTACTGTTGAACTCCGAAGCCATCAACTTTGTAATCGGATAGACTGTGCTAGAACCATCAATATTAATTGCCTGCTTTCGCGACTGGGCGCTACTGAATGGATCGTTAATTATTGCCGTAATAACAGTCATTAAACCGAGAATCCCAAGCGGGATTCCCCACCTCTGTAATGTTGTGTTCATCACCTTAATCCCATGCTATGAAATAAATTAGGTATCAAGCCTGTTCTACGCTTGATCTTGCTATCAATTCGCTACGAAGAACGAGAAATACTGTACTTAGGCGCGATTTTTAGAGCCGTTGAAAGAAAAACGTGTGTAAGCAGGAATTTGCTCGTATTGTCGGCAATGTGAGCTTACCTAACTAACTGGCAAGAAGGGTAAATATCATCAATATTGCGAAGCATTGTCTTACAAATGGCATCTAAAGGTAAGTCGTTGGGATCGTGACCGAAAGGCTCTTCAATTTCCGCCCCGATTTCATCAACACCAAGCAAGATAGAGCTAAGAAAAGCTAATATCGGTCCAGTCCACCAAGTTAGACCACTGACCAATTCCCAAGGAAGCAGGAGGAAATAAAACGTCAACAGCATCTTGAGAGTAATGGTATACACCAGGGGCACTGGTGTTTTCAAAATGCGCTCACAGCCACCCAAGAGATTCACCATTTCATCCAGCAATAGATGTAGAGCATTCAACTCCATGACATCGACACATTGACGGTCATGCTGATGCTGGAAATAATCCCCAATCCAGTAAGCAATCTTGAGCGGGGGATGATTTACGTCTTGGAGTGTGTAATACTTAGAGTCTGACATTAAAGAAGCTAATTCAGAATTCACTGCTTCTCTTCGCAGATGCAGCTTCATTGCCACTGCAAAAGCAACTACTAGTCGCAATACTGCTTCTTTTTCTGTTCTATCTTCTGGCTGGCGTTCTTCAATGACGATGCAGATTCTCCGAGCCAGGTTGCGAACAGTGTTGACCATTCCTCCCCACAATTTACGAGCTTCCCAAAAGCGATCGTGCGCTGTATTTGTTCGGAAAATTAATAGTAAAGATAAGACAATGTTGAGAGAAATGACAATGTTGGGAATAGCTTTAAGCTCAGTATTAAGTTTTGCTAAATGCCCAGAGTAGTTGAGCAGTGAAATTAGAAAGCCATATCCTCCCCACAAGATGACCCAGGGAAGAATTGCCAGAATCACTGACTCTGTAAGGTGCAAAATTACTTTAATTGCAGAGTGTTGTTCGCCAGAGTAAAGCCCAAACCTTTCGCTGAATGATCTCTTCGCAACATGTTTCTCTCCTGAGAAAAATCTTTTTTGAGATTCTGCCAATAAAAATCTTCTTTGAGAACTCGAACTTGAAGGCTTTTCTCTAGATTCTCTAAAGTTATTATTGTTGTTATGCTCTGGGGGAGAAGCCTTTTTATTATTTAGTTCTTTCATCTCTAAACCTCCGATAAATGTCATGTACTTGATATTTGACAGAAATTTAGGCTATTACAACTGGACTCTGGCTTTGCGCTATCGGGTGTAGGGGCATCGCTGTCCGTACATCCCCTGCAAATTAACCTCAAAGTGCAGCGACAGATAATGAGCGCAATTCCCATTGTTTTGTTGAGACGTCCAGGTCTTTGATCAACCCGGTGCTTATATCCACCACCCAGCCATGAACCTCAGGCGCTTTTTGCTGTTGGAGAGCCTGACGCATAACAGAAGTTTGGTAGAGATTTTTGACTTGCATTACCACATTCATTTCTGCTAGGCGATTTAGGCGTTCTTCTTGTGTTGGTAAGGCATCAAATTCGTCTTGTTTTTGTAAATAGATTTCTCGAATTGGATTCACCCAATTATCAACAAGTCCGATTGTTCTTCCTTCTAACGCCGCCTTAATTCCACCGCAACCGTAGTGACCAGAAACAATAATGTGTTTAACTTCAAGATGGACAACTGCGTATTCTAAAATGGCTAAAAAGTTAATATCGGTGAGAGAAACTTGATTGGCAATATTGCGATGGACAAATAACTCTCCGGGTTCTGTGCCGGTAAATCTTGTTAGGGCTAGACGACTGTCTGAACACCCAATGTAGAGATAGGGTGGTTTTTGTCCAGTTGCCATTTCTTCAAAGTAAGTGCTGTCTTGGGCTTGTTTTTTTGCAGCCCAAACTTGATTATTTTTGATAATTTCTTCAATGGTGTTATATTTCATATTGCTAATAATTTTGGCTTTTCTTTATATTAGCAGTATAAAAAAATGTCAACACATAATCTTTTCTTAATCTAAAATGTAGAAAAATTAATTATTTCCAAAAAGCGTTTTTGAATAACCTTTTCTTAACCTAATATCTGGAAAAAAAAAGGGTTTTTCACTGCAATAAGGTGATAGGTATATCGCTATGATTGCTATCGTTACCTTATTCATCTACCTTCTGACATAAAGCCTTCAAAAGAAGCGTAACCACTTGCTTGTAGACAGGTAGCTGTTGCGATATTCAGATTTTTACAACATCACCATACCATGTATATAGGTTCATGCTGAGTTTTTCTAATTGAAACCTGATTTTACCAGAGTTTCTAACATCAATATCAATTTATAAATATTCCTAATCAATTTTCTAGCTTTAGTGAACATAGTTGGTAGAAAAAAGTATTATGGATTACAAAATTTTTAGCGATCGCCCAGTGAAAAAAACTTTTCGATTTACTGTATGTAGAACTTCATTTCCTAACTTCCTTAAGTTAAAGCTAGTGATACAGTATTTTCCTTGAGGGGGAGTCATAAGAAATGATAAAACTTTTGCTTTGACTTGATTTCAGCAATATAGTATTACATCCTCACCGCATTCATCTACACTCATAACATAAAGCCTTGAAGCGATCGCGTAACCACTTGCTCGTATCGGTTAAGCTTGCTGTGTGAATGTGAAAAAAGGTGTGGTTAAACTTGAGGTTTCGCTCAAAAGGACAATAAGCTGGGATTATCTTCAAGGCAAACGCATCTAAATTAATCTTGACAAAAACCTTGTTTGATGAATTGACGCAAGAATAATAATTTGTCGTTTAATTTATTTTCACTTCAACAAAGCGATGCGCTCATGCATCGCCTTAAGAGCGTCTACACCTAAAATATTGTCAATAAGCGTTCGCGTTGACTGCGATTAATTTGGGCTTTATTAAGATTGAGACGTTCTTCTTGACAATAAGAGCGTTTGCCTTGATTACCGCTCCTCCCAACTTTGCTTTCTCCTAACTCCAACAAGCATTCAACCCAATTTCAGTACAAACAGCTTGCAACGGTTTATCCCAAGCTTGAATAGGTAGCTGTGGTAAATAGGCAAAATCAAACAGAATTCCTATAGTCGGCTTTGTAGCCCACTCAGGAGAACTCAGCAAGCGATCGTAATATCCCCCGCCATAACCCAAGCGATATCCTTGATAATCGCAAGCCACACTGGGTACGATAATCAAATCCACTTCAGCAGCATTTATAATTGGTGCGTCGGCATGAGGTTCAATAATACCATAAGCGCCTGTTTGTAGCCAGTAAGAGCCTGTGTAGAGATGCCAGGAAAGCGAGTTACCGACGCAGCGAGGAAATCCCCAACGATATTTGGTATCTGCAAATAACGGACTGAGGTCAGGTTCTTGGCGGAAGCTAAAATAAGCCAGGATTGTTTTTGCTTGGGTAAATAATGGTGAGGTTAAAAGGTGAGTGCAGATGCGATCGCTTTTTTCTCTCCACTCTGTCATTGCCATTGATTGACGGGTTTTGAGAAGCGATCGGCGTAGTTCTGCTTTTTGCATGGAAAAATCTAGACATCGGTAAGTTAAATTACCCTGCGGCATTAATCCCACGTAAGTTCGATGGATTTGATTTGACCCCTAAGATTGAAAAGCTTTGAGCGTCGGCTTTTGGCGCTCAAACTTTTCGCACATCCTTACCTCTCCCCTGCACTCTTGAGAGGCTTAAAAGGCTCATTATACTACGCCTAACTGCTGCATTAAAGCCAGCGTGTCACCTTGTCCCCAGTGTTCCACGATTTTGCCGTCTACGAGGCGATCAATATGCACAACTGAAAACGTGACTTGCTTACCTGTCGGCGGAATACCAAGCAACTTACCGCGATGTGTACCACTGAACGTCCCACGGGTCACGACTTTATCTTTTTCGGCAATCACGTCTTCAAACCTGTGGCGACCATCACCGAAGGCAGAACGTATCCCAAGACCGTACTCGATGAAGGCATCATAACCATTGAGTAAACCAGAACCCAAGACGCGAGCGACAACAATATTTGGGGCAATTAGCTGCTTTGCTTGCTCAAGTGCTTGCTCTAAATCTTCGTTGTCAACGGCTTCGTAGAATTGGAGGACGATGACCTTGTTTTGTTCGATTGACATTGAATGTTTCTCCTCAAGGACGATTTGGTAACTAAAGTTACGACACTTTAACGGATGCTGCCTGAGCCAGATTGCTTTGAACTATCTTGTTGCAAATCTACCTTGCAGATACCGTCATTTGCATTGACTTAAGTTAAGAAATACTCCTTTGATGAACTCTCCGCTTCAATCGACTGAGAGATTCCGGCTCAATACCGAGATACGAAGCTAGATAATATTGAGGAATGCGCTGCAAGAGTTGAGGTTCGGTTTTGAAAAAGTTGAGATAACGCTCTTCAGGAGTATCCATAAAAAGAGAGAGCAATTTATCTCGCAGCATAAATGCAAGGCTTTCGGCATGAAGCCTGAGTAATCTCTGCCCCTCAGGAGTGTCTTCAAAGCGGAGCATCGCTTGATGATTGAATATCAGAACCTGAGAATTTTCAATAGCCTGACAGGAAAAGCAAGCCGGTTTTTGCTTTCGGAAACTCTCGTAGTCGCCAATCGTTTGGTGTTCAGGGTGGAAGAAAAGGGTGAATTCTTTTCCGTCTTTTAGCAAAAAAGTTCTGAGACAGCCTTTGAGAGTAAAGCCGACGAACTTGCAGATATCGCCCTCTTGGAACAAGAATTCTCCTTTACGAACCTTTCTGGATTCTAAGAAAGGCTCAATCAGCATCCAGTCAATTTTGAATTGCGGTAAAAGCTTCTGGATAAATGCATAAAACGGTTCATACATCTGAACAATCCGACTTTGAGAGCTTAAACATGCTCTCACATCTTTCCTGAAATCAAATATATTATTAATTCTAATTTTTTTATTTTAAATTTTTTATTTTAATTTTGAATTATTTAAGTAGGGCATATGCCCTACTTAAATAATTATGCCGCGTTTTGACGATACCACTCAATCGTATTCTTCAGCCCCTGCTTGAAGTCCACCTGAGCGGTGAAACCAAAAGCTTGCTTCGCCCTTTCGGTATCCAAACAACGACGGGGTTGACCATTTGGCTGGTCGGTTTCCCAAACAATTTCGCCATCAAACTCCATCAATTCGCAGATAAGATTAATCAAATCGCGGATGGAGATTTCAGAGCCAGTTCCCAAATTAACCGGTTCAAAATCGTTATAGGATTGAGTACCCATAACAATGCCCCGCGCCGCATCTTCTGAATAAAGAAACTCGCGGGTAGGACTACCATCACCCCAAACTGGAAGTTTCTTTTCTCCCTGAATTTGCGCTTCATGAACTTTGCGAATTAACGCCGGGATGACATGGGAGCTACTAGTGTCAAAGTTATCTTCCGGTCCATATAAATTTACTGGCAGAAGATAAATACCATTAAAGCCGTACTGCTGGCGGTAAGCTTGCAGTTGGACTAAAAGCGCTTTTTTGGCAACTCCGTAAGGGGCGTTGGTTTCTTCTGGGTAGCCATTCCAAAGGTCATCTTCTTTGAATGGCACTGGAGTAAATTTGGGATAGGCGCAGATAGTGCCAACGCAGACAAATTTTTCTATTCCAGCTTGATAAGCTGCGTGAATCAACTGTGTACCCATCATCAAGTTGTCATAGAACAACTCGGCGGGTTTTTCTCGGTTCAGACCAATACCGCCGACGTGAGCTGCTAGGTGGATAATAATGTCTTGCTGGTCAGCTGCGCGTTGGCAATTTTCTAGGACACGTAAATCGCAATCACGCGATCGCGTAACTGTAATCTTCTGGTCATCAGCCCCAGCTTTACACAGCTGATCTATCACCTGACGCCCCAAAAACCCAGCCCCACCCGTAACGAGAATCCGTTTGTTTTTTAGTTCTAAGGCGGTCATATTTTTCTCCTCATCGGTGTGTTAATCAGAAGTGGAGAACACCCAATTCTTGACGAATAGTAGCAATATCATGAGGCATTTGCGAACCATGTCCATTCGGTGAAGTGCAACCCAGTGCTTGCAGATCCGCTTCCACCATCAGTGCTACCAACTGCTTAAATGTTACTGATGGTTGCCAGCCCAATTTTTCCCGCGCTTTGGTAGAATCACCAATTAACAAGTCTACTTCAGATGGACGGAGATAGCGCTGATCGAACTCTATATAATCTTCCCAATTGAGGTTCACATAACCAAACGCTAGATCCAAAAACTCTCGCACTGTATGGGTTTCACCAGTGGCAATCACATAATCGTCTGGCTGGTCTTTTTGTAACATCAGCCACATCGCCTTTATGTAATCCTTAGCGTAGCCCCAATCCCGCTTAGAATCAAGATTACCCATGTACAGTTTTTTCTGTTTACCAGCAAAAATCTTAGCGACTGCCATTGTAATCTTGCGTGTCACAAAGGTTTCACCACGTCTGGGAGATTCATGGTTAAACAGTATACCATTACAGGCAAACATGTCGTAAGATTCGCGGTAATTTACTGTTTGCCAGTGAGCGTAAACCTTCGCGCACGCATAAGGACTGCGGGGGTAAAACGGCGTTGTCTCGCTTTGGGGCACAGCTTGTACCAAACCATACATTTCTGAAGAACCAGCTTGGTAGAACCGCACTTGAATCCCGGTGCGATGCTGGTAATCGCGAATCGCTTCTAACAAACGCAGGGTTCCCATCCCAACTGCATCTACCGTGTATTCCGGCGAATCAAAACTTACCCGTACATGAGATTGAGCACCCAAGTTATAAATTTCTATAGGCTGGACATCTTCTAAAATGCGGCGCAGTGTAGTCCCGTCCGTCAGGTCTCCGTAGTGGAGAAACAACCGCACTCCTTGTTTATGAGGGTCTTCATAAATGTGATCGATGCGGTCTGTGTTGAAAGTAGAAGTCCGGCGAATAATACCATGAACCTCATAACCTTGAAGAAGCAAAAACTCACTCAGATATGAACCATCTTGACCGGTAATACCAGTAATCAACGCTCGCTTTTGTTGGGTCATGCTCAATTATCCCTTGTCGTTTTTGATTAAATAGATACAGCCAAACTGATACAACCTAGCAGTTAATTGCTTAATTGCCCAATAGGAAACCTACGAATCTCACTTGTATACCTCATCAGGTATATCCGTGTAAATATTTAAGTGTAATTACTATTACATTGATTCCCTCTGAAAATTAACTAGGGATTATTGATTGATTCTGGAGAATTTTGGTAATCTTCATCAAAACTTTATATAAGTTGAGTTTTTGTTAAGGTTTAATTAATTTTAAATTAAATAGATGCTCTGAAATAAGCGTGTCTCTACCACTAAGTAGGTTGCGCGATTTAATTATTTATTATCAGAATAAAATATATAGTGTTATCAAGAGTGAAAACTTAAGCACACTTATCTAGATGCTGGGTTAAGGCGACGGGAGGTATATTGGAAGGTCTTCTAAAGGTTTTTTAGCCTTAGCTACGCCCGGATATCAAGCCTTGTAGTCCGCCACGGCAACGAAAGCGGGGTTTATGGTAAGAAAATCAAGTTATTTTCTCCCCCTACTACCCCTGCAACCCAAGCGCTACCCCTGCCTGCCTTCACCCGTCATTGTTGGGTTGGTCGAGTACTAGTACGTAGGGCTTAAATCGTTAAGCACGAAACAAAGCACTCCCCCAGATCCCCTAGCTTTCTTAAGAGTGTCCGTTGAAGAATTAGCTTTTGGGGACATTAACAGCCCTAAAAAATAGACGCTAATGAACAATCCCACGGCTATAAGCACGTGGGATTTTTGGGATTTTGACCCGTTATTTACTTCCAAACTTACAGAGCATTCTCGCTTTTTGCAAAACAATTAGGTTATCAGTACGCCCCGTTATTTTTGGGCATCATCACAACACCAATGGTTTTCAATATAATCCCCAAATCGAGCCAAAAATTGCCAAATTTGACATAATGCAGGTCTATTTGAACTCTCCGAGGGTAGGGAATGTCATTGCGCCCTGAAACTTGCCACAATCCCGTGATTCCTGGTCGGATAGTTAAAATTTGCTCGATCGCAGACCCGTATTTTGGTAGTTCTTCTTCAACTAAAGGTCGTGGACCAACAACACTCATATCCCCTTTTAAAACATTCCAAAATTGGGGAAATTCGTCCAAGCTGGTAATTCGCAAAAATCGCCCAATTTTTGTAATCCGGGGGTCATCTTTGAGCTTAAAACTAGCCTCAAATTCTTGCCGCAATTCAGGTGATGTTTCCATCATTGAAGTGAGAATTTCGTCGGCGTTGCTCACCATTGTTCGGAATTTAATACAATTAAATGGTTTGTAGTTTTTGCCGACTCGTTCCTGAATATAAAAAATTGGACCTTGTGAGCTTAAAGCAATTAGCAAGGTCAAAACTAAATAAACAGGCGAAAACAATATCAATACAGAGAGCGAAAATACAATGTCGAACAGCCGCTTGGCAAACTCTCCGTTTAAACCCTGCAAAGTTAATGCATTGGGTTTAAATCTAGGCGTCTTTGTTTTTTGACCACCTTTTAAGAAAGTACGCGTAGACGCGCTGGCGTCTTGCCGTAGGCTTCGCCGCTTGCCGGAGAGGAGTGAGCTCTGGGCAGTCATCATACTCCTTAATAATCCACACCACACATAGTCCCAATCTTAAAGCCTTTCGGAGGTGCTTCTGGGGATAATTTTCCAAAAGCTCATAAAACAATCGCAAAAATTAAGACCGTTACCCCAAGGATGGTCTTTTTTCGTTGCACGTATTTAAAAAATCTAGATAGCGTTCGGCAAATATTTGCTGATTAAATTGGGCAGCGTGCGATCGCGCATACTCTGGATTAAACTTACCCTCATACGCTTCAAAGGTTTCTACTGCCTCTACAAGCTCTGCCTCTGTCTGCTCTTGGAAGAATATCCCCGTCCCTGTACCCATTTCACAAGTGCGAATATCCCGCACAGTTTCTAAAGCACCGCCTGCACCATAGGCAATCACCGGCGTCCCACAAGCTTGTGCTTCTACCAAGGCAATGCCAAAGTCTTCACAAGCTGCATACACAAACGCCTTGGCACTAGCCATATATTTTTTTACTACATCATCGCCTTGCCACCCCAGTATTTGTATATTAGAATTCCCTAATTCTCGAATTTTTTTCATTTCTGGTCCTGTACCAATTACTACTAAAGGTCGTTGCAGTTGATTAAAAGCTCGGACAATTAAAGATACTTGTTTGTAACTCACCAACCGGGAAACTGTTAGGTAAAAATCCTCTTTCTCAGAAAAAAAGGGAAACTCCTCAATATTCACCGGGGGATAAATTACTTTCGCTTCTCGTCGGTAGCAACGCCAAATGCGACGAGCTGTATGCTGGGAGTTGGCAATGAAGTAATCAACGCGATTCGCGCTACAGACATCCCAAAAGCGCAAACGATGCAGTAAATACCGCGTCGCCCACCCTGCTAAACCACTTCCCAGCTTGCTTGCCTTTAAATAATCAAAAGTCAAGTCCCAGGCATAACGCATGGGGGTGTGACAATAGCAAATATGCAATTGATCGGGAGTGGTGAGGATTCCTTTAGCAACTGCATGGGATGAAGACAAAATTATGTCATACTCCCTTAAATCCAGTTGTTCAATCGCTATGGGCAAAAAAGGCAAGTATTTTTGTACACCATAGCGGGCTAAAGGAAATTGCTGAACAAAGGTTGTGCCAATCTGACGCTTATATAAATAACTTTCAGGATTAGTAGATTCAAAGTCGATGAGGGCATACAAGTCAGCATCAATGTGATTCAGAATTTCGCGGACAACGAGTTCTGAACCGCCTGTGGCTTTTGGTGTTAGCCACTCATGAACTAAAGCATACTTTAAGGGCACAGCTAACTTTAATTGGTAGAAAACACTGAGAAATGTTATGAGGTTAACTGAAAAGTTTTCCGTTGTAATTAATTAACCGGAAGCGCCCCATATTTATGACCAGACGTGAGCCTTGCAAAAGAGGTTCCGCTCGTGAGCCGCAACCTGATAACCTCAAAAGGGGACTGGGGACTGGGGACTAGGTATTGGGAAAGAAATTAGTTTTCTTTCTCAAGAGCGTCCAAGCGTCCAAGCGTCCCCTAATAGCAACTGAGATAGGACTTGGGAATTTATGCGAATTTTAATTATGGGTGGTACTCGGTTCATTGGTGTCTACCTGACTCAATTGCTGGTGGAACAAGGACATAAAGTGGTACTGTTCAATCGTGGTAATCGTCCAGTACCTTCCTTACAGGGAGTCGAACAAATAACAGGCGATCGCACTGACCCTACCCAGCTTAAAGAAAAGTTATCACAAGAAAACTTTGATGTTATTTTTGATAATAACGGGCGGGAACTTACTGATACTCAACCACTGGCGGAGCTTTTTCAAGACCGCGTGCAACATTTTGTCTATATGAGTTCGGCTGGGGTATATCTTAAATCAGACTTTTTGCCACATGTGGAAGGCGATGCAGTCGATCCAAAGAGTCGCCACAAAGGTAAGCATGAAACGGAAGCATTCCTGACGCAATCGGGATTGCCTTTTACCTCGATTCGTCCAACTTACATTTATGGTCCTAGTAATTATAATGATTTAGAAAGTTGGTTTTTTGACAGAATTGTGCGCGCTCGCCCGATTCCTATTCCGGGTAACGGGATGCATATCACTCAGTTAGGTCATGTGAAGGACTTAGCAAGAGCAATGACTAAGATTGTAGGCAATCAAAAGGCAGTAGGGCAGATTTACAATGTGTCAGGCGATCGCTTTGTCACTTTTGATGGTTTAGCCCGTGCTTGTGCTGTGGCTGCTGGTAAATCACCGGAGGAAGTGAAAATTGTCCATTATGACCCGAAAAAGTTTGATTTCGGCAAGCGTAAAGCTTTTCCGATGCGTGTGCAACATTTCTTTGCGTCGGTGAATAAAGCCATGACAGAATTAAGTTGGGAGCCTGAGTATGATTTGATTTCTGGGCTAAAAGACTCGTTGGAGAATGATTATCTGGCATCAGGGCGAGATAAGGCTGAGGTAGATTTATCGGTGGATGAGGAGATTTTACAAGCTTTGTCAACGTAGAGTCAGCTGGAAATTCTCTGCAAAGACGCAAAGTATTTTTTTGCGTCTTTGCATGAAATTATCAACCGTCAAATGTGCAACGCCCCAGAAACCGTAATTTGGTTGAAAAGTCAACCTGTAAGCGAATTTTCTTAGGTATCTACCGATATTTTGCCATGATTGTTTTAGCTTTCAAGAGTGTAGCTGGATGAAACGCAGGATTTCTCGAAGCCGCTTTCTAAGATTGGTGGGGCTAGTTTTGGCTATGGTGGTTGTGTTGGTTGGTATAATTCCTGTAAGACTAGCGATCGCCTTCGATCAAGCCCCAGTACCGCAGGCAATTTTTGTCCTGGGGGGTGACTCAGCCCGGATGGAGTTTGCCGGGCGGTTTTGGCAGTCTCACACAAACCTGGATATTTGGGTTTCTGATTTGAAAATTTACCTAGAGCCGAATCGGCGCATTTTCCAGCAGTTTGGGGTTACGAATGAGCGGTTGCACTTAGATGGTCGAGCTACAGATACTGTAACGAATTTTACTACTCTGGCAGATGATTTTGACGAGCGAAAGCTACAGCATATTTATTTGATTACGTCGGATTATCATATGCGAAGGTCGAGAGCGATCGCTACTATTGTCTTGGGAAGTCGGGGGATTGCGGTTACGCCTGTGGCGGTATCTTCAAGCGGTGAGCAGTCAGAATCCTCGATGCGAGTGCTGCGAGATTGTGGGCGATCGGTTTTGTGGATTGTGAGTGGGCGGACGGGGGCGAGTTTGAATCCCAAGTTGAAATAATTTTGATTTTATCTACCAACCACTTACTCTCCAAACTCTGCGCCTAAATAACTGATATGCATAGCCATAAAAGTGAGCGCTCGGCATTGTTAGTAAGGTGATTCCGCAGAAAAACCAAAGATTCAAATAGTCAGGAAATTCCTCTTCACCACCTCGCCAAATATCTGACTTAAAATCTTTGTGCAACTTGAGCAGTAGGCGTAAGCTTTCGAGAAAAGGCAATAGTAAGCCAACCAGGATTAATGGCTTAACGGGCAACCCTAAACGTGGAAACAGCAAATCAATTAATAGCAGCAAAATCGCCAATGATATAACTATAAATGGAAGTTTGCTTCTGAGTGGGGCTTTGCCTGAGTGTTTAGCAGTTGTTAGATAGCGACCTCTACCATACTTAAAGTATTGATTCCACAGAGATTTTGAGGTTTTTCTGGGATAGTACCAGACACAAATTTTAGAACTGACGTAAATAGCTTTGGAATCTAAAATTTGTAATGATTGATTTAATTCATAATCTTGATTGGTGACTTGAGGAACGTCAAATACACATTTATTGATTCTCTGATTTAATTCATAATCTTCATTGGGAGTTGCGTCAATACTATAACCACACAGTTCTAATAAAGTTTTTCTCCAGAAGCACCCCAGGTAAACAGTATCAGCGTAGCCGTTATAGTTAGGATCTCGATATTTTGCTCCTCCATTACCCAGAAGACTTCTAGAAGCCAGGGCTACACCAGCCTGAAAAGGGGTTTTAGCCACAAAGCGTTGTGCGCCACCGACGTTGAGTGCCTTGGACTCTAATAACGCTTCTACGCACCTTTCAATGTAGTCAGGCGCATAGTCAGAGTGAGCATCTGCTCTAAGGAAAATATCGCCAGTGCATTCTTGCAGAATTATATTTAGGGCAGCCGATTGAATTTTTAAGGGGTTGTGTAGAAGCTTGACTCTAGAATCTTCTAAAGATAGTTTTTTAACAATATCTTGGGTGCCATCGGTGCTGCCACCGTCTGCAACAAATACTTCTACCAATTTTGAATAACTCGTTGTTTGTAGAAATCCACGCAAGACCCGCTCTATGTAAGCGGATTCATTATAAGCAGGAATAGCAATAGAGACAGTGGGCAATTTATCCACCATAAGTTTTATAGTTCTAGAATTAGCCTGAGATATCAAAGGAAATCTGTATCTGTACCGATGATGAACAATTTGATCTATGGATGTTTTTACTAATCCAAACATATTATCAACACTTTTAAGGCTTAAGCTGCTTTGAAAGTTACTTGGGATATTTCAATAAACTAATGAAAAGAGAATAAATTATACGGAAGATAGCTAGGCAATGATGCGTCTAAGTCGTGCTGACCAGTCAGGGGAACAACAAAAGATATAATAAATTTTAAAATAGTCAGACCCAATAATCCATATATAAAAATTCTGATGTTTTTTAATTCAAAGATTAAAAATATACAAGGAATAATCGGATAGATATATCGGGGATGAATAAAATTATTTTGCATCGTGACTAGTAGATATATTAGAGTAAATACATAGATATTCTTATAAGTAAGAAAGAAACTCTTCCATCTCAAGAATATCAAAATAACTGAATACGCAACAAATATTCCTCCAATTGACAAAGACGCATAGACTAGATCAATTTGTTCTTCAGCTAGTGGTAAAGGTTTAATATAATCCCACAGTCCATAGAGCATGAGATAAATTGGTACTAAAGCCGACTTAATCAGAGGATTCG
>CAXTNZ010000086.1:0-444 GCA_964245695.1 uncultured bacterium | reverse complement strand
TGAATCCAATCCGGCACATAACTTTTTCCCACAGACTCATAAACAACGATATCTTTCATCCCAGAACTATAGGCTACGTATACCAATGATGAAACAAAGAGAAATGTAATGAAGATACTATATCTACTTGACTTAATTAGATATCTAACTATATAGAAAAATATGAAACCAAGAAGGGCAAGAGCAATATTTGCACGAACACCGGATGAAATAATGGAGATAGCTAGAAGGATAAATATAAATCTTTTTGTATTACTTGCCGAAGTATGTTCATGTTTACTAATCACATAAAAGCTAATAACTGTAGCAAAAAGGGCGAGAATGTCTTTAGATGGTCCCCAAATTGATATCAAATAATATGGATTTAAAATAACTGCTGCAATAGAACTTCTACAAAAAGGATCTACACTCAATAGTAATCTGAGTGTGAGTATTATAAGGAAA
>CAXTNZ010000085.1:0-24533 GCA_964245695.1 uncultured bacterium | reverse complement strand
GTCTGTCCCTCTCCGACGGGCGAGAGGGACAGGTTTTGCGTAGTAAAACCAGGGATTCGTTTTTTTATTACGGGTGATTTCAAAGGACATGATATAAGAAGAAGTTTCAGAATTTCAATGCCCCATGACGCGCTTGTGCGTGATTGTCGGGAAACCCGCTCACCGACGGGGTAGGGGCACAGCTAGCTTTTGCCCCTACAATGATTTCGTCTTCAAACGGTGTGTTCCATTTTAGTGAAAACCGCTGTAATTGTACTGGCATACTAAGATCATTTTAAATATCCCGCCTGGAAAACAGTATTGTAAATTTGTGCGATCGCCTCATACTCTGCCAAATCCACTGCGGCAAAACGCTGAACTCCAACTTGTTCCATAGCAGCTTTTAGTTCTGCATCTGGCTGAAGTAAAGCCGATTGAAGCTGTTGAATCACAGATGCACCTAAATGCTGTGATACTACTAAAGGTGGCATGGGGCATGGTCCGAGTACCTCTATCACTCGCAGATGCTCTTTTAGTTCGCTCAACTCGCGCAATTCTTGGTCTAATACAACACTGTCAATTGCTGCACAGTCCGCCAGAGAGTCAATAACCCACTCAATTGAACGCTGGTGAGAGTGCGATCGTATTTCCTGACCAAAAAAGTCTTTGGGATATCCGCCTTGAATCAAGCGATGGCGCAGCAAATTGTAGCCGCTGTTGGAGCCACGGTCATTGTAGCAGAACGTTTTACCCCGCAAATCCGCAAACGTTGCCAGTTCACTTGCAGCATTCACAATTACATCAGAAAAGTAAACGGGACGGTTTTGATAGCGTGGGGAAAGCATCACTGGCGCAACCAACGCTTGTAACTGGTCGGGTTCAACGTGGCAATATCTAATCAGCGGTAATCCACAAATGAACGCTAAATCTAATTGGTCTTGTAATAGCAAAGGGTCTTCTAGTGGGTCGCATTCACCTTGATGAAGCTGGGTTTCCACCTGCAACACGCGACCTAGATAAACCACAACTGCTTTGTAGAACCCGAACCAATTGGGAGCTAGGTAAGACACTACTCGCAGCTTTTTTGGTCTCATCACTTGCTGCTTAAGATATCCAATTCATTTTCTTTAATGTTTCGATTCGTCAGAACTGACAGTAGCTTGCGTCCTGACCAATGGATATAAAGAAATATCATACTCACCAAAGTCAGCAGCATGATGCCTAAAACTGTCCCATATGCATGAGTATGCCACCATAACCGCTTCACCAACGCTACCCCAAGTCGCAAAGGCTTCCACTGACGGTCTTGATTCACACTCTCGGTAATTGCTAAGGATGTTGCGGTATTCGGCTGCGCGTAGATGAGGACATTCTCGTGCGGATGCTTGCCCCTAAGCTTGGTCATTTTGACTACTCCTTTAAGCCCTAACACAGATCTGAGCGATGTTATGATAAACTCCGGTTCATCGATAAACTTAGTGTACATTGTATGTAATATCGCACAGTTTGCTTCAAGAAGCAAGATTGATTGGTCATTGGTTATTGGTCGAATAACTAACGACAGTCTTAGCGAGTTGATGTTTATTCGTGCAGACTGCCAGACACCAGACAGAAACGGTGTTTTAGGGAGAACCATAAAAATAAATCACGACTCCGTGTTTTGAAATTATTCGTTGGTATCGCGGATCTAGGTGTGACGGCTGGAGATTTATTTACTGGTAAGTGCCTTACCTTCTACCTTCTATTTTCTGTCCTACTAGTCAGCAAATCTTAACCTAAATTTGTACAAGTTTTAACTCAACCTTTACTGATATGGTCTTACTTTTTATAGAAGATTTTGGATAAACTACGGTGATTCTATCGATATTTAGATATTTGCAATACCTTTGATAGCGTACCAAAGCCAAATTTAAAGCTATCAAAAATTGCTTTCTGACAGCCTTGCTTTTCCTCACAACTTGTAATAACTCTACTGAATAAAAGTACAAATGCTTGAGGCTATCGCTGTTGCTTGGCTATTATTATTTTTTGGCGATTTATTTTCTACCTTCCTATACCATATACCTGAGCATGTTTTTGGTAGTCTTCATTTGCAAACGCACCACTCTTGGAAGAAAAACTTTCGCCACTACGCAATTTTAACTTTCAATCTCCAAGTTCTTTTAGATGGTATTTTGGGTGCTTTGCCATATTTGCTGTTAGCACTATTCTTGTGGACTTTCTCTCCTGTTGGTGTTATTTTTGGGTTGCTTTTTGGACAGTTTCATGTGTGGTGGAGACACATAACTGTTTTGGGTTGGGAAACTCCTAAGTTTTTGAATTTGCTGTGCCAAGTTTTATATATCACTACACCCGAAAGACATTGGTTACATCATCAAAAAACTAATATAGGTTACGGTGATATTTTTACATTTTTTGAGCAACCAGCAAAAATTTGGATGCGATCGCTACGTCTACTTAGACTAAATCTGCGTTCCTCCCTGATTCAGATAGAATAACCAAAATACTAAGTTTTTGTTGCATTTGCATAAATAAAATAGTTGTTCGTTAGCTTAACATCAGCCTGAAACCCAACTTTTTGCAACTTGTTATAAAGTTCATCGGGCTGATAAAAAATCTTGATGATCTGAAATTCTTCACCATTATTTAACTTACGGGTTTGATAAATCTTTTTGTCGTCTTCAAAAAAATAATTATTCGCTGTGGATGTAGGCTCAAAGCGTGAGTCTACCAGAAAAACTTGTCCCCCAACGCGAACAGAATTATAAACTTTAGTCAAAAACAAATCAAGTAATGTTGGCGCTACATGAGAAAGCCAAAAGGCAAAAAATACTAAATCATATTCAATGTCCGGTTCCCATGTGAATAAATCAAGTTGCTGATATTTCACATTCGGTGAATCTAACTTTTTGCGATTAATTTCTATTACTTCCTCGGAAGCGTCGAAGGCAGTAATTTTCTTGCCAATTTTTATAAGTTCTTCCGTCCAGATACCTGTTCCACAGGCTAATTCTAAGATGTTCTCTGCGGCTTTAAGTTGATGTAACGCACGTTTGACAACAGCAACTTCGTCTTTCCAGCGCTGGTTAAATTCTTTACCGCGATTGTAACGACCAAGCCGATAAAACCACTCATCATATTCGTTTGCTCTAGCACGATAGTAAGCGATTTGTTCTTGAATAATTTTATCTGTCATCGTCTTTGATTTTTCGTTTACCCTGGTTAAGCTGTTGCGCTTACAATTTGCATTTGCGTTAAATTTCACTCAATGCCTCAAACTTTCCCCCCCTCTCCCTCTCCTCCCCTCTCCCTCTCCCTCATTACATGGGGTCTAAAAACTCTAGCTGGCAATCCATCTCTACACCGTTGGGAAGTTTTACGCGCACGCTGCCAACTCTAGACGGGTACAAATCGACAATCACCATTTGTCCTAATACTTTATGGCGTACTGGTTTGTTGGCTATGTAATATTTGGTGGCTGTTTCAATAGTCATACAATCTACCTCTATATTACCTTTATGCTTACACAGTGATCATCGAGTGTAACCTAAAAGTGAAGCTACCCATCCGATGAAAGCGCCAGCGAAAACTAGCCATGCAGCATTGATGCGGAAACGAATTACCAAAATGGCTGAGACGATCGCGATCGCCACAGCTAAAAAATCCCCATAGGCAGCTTTTGGGATTAAAGTCGCTGCTGCTAATTCCAAGGTAACAACAAGCGTCAACGATTCAGCACTAACATTCACCGCATCCAGAAATGCACTTGTCCATTTTGAAGCGCGTAACCGAGCTACAAGCGGATTGAGAATAGCCGTGAAAAAAAACGACGGGAGGAAAATTCCCACCGTCGCCACAATTGCACCTGGAATACCTGCAATGATGTAACCGATAAAGGTAGCAGTAGAAAGAACAGGACCTGGAGTAAATTGACCGATCGCGATCGCATCCAGTAACTGTTGTTGCGTCAACCAGCCGTACTCTTGAACTAATCCGCCTTCGAGAAACGCCACCAGCACAAAACCGCCGCCAAACAACACACTACCGACTTTCAGAAAAAACCAACCCAATTTCCACAAAGAGACGTTTGCTATTGTATGTGCAGTAGTTGCTGCACTAACTGCTGTTGTTTTAAAAGCCGCACCTGTAGTTAAATTAGCAATGAGAAAGTTGGCTGTGCTTGGTGGGGTTTTGCCGCGATCGCCACTACGCAACCAAATCATACCTAAGATACCGCCAATTAATAGGGCAATTACTTCATTAAGTTTCAACAGCAATAATAAGACTACTACACCTAAGGCGATCGCCAACATTTGACGACTTTTTACAGCCTTTTTTCCCAAACGCCAAAGCGCATCCAAAATCACCGCTAAAACAGCAGGTTTAATTCCATACAACAAAGGAGCGACTTGGGGCAAATTGCCATAGTTTACATAAATCCAGGCAAATACACCTGTAATTAACACCGCAGGTAAAATAAAGCAAACACCCGCAACAATCAGCCCCAGCCATCCCGCGTAGACATATCCTACATGAATCGCCATTTCTGTAGAATTTGGACCCGGAATCAAATTAGTTGCTCCAAGTAAGTCAAGAAAATGCTCTCGTGTCATCCACTGACGCCGCTTGACTACTTCATCTTCAATCATAGCGATATGGGCAACCGGACCCCCGAAACCGATGATACCCAGCTTGAAAAAGAGCGTGGCGAGTTCGCCCAAACGACCGAGTGTTGAATTCATGACCGCTGCACCGATTCGGTAGTTTAACCTTAAATCTTGTACCTCGTCGCCCACAGGCTATAAGCCTGTGGCTACACGAGCCAAGTCCGCCTGCGCGGACTACGGAAAATTAATAGTTTCAGCCCACGCAGGTGGGCTTTGCTCGTATAGCCCCACCCTTCTAGGGTGAGGGCGCAAGATATAAGTTCAATCATTATTTATACTTTCACAACAATGTCTTGACTTTATCAATAGAAGATGTATCTAACTGAGATTGTTCGGGTAGCGCTTCATTAATAGCATCGCTGAAATAAGAGCCGACAATCTTATCGTAGTTAGAAGCAACAGCTAAAAAAGCCCCACCCAAAATATAGATAGGTAGCGGTAGGGAAAGTTCTTGCACCCAGTCAAACAATTTTGCTAGGGCAAACAGCAAGAAAAAGCAGGCAAGCCAAACTCTCATGTTTTTATCCGAAGCCTTCAAATAATTCTACTTATAGGATAGATGCATTGGATCATATTGTAGAGACGTTCCGACGGAACGTCTTTACGACAATTAATTTAGTGAATGCAAATCATGAACTCAAATTTGGGAACTATGTAATTAGCTAACTTTCCAACTGCTTCCCAGGTAGTAATGCTACTTAAACTCCCGAATAATTCCGGTATCAATAAATTCCCAAAATTATCACTACGCCTGATTCTTGTCGTTCCTTTTGTGCTGCAAATCTTTGCTGCCGTGGGATTGACCGGGTATCTATCGTTACGTAATGGGCAGAGAGCAGTTAACGAACTTGCTTCGCGACTGCGGGATGAAGTGAGTTCGCGTATCGATCAACACCTTGATAGCTATCTGGAAACGGCTCGACATTTGGCTCAAGTTAATGGAGATGCTTTCGATTTGGGTTTGCTAGATCCGCAAGATTTAGAAGGTATTGGGCATTACTTCTGGAAGCAAATGCAGTTGTATGACGTTGGTTATATTAGCTTTGGCTCTAAATTAGGTGAATTCTCTGGCTCTGGATATTACATGGAGAATGATGGCATCGTTGTTGATGATGTTTCCCAAAAGCGAAACGGTAACAATGATAGCTACATCTACCAAACAGATAAGCAAGGGAATCGTCTCAAGCTGCTTGAGACTTTTCCAAACTACGAATTTCAGAAAGAAGCTTGGTATTCAGAGACAGTTCAAGCAGGCAAGCCGCTATGGAGTAATATTTACCAGTGGGAAACTGCACCAGAAGTTTTATCCGTCTCTGCCAACCGTCCTGTTTATGATAAAAACAAAAACCTGATAGGTGTCATCGGTATTGACCAGCGTCTTTCACAAATCAGTGATTTCTTGCAACAGTTAAAAGTTAGTCCCAAGAGCAAGACTTTCATTTTAGAGCGCAACGGCTTAATAGTTGCCACTTCCAGCAACGAGAAGCCTTTCACAATAGTAAATAAGAAACCGCAACGGCTTAAGGCTATAGATAGCAGTGATGCCTTAGTTCAAGCAAGCACAAAATATTTAACACAGCATTTCGGCGACTTTCGCAAAATCAAAAACAGCCAACAGCTTGACTTTTTAGTTAATGGTCAGCGGCAGTTTATTCAGGTAACACCTTGGCAAGATGAATGGGGGTTAGATTGGCTAGTAGTGGTTGCTGTTCCAGAATCTGACTTTATGGGGCAAATTAACGCCAACACCCGCAGCACGATTTTACTGTGTTTGGGGGCGTTGGTGTTGGCGAGTTTGCTCGGTATGTATACATCGCGTTGGATTACCCAACCAATTTTACGGCTAAGTAAAGCCTCGGAAGCGATCGCATCCGGTGAGTTGAACCAAAAAGTACAGGAGTCAGCAGTCAATGAATTAGGAGTTCTTGGTCAATCGTTTAACCGCATGGCACAGCAGTTACGGGAATCTTTCACTACTTTAGAAAAAAACAATCAACAATTAGAAGTTCGGGTGGAAGAACGTACAGCAGAACTGAAAGAAGCCAAAATCAGCGCTGACACGGCAAATCATGCTAAAAGCGAGTTTTTGGCAAACATGAGCCACGAACTGAGAACGCCGCTTAATGGTATTTTAGGCTATGCCCAAATTCTTCAGCGATCGTTAACCCTCACAGAAAAAGAACGCAACGGTATCAGCATCATTCATCAGTGCGGTTCTCATTTATTAACTTTAATTAACGATATTTTAGACCTCTCAAAAATAGAAGCACAAAAAATGGAACTCTACCCCACAGATTTTCATTTTCCTGCTTTTTTGCAAGGTGTCGCCGAAATTTGCCGCATCCGTGCCGAACAAAAAAATATTGCTTTTACTTACCAAGTAGCAGAAATTCCTCAAGGTATTCATGCTGACGAAAAACGTTTGCGGCAAGTGTTAATTAACCTACTTGGTAATGCTATCAAATTTACAGACAAAGGGGGAGTAACTTTAAAAGTAGAGGTAATTGGTAATTCCCCATTACCCATTACCAAAATTCGCTTTCAAATTGAAGATACTGGTGTGGGGATGAGTGATGAGCAATTAGAGAAAATATTTTTGCCGTTTGAGCAAGTTGGTTCTGAATCTCGCAAATCAGAAGGAACCGGCTTAGGATTAGCAATTACGCAAAAAATTATTTCTCTGATGAACAGTAGCATCTCTGTGAAAACTCAGCTTGGTGAAGGCAGTATTTTTTCATTTGATGTCGAGTTATTAACAGCCCAAAATTGGGCAGAAACAGCTAAAATCTTTTCTGATGGAACTATCATAGGTTTCTCTGGCAAACAACGAAAAATTTTAGTAGTAGATGATAAATTGGAGAATCGCTCAGTTATTGTCAATCTGCTAGAACCAATTGGTTTTAACATTATCGAAGCAAAGAATGGTCAAGAAGGTTTAGACAAAGCGCTTGAGTTACAACCAGACTTAATTATTACTGATTTACTTATGCCTGTGAGGGATGGCTTTAATATGATACAACACTTGCGGCGCTCACCCGATTTAAAAGAAGTTGTAATAATTGCTTCTTCTGCCAGTGTTTTTGAAACTGACCAATATAAAAGTTTAAATGCTGGGGCAAATGAGTTTCTACCTAAACCCGTGCAGGTAGAAACTTTGCTGGAAATGTTACGAGTACATTTGAAATTGGAATGGCTTTATGAAGGAAACAAAAAAGCCGATAACGAGCAGGATGAAAGTATTTTACTTGCAAGTACAATAGTACCACCGCCCGGCGAAGATTTATCTCGACTGTACGATTTAGCTTTAAAAGGTCGCGTCAAAGCTATAAAAGACCAGGTTAATGAGCTTGCAAAATTAGACGAAAAATTTACTCCTTTTGCTCAAGAAATTATCCAATTAGCCAAGACCTTTCAAATAGAAAAAATTAAACTTTTTATTCATCAATGTTTAACAAATAACCAAAATTAGTTAAAACTTATTTCATTTTTGTTATAAAATTATGCATTTATCAGAAAATAACATTATTTTAATTGTGGACGATAACCCCACTAACTTAGCAGTACTTTCAGAAGCTTTGATTGATGCAGGCTTAGAAATTGCTGTAGCAACGAGCGGTGAAAATGCTCTCAAACAAAGCACATATGACCCACCAGACCTAATTTTATTGGATATTCAAATGTCAGGAATTGATGGTTTTATCACCTGTAAGAAACTGAAAGCGAATCCGCTAACTCATGACATTCCTGTGATTTTTATGACAGCGTTGAATGATACGGCAGATAAAGTCAAAGGTTTGAATTTAGGAGCCGTAGATTATATCACTAAACCGTTTCAGCAAGAAGAAGTTCTTGCCCGTGTTCACCTGCATTTAAAAATACGAAATTTAACCAAGAAGCAGGAAGAACAAAATATTCAACTTAAGCAATTCACAGAAGAGTTAGAGGAGCGGGTAAAAGAGCGAACGGCTGAACTTTATGAATCTCTAAATGACTTAAAAGAAGCTCAAATTCAATTAGTACAAAGTGAAAAAATGTCTGCTCTTGGTCAGTTGGTGGCTGGTATTGCTCACGAAATTAATAACCCACTGACTTATATTTCAGGTAATGTTGACCACCTGGAAGAATACTTTCATGATTTGCTTGAACACTTGCAAATATGCCAGGAATACTGTAAACATCCAAAAATTGAGAATCATGCAGTAGAAATAGACTTAGAATTTATGTTAGAAGACATACCAAAAATAATTGATTCAGCTAAATTAGGAACGAAACGTATACGTGATATTAGCAATTCTCTACGAACCTTTTCCCGTGCCGATACTACTTCTAAGGTATTAGCTGATATCCACGAAGGCATCGATAGCACTTTGATGATTTTGCAACATCGCTTGAAAGCAAATGATACTCGTCCAGCAATTCAAATAATTAAAGAATATGGAAATGTGCCTTTGGTAAAATGTTATTTAGGGCAACTAAATCAAGTATTTATGAATATTATAGCCAACGCAATAGACGCATTAGATGAATCTAGTCAAGGGCGCAGTTTTGCTGATATAGAACGAGTACCTAATATTATTACTATAAAAACCGAATATCTTGATAATAAAAATGTCATAATAAAGATTAAAGATAATGGCAAAGGTATATCAGAAGAAGTAAAATCACAAATATTTGATTACTTATTTACTACTAAATCAGTTGGCAAAGGTACAGGTTTAGGCTTATCTATCAGTCGTCAGATAGTGGTCGAAAAACATGGAGGCTTTTTGAGTTGTGAGTCAGTGTTGGGAGAAGGGACAGAGTTAGCGATCGCCATTCCCGCAACTGAATTGGCTGCTGATTAACCTGGGGAAGTGCTGCTACTCATTTAATTTACCAGCTAACGCTGCACCCTTTGCGATTGTGAAGGCGCGTAGTGCATCCGGGTGAGCTATTCTAAATGCTGATGTCAGAGGCTGTGCAAAATGCTAAAAGTAAAACGAATATAAAAATTTTGATTTTTTAAGTGGAGAGCAACTCCGTGGAATCATTGACGTTGAAGGTTAAACAGCTTCAGGAACTGCGGGAACTAATACAACGAGCTAGCTATGCTTACTACGTCCTCGATTCTCCTATGCTGGAGGATGCAGTCTATGATCAGCTGTATCGGGAATTACAAGAACTGGAAACTCAGTATCCAGAATTGGTGACACCGGATAGTCCGACTCAGCGCGTGGGTGAGAAACCAGCAACACAGTTTACCTCGGTTCGGCACAACATTCCGTTGTATAGTTTGGAAAATGCATTTAATGTTGATGAGTTGCAAGCTTGGGATAATCGTTGGCGGCGGCAAGCACCTAACACGGATGCGGTAGAATATGTCTGCGAACTGAAAATTGATGGTAATGCTTTGGCTCTGACTTACGAAAATGGCATTCTGGTAAGGGGAGCGACTAGGGGTGATGGGGTGACGGGTGAAGACATTACCCAAAATGTGCGAACAATTCGCTCGATTCCGTTGCGCTTGAATTTAGAAGGGTTAGAAAACGTAGAAAAGGTGGAAGTTCGCGGTGAGACGTTTTTACCGTTGGACGTGTTTAAGCAAATTAACGCCGAAAGACAAAAAGCGGGTGAACAGTTATTTGCCAATCCTCGCAACGCTACTGCTGGTACACTGCGGCAATTAAATTCCCGCATTGTAGCACAGCGGCGGTTAGATTTTTTTGCTTACACGCTGCAAATTCCTGGGTTGGATGACGCAAGTATTGCTAATACTCAATGGGAAGCTTTGGAATTATTGCAAAAAATGGGTTTTCGCGTGAACCCAAACAAGCGTCTGTGTTCTTCTTCAGCAGAAGTTGCTGAATATTATCAACATTGGGATACAGAAAGGCTGAATTTACCTTACATGACTGATGGGGTGGTGGTAAAGCTGAATTCTTTTAAGCTTCAGGAACAGTTGGGATTTACGCAGAAGTTTCCCCGCTGGGCGATCGCACTCAAGTACGCAGCTGAAGAAGCACCTACCCGCGTGGAAAATATTGCTGTGAATGTGGGTAGAACCGGGGCTTTAACACCATTAGCAGAAATGCGTCCGGTGCAACTTGCGGGGACAACGGTTTCTCGCGCTACTTTACATAATAGCGATCGCATTGCCCAATTAGATATCCGCATCGGCGATACTGTCATTGTCCGCAAAGCTGGAGAAATTATCCCGGAAGTGTTGAGGGTACTCAAAGAACTCCGTCCCACCGATGCTCAACCTTTTGTTATGCCTACCCATTGTCCAGTATGCAACCAACCGGTAGTGCGAGAAACAGGTGAAGCGGTAACTCGTTGTGTAAATGCTTCTTGTGCAGCTATCCTCAAGGGTGCGATAGAACATTGGGTAAGTCGCGATGCGCTGGATATTCGCGGTATGGGCGAAAAGCTGGTGCATCAACTTGTGGATAAAGGTGTGGTGCATTCGGTTGCTGATTTATATGACTTGACAGAGGATGATTTTTGTGCATTAGAGCGGATGGGGAAAAAGTCAGCAGAGAAGTTGGTGGGTGCGATCGCTTCAAGTAAAAATCAACCTTGGTCGCGGGTATTATATGGTTTAGGCATTCGTCATGTTGGCAGCGTCAATGCCCAATTATTAACTGAGAAGTTTCCCACCGTCGAACAGTTAGCACAAGCAAGGCAATCAGATATCGAAGGAATTTACGGTATTGGTGCGGAAATTGCCCAATCTGTGTATCAGTGGTTCCGCATTGCGGCAAATCAAACTTTAATTGAGCGGTTGCAAGCTGCGGGGTTACAATTTGTTGCGGAAGTAGCTGAAGTTGCTGATAAAAATCAAAAGTTCGCCGGGAAAACTTTTGTAATTACGGGTACGCTACCAACTTTGAAGCGGGATGAGGCGAAAGCGTTGATTCAGAAAGCTGGTGGGAAAGTTACTGATTCTGTCAGTAAAAAAACAGACTATTTAGTTGTGGGAGAAGATGCAGGTTCTAAGTTAGAAAAGGCGCAGAGTTTGGGAATTAGCCAGTTGACTGAGGCGCAGTTATTGGAAATGTTGGGGGAGTAATACAGAGAAACCCGGTTTCGTAAAAGTTACCGGGTTTCTATAGTGTGGGTTATTTACCGCTAGTTCAAGAAATTCGGGGTTGGGGTGCCACCGTTACGACCAACAGCAGGAATTACCAACAGGTCATCCTTGGCTTTTCCGGTGCCATCGTTGGTAACGGAGGAAGTGCTACCCGGATGTCCGTTAGGGACGAACAATTGCGGGTGGTCGAAGGGCGCTTTATCATAGCGGACTCGCTCATCGGTAAGTGATGTCAAGAACGCTACCAAGTCATCTTTTTCGGATTCGGTTAACGGTGGTCTAATTGGGGCGAGGGCGCTGCCGGGTTGGGGGAAGTCCCCGCCACGATTGTAGAATTCTACCACTTGCCGCAGAGTTAACATTCCACCATTGTGCATATAGGGGGCAGTTAACTCCACGTTGCGGAGTCCGGGAGTCTTAAAGTCTCCATCCGCACCAATTACGGCATTTGAGGGGACTGTAACATTCGGGTCTTCGCCGAGAAGCTGCTGAGATTTACCTTGTTGAACTACTCGCGTTTCTGAAAGCGGGTTGTTGAACGGGTCGTTATCACCAACGCCAAGGTCTTCTTGGGTACGTCTGACGCCAAGATTAAAGAAACCTCTGTCAAAGAAGATTGTTGGACCATTAGGTACGTTGAAGGATGCAATTCTTCCTTGTTGTTTCACGCTGCTAACCGAAGCGCTGGTGAATTCTGCCCCACTATGGCAGGCAATGCAACCTTTGTTCAGGAAAAGATTGAGACCATTCTGCTGTTGGGGAGTCAGGGTGTTATTGTCAAAGGGTGTATTGTCAGAGACGAGTGTAGCCTCGTACATCTGAACCGACAACCCGAAGAACAGCGGGAAGTTGTACTCCATCAGCGTGTACTCGTTGGTAGCCAAGGATTTATCCGGCTTCTTGACAACATTCCGCTGACCCTTCTCATCAATTTGAACCATCTGGTTCGACTTCCACCATTCTGACTTAAAGGCATCCTCAATCAATTTTTCGTAGGTAGCAGTTTTCAAACCGGGTTCAGATCCTCTGCTATCGCTACCTAAAACGCTGTCATCTGGATCCACTTTCTGCTTACCCAAGGGACGCAGGGGAAGTAATTTCTTACCAGTTTTTCTGAGAAGCTTTTTGCCCTTAGAAGCACTCTTAGATTTCTTGTCTACGTCTCCGAACTTATCGCCAATTTCTTCAAAGGTGCGACCGTCGGCAGACTGCTCAAAGGAACTGAGTGGCGGACCCACCGCTTGGGAAGCTAAGGACGAATTGTTAAGGCTGACTTTCACCAAATTTAGCTTGGCGGGGTTGTCTGCCTTACCGACAAAGGCATTTGGGTCTCTTAAGCCGAAGGGACTTACACCGTTAAAGATGTCCTGCGCCCTTCCATCCCAGAAGTTGCGGAAGTTGAACACCGCATTAATTACGGTCGGGGTGTTGCGTGGCTCAACTCGGCGTACATTTGTACCTCCGACGTTAAAGACCGGATCGGGCTTAAAGTTTACGTTATCCTCCGCCTTACCTGGTGTGACATCAACGAACTCTGCATTGAAAGCTCCTTGGGAGGAGGCGACATCGTTAGTGTCAGCCAAAACGGTACTGCCTGCGTTATTCGGGTCTGACAGCTTGTGGAAGGGATAATCTTGCTGTGTTAGCTGGTAGTTTGGTGCGCCGCCAAGTTGGAAAGTTGCATCCGGGTTCGGAGTAACTAAAAGACCGGGATTTATCTGATTTTTCGATCTGTTGTCCGCTCCCGCATGGAAGTGACAACTAGCACAGGACAGCAAGCCGTCGCTGCCGACTTGCATATCCCAAAAAAGCGATTTTCCGAGCTTAATCGCCGCTGTTTTATCCTTAATAAAGTCCGAGAGATTGTTCGGTTCCGGAACCTTCACGGTTTTGAGCGAAGGCGGAGGTGCAATCTGCGCGGACACAGTATGTCCACTTATAACCGTTGCAACAACTATTACTGCAATTGTTATAGTTTTTGAATTTTTTGATACCAGTCGGTTAAGATTGAAAAACTTAAATTTCTTACCTGAGGCTAGCAGGAAGTAAATTACTATGCTGGCAAAAAGCGATACTAAAATCAGATTTAGTAGTATAGCCATGATGGCAACTCCTCTTCCGATGTAGTGAATACATAAATATAATGGCACTTTTTGTAGCCAAGTAAAGCGGCAAAATATAAATATTACGTAAAATCACTTATTAATTCTTAGTGTAAAAACCCTAAACCACTGAAGCTGAGTTGAGTGAGGCGCAGTTGTTGGAGTTGGTGGAGGATTAAGGTAGTGTAAAAGGTAAAAGTAAATTTTCTTTTTTTACTTTAGAGAATCTTTTAGCGTAGCCCAGAAGCAGTTTAATTATCGATAAAAAACTCTAGGCGTGATGCTATTAGCGAGTAAACAGCCATAAAAAGGAAGAAGCCAAAGTATGAATAACAAAAACAAAGATAATTCAAGTCAGAATACAACAGATACTGAAGCGAAGATTATTTCTCACCCATCTAACCACGAAGCGAAAGAAACTCCTAAAACACTTGATGTCGATGGTCATCGTCCAATTGACCCAAGTAATATTGAGGTTCAGGATACTTATGACATAGATGGTGAGCGTCCAATAGGCAAGAGTAATTTTCAGATTTCTGACACGATTGACATAGATGGTCAGCGTCCAATTGGTAAAAGTGATTTTGAGGAGCATGATACCCTAAACGTAGACGGCAAGCGTCCAATTGACCCAAGTGATTTAGAAGTTGGGGATACTTATGATATAGACGGTGAACGTCCGATCGCTAAAAGTAATTTTCAGATTACTGACACGATTGACATCGATGGTCAACGTCCAATCACTTCAAATAACACTAAAGAATCGGAAATTATAACGGATTATGTAGACTAGTTCTCACGCTAATAAATGCGATCGCATTTCCTGTGAACATCCCCCAATCATCTGTGTGCGATCGCAATACCCCCTGACGTAGTATGCTTGTAGTTGCATCTTACTAGGCGGTAAATTGTATGACGCCTCAATTTGAATATAGCCAGAATGTCAACCCAGAAGATGTTCAGCGGCTAGGTAATATTCTTGACCAGTGTTTTATCGAACTACCCGAAAGCGAAAGCTACTTTAACCGCATTGGTGTAGAAAACCTCCGCGTCATCCATCAAAATGAGCAAATTGCTGGGGGACTAGCAATTATTCCGATGAGTCAGTGGTGGGGTGGTGTCAGTGTACCAATGACGGGAATTGCCGCAGTTGGCATTGCTCCAGAATATCGTGGAACAGGAGCTGCGATCGCTCTGATGCAATACACTGTTAAGGAACTTTATGGCTTAGGTGTACCAATCTCCGTTTTGTTTCCTGCTACTCAACGTCTATACCGCAAAGCAGGGTATGAGCAAGGTGGTATCTCTTGCATTTGGGAAATTCCTGCTGAAAGTATTCAGGTTGGGAAACAGCCGTTACCTGTAAAATCTGTAGTTCCTATCAATCTTGAAGTATTTCATGACTTATATCAAAAGCAGGCAAGACTTAACAATGGATACTTAAACCGCAATCAATTCATCTGGCAAGATGTTAACCAACCACTTGAAAAACAAACACTCTACGCTTATATTTTCGGGGAAGCAAACCAACCCCAAGGCTATATTATCTTCAGCCAACACGCAGACAAGGATGGTACTATTCTGCGGATTCGGGATTGGGTAGTCTTGACAACTGCTGCTGCACAAACTTTTTGGTCTTTTATAGGCAATCATCGCTCCCAAATTGACAAGGTGCATTGGAGGAGTTCCCCAGTTGACTTTTTAAGTTTGCTCTTACCAGAACAAACTGCCAAGATAAAGCATATCAGCCGTTGGATGCTGCGTGTGATAGATGTAGTCAAGGCGTTAGAAAAGCGGGGTTATCCAGCAAGTATTCAAACTGAACTACATCTAGAAGTTGAAGATGACTTAATAGCTGAAAACAATGGTAAATTCATTTTATCTGTTACCAACGGACGCGGTGAAGTCACAAAAGGTGGAAAAGGTGAGTTAAAGTTAGACATCAAAGGATTAGCACCGCTTTACACAAGTTTGTTTACACCGCAGCAATTGCAAATAGCTGGAAAACTTCAAGGTACAGAAACATCTCTAGATACAGCTACACAAATTTTTGCAGGTTCCTCCCCTGGGATGGCAGATTTCTTTTAATCCGCTGCGCGGAGTCCAGAGTCAATAGTCAAAAGTCCAGAATCGTAATTATTATTAATTGTTGACTATTGACTATTGACCCTTGACTATTGACTATTGACTATTGACCCTTGACTCTTTATTAATGATGCATCAAAGTTCCGGTCGCTGGCGTTTAGGGCTAGGATTATCGCTTTTGACCGTTTTTTTATGGGGAATTCTACCTATTGCTTTGGTGGTAACATTGCAAACACTCGATGTTTACACCGTCACTTGGTTTCGCTTTGTCGTGTCGTTTGGGTTACTTGCGGTTTATTTGGGGGTTCGGGGGAAATTACCAACGTTAACGCAACTGCGTTCTGCTTCTTGGAAATTGTTAGCGATCGCTATTATCTTTTTAGCTAGCAATTATGTTCTTTTTTTGCAAGGTTTAGCGTTAACATCACCAGCTAACGCCGAAGTTATCATTCAGTTTGCACCGGTGTTATTGGGTTTCGGTGGTTTAGCTCTTTTTCGCGAACGTTATACATTGCGTCAGTGGCTTGGCGTTAGTGTACTTATTGTCGGTTTTTTGTTGTTCTTTCATGAACAACTCAATAATTTAATTACAGCGCGTGGTGCGTATCTTTTAGGTACTAGTTTAACTGTGTTGGGAGCAATCGCATGGGCGATTTATGCTTTGGCACAAAAACAGTTATTACAATCTTTATCTTCCGCCAGCATTATGCTGATTATTTATGGAGGATGTGCTTTATTATTCACTCCCTTTGCTCATCCAAATACAATTTTTACACTCAACTATTTGCATAGCGGAATGTTGCTTTTTTGTGCTTTGAATACTCTAATTGCTTATGGAGCTTTTGCGGAAGCGCTAGAACATTGGGAAGCATCGCGAGTGAGTGCAGTATTGGCTACGGCTCCGATTGTGACTTTAATATCTGTTGAGGTTGTATCAGTAGTAGCAAGTACTTTAATTGCGCCAGAACGCTTGACTTTTATGAGCATAATCGGTGCGGTTTTGGTTGTATCTGGTTGTGTAGCGATCGCCTTGGGAAAACCTAGTTAATAGAAGTTTCTCTTTCGGTAAATTTACGGTAGATTTAATTTTATTAATCGCTTCTTCAATGTTGCATTTGTCATACTGAAGCGGGTAATTTTATTATTTGTTATGATGTCATAGCTACCGTTCGATAGTTAATTCATATCTTGCGGAATAGGTAATTCGACTTAGCTTAATGACTCAGTTGAAGTTCAATTTTGAATTTCTAAACTGAAGAAAAAAGTAAAAATCAATAATTAACCAGGCGAATCGAATTTCAAAGATCCAGGGTGTCCGTAACTACCACAGCTAACGCTCCGAGCGAAACAACATAACCATTCAATCGTTGATCGATGAACAGCTTGTTTGGTAATTGGACCAGCACCCTGAGAAAAAATTTTCTATGGCTGGTTCTTTCAACGCTGCTGCCTACACTTGGGATAAATAATACAGTACAGGCAGCAGAGCGAATTTATGCATCTTACTCAGCCCTAGAGCGTTCTATTTCCATCAATGCTTTGGAAGATTACGCGCAAAAGGGTGTTATTGACGACGACTTGGCAGTTTATCAGCAGTATGTGCAACCACAGCAGCTTCAACAGCTACGACAGGCTTTAGTCACACCGATCAAAGTTAACTCGGTAGCGGTTTCGCAATTTCTCTACACACCCCAAGGAGAATTTCTCCTGGGACGGTTGGGAGAAGTAATTAAAACTGAATCTCGTGAAGCCAAACCAGGATTTCATGCCTTACGTTCAGCGCTTATTTTAGCTTCTGCGGAGCCGGGAGGCTTAACGTTATTAAATTTGTTACGTAAGTATCCCAGCCGCAGCATTCACATTGATTTAGCGCGTAGCTTGGGGATAGCAGGAGAACTGGAAAAACTCGTTAGTGAAACTAATCGAGCAGTCGCCGCAGTTTCTCAAAAGTCAAATACAGAAGCAGCAACTATTCAACCGTCGCTAAATCTGACGCAATTGCCAGATTTACGGCGTAAGGGAAGGTTTGCGGTAACAAGTCAAGAGAAGCTGAAGTTTTTCGACTTAGCACGCAATCGGCTTTTGTTGACTGATATTTACCTCCCCAATGTTCAGACTCCTGCACCCGTAATTGTCATTTCTCATGGTGTCGGTTCAGACAGCGGCAACTTTGCATATTTAGCCACTCACCTAGCTTCCTACGGGTTTGCTGTCGTTGTTCCCAATCATCCGGGTAGCGATGCTAAACAAGTGCGATCGCTTTTGAATGGACGCGCTAGTGAAGCAGCAGAACCACAGGAATTTGTTGACCGACCTTTAGATGTAAAACATATACTGGATGAATTGGAGGAGCGTAACAAATCTGATTCACGATTTAAAGGGCGGCTGAATCTGCAACAAGTTGGCGTAATTGGTCAATCCTTTGGTGGCTACACAGCTTTAGCCTTGGCTGGCGCTAAAATTAACTTTCCGCAACTAGGAAAAGACTGTACCCAAAAGGCGCTGAAAGATACTTGGAATCTATCTTTATTGCTTCAGTGTCAGGCTTTGCAATTGCCAGGTAAGGTGAACGCGAAGGAGTATAACTTGCGAGATGAGCGAGTCAAAGCAGCGATCGCCATTAACCCAATTACTAGCAGTGTCTTCGGAGAAGCTGGCTTAAAAGAAATTCACATTCCCGTGATGATTGTCGGCAGTAGTAATGATACCATTGCACCAGCTTTATACGAACAAATTCTGCCTTTTTCTTGGATCAGCAATTCACAAAAGTACCTCGTCATGCTTGTACGTGGAACCCACTTTTCCGTGATTGGCGAAAGCAAGGGTAGCAGCGAACAAGTAGCATTACCTTCCCAGATAATTGGCGACAACCCAGCACAAGCGCGTCGTTACATAAATGTTTTGAGTTTACCTTTCTTTGAAACTTATGTAACGGGAACCTCAAAATACATTCCCTACCTCAACGCCGCTTACGTCAAAACCATTTCTAGTCAGCCTGTGGGTTTAAGTCTTGTCCAGTCCTTGACAACAACCGAATTGGCGCAAGCGCTTGATGGTGAGACAAAAGAAGTCAAACCGTAAATTGAGAATGGATAATTGTTACTAGGGGTGGGGTTCCCCCACCCTTGCTTACACGTTATTGGTTGGCTGACGTATTTCAGCATTTTGAATTAGTCTTCTCACCCGCCAGGAATTCAAATTCCTGGCTAATAGCCAAAGTCCATTAAAATGGACTGAAATTATAAAGTAAGTTTTTAGTCCTCTTGAAAGGACTTGCGCTATTAGACAAGGATTTTAATCCTTGGCGGTTGTTGGGACTAAAGCCCTTAACCTCAAACCACGCTTTCTGTAAGGGCTGGGTTTCCCCGCCCCTACTAACAACTAACCAATTCCAAAATCTGTGCAAGGCTTCTTAAATCTCAACAAACCTTTTGACTGGACTTCTCACGACTGTGTGGCGAAGACGCGAAAACTCTTGCGCCTCAAGCGGGTGGGACACGCAGGAACGTTAGATCCGGCGGCTACCGGGGTGTTACCAATAGCACTTGGTAAAGCCACAAGATTATTGCAGTATCTAGCAGGAAACAAAGCTTACAAAGCTACAATTCGCTTGGGTGTGCGTACCACAACCGATGATTTACAAGGTGAAATTATCGCTTCTCAACCCTGCACAGAGTTGAGTTTAGCGACTGTGGAAACTGCACTGACAAAATTTGAGGGAAAGATTGATCAAATTCCTCCAAGTTACAGTGCTATTCAAGTTGAGGGGAAGCGCCTGTATGATTTGGCACGTAAAGGCGAAGCAGTGGAAGTTCCGGCGCGAACAGTTGAGGTTTTTCAGATTGAAATTTTAGATTGGCGAGAAGGGGATTTTCCGGAATTAGATGTAGCGATCGCCTGTGGATCTGGTACATATATTAGAGCGATCGCTCGCGATTTAGGTACAGTTTTACAAACTGGCGGAACCCTCGCCGCTTTGACACGCACTGAAAGCAGTGGTTTCCATTTAGCAAATAGTCTCACTTTTACCGACTTGGAAGCACAACTGCAAGCGGAAACATTTCAACCGATTTCTCCCGATGCAGCGTTACAGCATTTACCATCTCTCACCTTAGCAGCAACACCAGCCCAAAAATGGTGTCAAGGACAGCGCGTTCCTGTAAATGTTGATATTTCCGGGATAGTGCGAGTTTATCAGGAAGACAAGCGTTTTTTAGGCATTGCTCAAATTGAAGGCGATGTGTTAATTCCGACAATGGTATTTGAGGCAATTTCTTAAGATATACGTGGTAGGGGCACAGCATTGCTGTGCCCCTACGATAGCCTGTATTTGACGCTCTTTGAGAACCGCTATATTTCGCCATAAAGTGAACATTGATATCTAACCCCCAACGCCCTTTCCCTACAAGGGAAGGGGGCTATTTCCCCTTTCCTTGTAGGAGAGGGGTAGGGGAGAGGTTTTATCTTTAGTTGTTTTCACGTACTTACGAGCCTTTGACATGCTGTAAATTATTCAAATCATCAGCACTTATTTTGTAAGCAGCACCAAACCCGATCACAAAACGACCTTCACGAGGAGTAAGCTGAAAGATACGGAAATCAGCCAAGCTACGAAAGACTTGGATCATGTCTCCAAAACGTTCTTCAAAGCGATCGGCAATTTGATTCCACTCTGGGGTTTCTCTTTCGATTAAACTTGCAGAACAATCAAAAGTCAGACGACGACGAGCAAAGATTTGCTCAGTTTTAGACTCATCTTCAATAAACATGATGCAGGCTTGAGAGTTAGCATACAAGTTACGCGTATGAGCCGAAAGACCGCTGACAAATATATAAACATTTTTTGCCTCGTCCATCACAAAAGGCGCATAACTGGCGTTAGGTAGATTTTCTTCGCTAACGGTGCTGAGGATTAGACTCTCAAACAAATCCGTAAAACCTTGATAAGCAGCTTGTACCTGTTCAATTTGGCTCATGGGTAGATATATAGTTTGTAGTTAGCGCTCTTCGCGCTATAAAGTGCGCTCTTCGCGCTCACTACGAGAAAAGCTATTCCCAAGTGGAAACAGACCGCAGTACATCGGGAATTTCCCCCTGAGATAAAGGAAATTCCAGCATAGTTTCTTTCAAGCCTAAATAACCAGATTCAGTAAACGATAAAAGCATCCGCGACAGCGCTAGCCAAACCTCCGATTCGTATTCCCAATCACGATAACGTGAAGCACGACCAGCAATTGAACGCAACGCCCAAAAGTAAGAATTCCTCACCACAGAACCGCCTTTTTTAAACTCTGGTAAGTCCTCGTGGTGCAGGAAAAGTACGCTGTTTTCAATTCTGGCTCTCATATAGTTTCCTAATTAGAAACTCGACGATACACCAATTCTAAAAGTGCGTCCGGGTTGATAAACACGATTAGCTTTTTCATACTGAACATCAGCCAAGTTTTCGACAAAAAGATTTAGCCCCAAAGTTTTCGTTATCGGAATCCTCGCACCCAGATCCAAGTTCAGCCAGGAGGGTGAGAAATCTGTGGTAGACTGACCAGGTAACGTATAAAAGGCTCTCCGCGAACCACTGTTGTAACTAGCAATCAGATTAACTTGCCAACCGTTGGATTGATAACCTAGACCCATTTGTGCTACTGAGTAGGGAACGAAGCCTAATTGCAATCCCTTTTCTAAACCTGATTCGATGCGGGCATCAGTATAAGTATAGTTGAGGAAAGTTGACCATTCACGCGCAATTTGCCACCGCAAAGCCGCTTCTAAACCGTTTGTATTTACTAATCCAATATTAGCCCACTGCCCGCCTAATACTGCTAAGCGGTCGTCTAAACTACTAGCAAAGTAAGTAAATTGCCCGGTTAAATTATTAGATAATTTGACATCAAGTCCTGCTGTCCAAGAGGAACCAGTCTCTGGTTTGAGGTCGGGGTTGGGCAACCAGCCATGAACGGTATCATAAACATACAATTGATCTATACCGGGGTTGCGCTGCACTGAAGCCCAACTTCCACGCACTGCAATAGCTGGGCTAGCAGCATATCTTAACCCGACGCTTGGGTTAAGGTAACTACCAAATTCACTATTAAAGTTTTGTCTCAATCCCAAATCTGCTTGGAAATTCTTTGTTAGATTCCAAGTATTTAAAGCGAATATTGCTGTCTGAAATCTATCTCTAGTTTCATTACCATTAAAACCAATTCGATTGGCAACATTGCTAAGTACATCACCATCAAGGTTGTTATTTTTTAAATCTAATCCCCAACGTAGAAGGTTATTTTGATTGAATTGCCACTGATGTTCTACTCTCGCAGTCAGCACTTGGGAATCTAATGTACCTCTACGGTAAGAGCTAGTTCCACTTGGACCATAAGTGTTGAAGTAATCTTGGTTGTAGCCAATGGTAGCGTTGAGAATAGAATCTTTACCATTACCAAGCTGGCTTCTCCAAGATAAACCAGCGTTGAATAAATCGTGGTCAAGTCTGTCTCTTTGGAGAGGGAAACCAAAATAAGTTAAACCTCGGCGACTGCTAATTACATTAGTATCAAAATTGATTGTATTTTTGGGATTTACATCTAAGGTAATATTACCAAAGTAGTTGCTAGTTGCAGTATCTCCATTAAAGAAACGTCCGTTGGCATCTCGATTTACAGCCCCAACAGGTACTTTATAATCGTTTTCTGCGTCGTATTTCTCGTAGCCTATATTAAATTTTACTGAACCGAGTGCACCACCATAACTGGTGCGATAGTTATCTTCACCATAAGAACCATATTGCACTAAACCATTGAATCTAGGAGGACCTTCACCTTGTTTGGTGACGATATTAACTACTCCCCCAACTGCTTCTGAACCGTATAATGTGGAGGCTGTGCCACTAGATAATTCCACTCGCTCAATCGATTCTACAGGAATGCTATTTAAGTCAGTATTTCCATGATAAGTGTTGATGTTGCTGTTAATAGGTCTGCCATTTAACAAAAATACAGACTGATTAATTGACTGTCCTCGGTAGAAGGTTCCAGTGTGAATATCTGCGCCATAACCGACATCGTTAATAGTAAATCCGGGTAAACCTCTTAATACTTCCGCTGCACTATTAGCGCCTTGTTTTTGAATTTCTTCTTTATCAATTACGTAAACTGGAGTAGATTGAGGCTGAGTATTTTGTTCCCCGAACACATCTATAATAATGCTGGCATCATCAGTAGTTTCTGGTTCTGTTTCTGGTCGAGGTTCTTGTTCAGTCGTGGGAGACTGGCTAACTTTATTTGATGCAGATTGCTGAGTTAATAATTTAGCATTAGTTGATGGTAGTTCGATGTCACTTAGACTGGGAATGTCTGAAATTATCTGGGGCGTATCAGCAGCTAAGGTAGGAAACGCTATCAATAAACTGACTACAGCAACTGGAAGCAAAACAAAATACCTTGTCACCCTGTCTCCTCACACAAACTAAAAACAGCAACCAAGCTTTATTTTTGTGGTGACTGCAAACATGTGTCAAAAGACAGGCTGTCATACTTCAGCTAAGATATTCAGGACTTATTTGTTTGAATTGTGCTGTTGATAGTTGACAGCAGAATCTAAAAAACATTCCCACCGACTAATTACCATTTGTTGAATTGGTATTAGAATCAGCAGGCGGTGCATCTGAAGGTGTTGGTGTAGAGTCAGGTGTATCTGACGGTGGCGACTGAGATGGCTGTTGAGAAGGACTGGGGATAGGTTCCAAAGGCAAAGGAGATACTTGTGGTGAGGAAGGTGGAAACTCTCGCTTCCGCCTGGTTGGGGTTGGGGTGGGAGTATCCGTAACCACTCCTGTTGTTGGCTGCTGGCTGCCTATAGGAGATTCTGGCGTCGGAGTTGGGGTGGAAGCGGCTGCTTCTCTTTCTCTTTCTCTTTGTTCTGCTTGTCTTTGTCTTTCTCTTTGCGCTGTTTCTTTTTGTCTTATACGTTCTTGCCGTTCGCGGTAACGCTGTGTTCCCCGGATAGCAAAATTAACTGTATAAAGCGCCCCTTTTCTTCCACTAGCAGAGGGTTTGAATTTGAAGTCTCTTACTTGTTCCAGAAGCGCTTCATCCAGTTCGCTGTGACCACTAGAACGGTTCAGCCGCACATCGGTAACTTTGCCATTTTCATCATAATCGATCGCCACTTCCGGGTTGCCTTCGATGCCTCGCGATTCCAAGCTGCCTGGATACTTCGGATCACACTTGAGACATTCTTTACGATCTAATCGTGAACCATTAACTGTTCGAGGTTTTGGCGCTGTAGCTACTCTCGGACTTTCTTTTGGTTTATTACCGACACCATTGCCACTACCGTTACCGACACCATTGCCACTACCATTACCGATGCCATTACCGACACCATTACCGATGCCATTACCGACACCATTACCTGAGCCTAAGCCAGCACCATTACCTGAGCCTAAGCCAGCACCACGACCTAAGCCATTACCAGGACCACGACCTAAGTTATTACCAGCACGATTACCTACGCCTAAGCCAGGACTATTAGTTTCACTTCCACTAGGTTGATTTGAAGTCTGCGACTGCCGTGTGGTAAAAGGATTGGCAGCGGTGGAAGCTGGGGGAGTTGAGGAGAGTGGGGGAGCAG
>CAXTNZ010000084.1:0-24591 GCA_964245695.1 uncultured bacterium | reverse complement strand
GTGTCGGTGTTGGTTGGGTATTGACGGGTTGAGGTGTAGATGTACCTGCTGGTGGTGTCGGTGTTGGTTGGGTATTGACGGGTTGAGGTGTAGATGTACCTGCTGGTGGCGTTGGGTTGGTTGTACCAGGCGTAGCAGGGGGTATGGGTGACTCAATAGATGGGTTAGGTTTTGGAGATACGGACGGTTGAGTAGCAGGAATTTGCTCGATTCCTTGTTGTACTGCTTCTGGTTGTCTTTCATCTGGTGGTTTAGCTATGATGAAATTTCCAGAGCGTTGAAGGCTTGCTAAAGTACTTATAGGCAGGGCATAACTCCCAATCAAAAAACTACTACTCATGAAACAAATCAAGATAAAGTCTAATCTGTCTCGATAGTTTTTTTTTCTTTTTACTGCCATAATTGCGTTCCTCATTGTTGATGAAAACATTCACTTTGAAGATAGGTTATACCAGACAAGATTTTATAATTGGCTGGTTGATTTTATCTAATTTATGCTTCTTAATTAGAACGAGATAAGTTTATTTCGTTCCTATGCAAAACTAAAATTTTAAATCAATGAGAATATTTATATTCATCTGCTTAAAATAAGTTTTCGGAGTTATAAAGTTAGTCAAGGGCTAACTTAAACACTAAGGTTAATATATACTTAAGTATCAATAAATCTACAACTGTCGGGTATGTTAACGGCGAAATTACGGCATCGAAACTTATTTTAGTAGGGTGCGTTAGGACGAATATCCTAACGCACCCTACTAAAATATTATATATACAAATTAATACTGAGTGACAAAGGTGATGAGGGGTAACTCCCATTATAAAAATGGTTTATTTGATGCAATTATTAAGAGCGATCGCTCTTCGGTGATGTCATACATATGGCAATTTGATGTCCGCCTGATAGCAGATAGCAAAATTATACGTCATAAATTAACATATACCCATAGTGCAAATGGATTCCCAGAATGCTCTGCTGCCTGAATCCCGATTGCCAAAATCCCCTAAATCCAGATGGCAACAAATATTGCCAGTATTGCAATACTCCATTAATTTCCCTGTTAAGGGGTCATTATCGAGTTATCAAATTACTATCTGATGAAGGTGGATTTGGCAGAACCTATCTAGCGGAAGATGTAGATAAGCTGAATGAACAGTGCGTTGTCAAACAATTAGCACCGAAATTCCAGGAAGCTTCCGCATTGCGAAAAGCAGTTGAGCTATTTAAAGAAGAAGCCAAGCGACTGCAACAATTGGGAGAACATAACCAAATTCCCACGCTTTTGGCTTATTTTGAGCAAGATAATTACCTGTATTTGGTGCAGCAGTTTATTGATGGGCAGAATTTACTTAAAGAATTGCAACAACAGGGAACATATAGCGAAAGCAAAATTCGAGAACTTTTATTGGATTTACTGCCCGTCCTCAAGTTTATCCACGATCGCGGCGTAATTCACCGAGATATCAAGCCACAGAATATTATTCGCCGTCAAAGTGATGGGCAATTAGTACTGATTGATTTTGGAGCCTCAAAGCAGCTCTCGGCAACAGTCATGATGAAAACGGGGACGGCTATTGGTTCACATGGCTATACCCCAATTGAACAGTTGCAACTTGGAAAAGCTTATCCCGCTAGTGATTTATTCGGTTTGGGTGCGACTTGCTTTCACCTGCTGACTGGAATTCGTCCATCTCAACTGTGGATGCAACAGGGCTTTGGTTGGGTTGAGTCTTGGCGGAAATATATAAGTAGTTCAGGTAGTAGTGGGATAACCTCACGCTTAAAATTGGGTAAGGTTCTGGACAAGCTGTTGAAAACAGACATCCAAAAGCGTTATCAATCAGCGGATGAAGTCCTCAAGGACTTGATATCTCAGTCACCTCCGTCACCAGCACTTTCAACCCTAATTTTTAACCATCCAGAATTTCAGCTTCTAGTTTCACCACAACTAAATAAGAAGCTGAAAAATCAACTGATTGTAAGTGCTGGTATTGTGCTGTTGGGATTAGGGGGAGTTTGGTATTCACAATCTCGTCCCCCAGCAATCACTAAGTCCTCTAATCCCAACCTATCTGTAAACAAAACCTCGGAAAATTCCGTTCAACCCAGCACCCTAAAAGGGCATTCCAGCGATGTTAATTCCGTCGCGTTTACTCCTGATGGGCAGATGCTTGCTACAGCCAGTGACGATCTCACGATCAAATTATGGAATTTGGCAACTAAACAGAAAATCCGCACTTTTAAAGGACATTCCTCATGGATTTACGCGATCGCTATCAGTCCGGATGGACAAACTATAGCCAGTGGTAGTGCTGACAAAACTATCAAATTGTGGAATTTAAACACAGGGAAGGAAATCCGTACACTCATTGGGCATTCTGACAGCGTTGCTTCTGTAGCTTTCAGCCCAGACGGAAAGCTGCTAGGTAGTGGCAGTTTGGATAAGACGATTAAACTCTGGAATCTGGAAACAAACAAGGAAATCCGCACTTTGACGGGACATTCTAAGCGCGTTGCTTCGGTCGCCTTTAGTCCCGATGGTAAAACTTTAGCTAGTGGTAGTTCGGACAAAACAATCAAACTATGGAATTTAAACACAGGTAAAGAAATCCGCACTTTAACGGGACATTTGGATTTAGTTTTGTCCATCGCCTTTAGTCCCGATAGACAGCAACTTGCTAGCGGTAGTAAAGACAAGACGATCAAATTATGGAATCTAAACACAGGAAAGGAAATCCGCACCCTCAGCGGACATGATGACAAAGTTACTTCTGTTGCTTATATCCCCAAAGGCAGTAAAAACTCGGATAGTATAACCCTGGCAAGTGGTAGTAATGACAACACAATTAAACTGTGGGATATAGCAACTGGGCGAGAAATTCGCACTCTGAAGAAAGATTCTGGCTATGTTTATTCTGTCGCCATCAGTCCCGATGGACAGACTATTGCTAGTGGTGGCAGTGCTGACAATATTATCAAGATTTGGCGGCTGCCTCCTTGATAAATGCTCTCGTTAGTCATGGGGAGTTAGCGTTGCAGAAGGGTTAGCCCGACCTAGGCGACCTGTGATTGGAAAAAAAGTGAAAGGTAAAAGCCAGACAAGAGTGGCAGTTACAGAACAATCAATCGGTAGAATTTTGCCACCAAAGTAGCTGTCAACAGATACGACTTTTAGTGGATATTAATCTCTGGCTAACGATTGATTCTAACTGTGTTCAAACTTAATAAGCTGTAACTAATTACTTACAGTAATTTAGTTGAGGAATTTGAACGTGAAACGCTTTAATGTCTCGAAAGTTTTGGGAAGTACTGTTCTAGCTTTAAGTTTAGCTACCCTGCCTACAGTTTTGCCAGCTTCTGCTCAAACCAATACCAGTGCGGGTGGCTCTACTGTAGATAGTAGCAGAAATGCTGCCACAGACCGTACTGTTACTGACCAAAATCATCGCGATGGCGATTGGGGCTTGCTGGGCTTGCTTGGTTTATTTGGTCTATTAGGTCGCAAGAGCCGCAAAAATAATGAATCGGCTGGTTATGGTAATCCTGATGTAGTAGGCTCCTCTGGGCGTTCTAACTATTAATAGCAAGTTGAGTGCCAAAAAAAGCGTAAATCCAACGAAGATGGCGGTTCACTCTTTGAGTGCAATAGATCAAAGAATTAATTAACTACAGATAAACACAGATAAAACTGTATTTCATGCGGATGATAACCGCTATAGTTTTGGGTTTAAGCCTGCCGAGAGCAGGCTTTGTTTGTTTGCCGATATTGCTGCTACTGTTCTAGGAAGAGGGCATGGCAATGCCATTTTGATTTTTTAATTGTTAATCGCCCCCCTAACTAAAATCACTGTAATCTCTACACTAGATGCGATCGCTTCGGGAATATTGCCTTGAATCGCCTGCTGTAACAATCCCTCCCGCGATGCGCCTAAAACCACTACATCGTAACCTTCGGTTTTCACTAAGTTAATTACACCTTGGGAAACTGATTCGGCTTTCACTGGTGCAGCTATGACAGTGCTGGACAATTTGCGGCGGCTAATCAATTTGCTGACGGTTTTTTCTATAACTGTCATGTCTGGTTCTAACTCAGATGGCTTAAATACTCGTGTAAGGCGAATTTTGGGATTGTTCCCCAATGTCACTAGTGCGGGTAGCAATTGAATTGCTAATAAGGCGTTGGGACCACCCGCCATCGGTACTAGCCAGTGATTGAATTTAGGAGTGGGGGAGTTTGTGAGTGGGGAAAGTGGGGGAGTGGGACTTTTTGAATTTTGCGGAGCGAATTTGGCGTTGATTTGTCCTGCTTGTCCCAACTTCACCAATACCACTTCGCAGGTGGCTTGCCGAATTAAGGTATCGACAACATTGCCAAAAATTCGACCAGGGGTGGAAGTGTTTCCTTTCCATCCCATTAAAAGTATGTCGATGTGCTGTTCGTTGATTGTCTCTAAAATTGCCTGGGCTGCATCGTGGGCGACTCGAATCTGTGTATGCAGGGGAATGTTCCACTTTTTCGCCAACACTTCGGCTTGTCTGAGCAAGCGACGACTTTTTGCGGTTCTAACTGGCGTTTCTGCAGGGGAACTATGGCGCGACACTATCATCACTTGTACGCACTCTATTTCATAATGGCGATCGCGTGCAATGGAGAAAGCCATTTGTAATAGTGTTCCCGCTGTTTCTGGATTAGCAATCGGCACTAATAATCTACCTCTACCGATGCTGGGCGATCGCGTTTGATAAACTACATAAGAAGGTTCCGGTTGCGGTTTTGGGGACGCATTTTTACAATTAAGATGATCAGCTTCTGCTTTGATAATATCTGCACGGGTAATAATCCCAATCAGTTTCCGCTTTTCGACTACTGGTAAGCGACTAATTTTATAGCGATCTAATAAATACAGTACATTGCTGAGGTTGTGAAGCGGTGTTACCGTCACTGGACTGCTGGTCATAATTTCCCTTAAGGGAATATCATTTGCTAGGTTGCGGTCACGTATTTTCAGTAAATCTGATTGGGTTATAATTCCTACCAGCTTGCCCTCTTCTTTCACGGGGAAGCCGCGATGGTGGGAACTGGCAAATGCCTGCACTGCTTCTTCTAAGGTCATTTCTGCATCTAGAGTTTCCACCCGTTCTTGCATAACTTGTTTTGCAGTTAACTGTGTCAATATCCCTTCAGATAAAGCTTGTTTGTTGATATTTATACCATTCAATTGCAAAAGTTTCTCATACAGTGACCCAGGCACAACTTTATCGGCAACCAGATAAGATGTCACAGAAACAATCATTAAAGGTAGCACCAGATTGAAATCTGTTGTCATCTCAAATACAATCACAATTGCCGTGATTGGCACTTTGGAAACGGCGCTGAAAAATCCCCCCATTCCCGCTAGAGCATAAGTAGTAGCGGAACCCCCACCCAAGATGTAATGCTCGCACACACCTATTAAGTAGCCGAGTGTAGAACCTAAGATGAGACTGGGCGCGAATAACCCTCCGGGTGCTCCTGAACCAAATGCTATCAGGGTGAGGATAAACTGAGCCACAAAGGCGATCGCTGCCCATGACGCATTAGCTTCTCCAGTAATTATCTGCTCCCTTAAACCAGTATTATCACGGAAATAGGCAGGCAGCATTGCCATGATAATACCCGAAACCAAACCAGCCAAAGCCACCCGCAATGGTAAGCTGATGTGCAGAGTCCGATAAAATTTTATACTGGCAATTAACCCCCGATTAAACAAAGCAGCCAGCAACCCCGCCAGAATGCCCAACAGCAGGAAAAAGGGAATTTCTGGAATTGAGAAACTGGTAGAGTAGTGATTCGATTGCAGGTCAAGAAATACCAAACTGCGACCACCCAAAAGCCGCGAGACTACTCCACCAATGAACGAGGCGATGATGGCGGTTCCCAGAGTCATTCCCGATAAATCTTGGAGTAACTCTTCGACGATAAAGAATACACCAGCAAGCGGGGCATTGAAAGCAGCAGCCAAACCCGCACCCGCACCCGCAGCAATCATTTGTCGGCGATGATCGGGGGAAGTGGGAACCAAACGACTCATCCCAGCCGCCAAACCCGCCCCTATTTGAACGGTGGGACCTTGCCTTCCCAAAGTTATTCCCGAACCTAAGGCGATGATCGCACTAATTAACTTGACACCTGCCACACGCCATGATAGTTTCATTGGTACATTGGCTAGAGTTGCTTTGACTTGAGGAATACCGCTACCAGAAGCCTCAGGTGCCAACCTTTCTACCAACAAGCCAGCCAGAAACCCGAAGCTCATACCAACTGTCGGTAGTACCAGCCATGCTGGGAAAAGGTGGGAAGTATGAACTCGCCATGTCCCCAAATATCCCGATCCAAATTTGAGAAACACGGCAGATAAAGCGGCGACAAGACCAATCACACAAGCTTCGGCGATCGCTAAACCTCTTCTAGGCTGCCAGAAACTGCGAAAGCGCTGAGTCAGAACAGGAAGCGACATAAAAACTAAAAATTTACTGTTTTTTACAAAAAAATTATCTTTGATTGAGGACTGGGGATTGGCGACTGGGAATTGGGAAGAATAAGAGTACAAACAACGCGCCTGTATTGTGGGCGTAAATCCATACGCTTGTCACCAGTCACCAGTCACCAGTCCCCTTGATTGGGAATTTTTAATTTTTTCTCCCGGTAGTTGATAGTCCATCCACTATCAGAGACGGAGTATAACAAGAACCATTCCAATCGGCATCACTACCAAGTGAAACCAATTGTTTTAGGGCTGTGTAGACATTACCTGCAACCATAGTATCCTTAACCCGACCTGATACTTGACCATTTTGGACGCGATAGCCTAAATCAATATTGATGGAAAAGTCGCCAGAAATGCCGTTACCGCCGCCCAACATTTGATCTACAATCAAGCCATCATCCAACTGTTGAATCAAGTCTTGTAGCGAAGCCGAACCAGGCTCGATCAGGAAATTAAATAAACCAGGGGTGGGATAGCTACCTAAACCGGGGCGAAAACCATTACCAGTGCTGCCTATACCTAATTGGTGTCCGGTAGTGCGATCGCTATAAAAATTTTGCAAAACCCCGTTTTCGATAAACATCAAAGGCTGAGTTGGGGTACCTTCATCATCAAAAGGACAACTGTAAGGTCCGGCAATTGGGTCTTGGTAAAGAGTAAGGGTTGGTGCAATTACTAATTTACCAATACGTTCCGCCCAGGGAGAAACTTTTTCCAACACTCGCTTGCTATTCAAAGCTGCTTGCACAGTACCCCAAAGCATATCAGCGGCTTTGGAAGTGAACAAAATTGGCACACGACCACTAGGGGGTGGGACATTTTCTTTTGCCCAAATCAACCGCTGTAAAATTTGGTTAGCTACTTTCTCAGGATGCAAGTCGCCGCGTTGCGTTTGTCCATCAGCGACACTCAAAAAATCATCGCCTCTGACCCATTCTGCCTCTACATAACAGCTAAGAGTAGTGTCGGTGTAGTAGCAATCTAAACCTTTGGTATTAACAAGTCTAATGGTTTCAACATCAGATTCCCACTCAGCTGCACAGAGAACATCCGGGTAAGCATCTCGGATGAGAGCGATCGCTTCAGATCCCCAGTTTACCAACACCTCTATTGGCACATCTTCCCCCAAGTCTGGGTAGGAAGCTTGAGATTTAGTACCTAATTCTACAGGTTCCGGTTGATTTAATTCACTCAGGGATAGCGCACTTTCTACCATTGCTTGCGCTTGGACAGAACCGTAAGCCACCGTTAATCCTGGACGCCCATTACGCCACAACCGCAGTGCTGTACCTTCAGCTTGACTGGTTTCTAGCTGCTTCAGACGGTTTGCCTCAAAAAACACAGGTCGAGAAAGCGATCGCGACTGATAAACCTCAGCCGCCTCAGCACCCGACTTGATAGCTAGTTCCAGCAACTCTTCTGCTAGTGTATCTTGTGACAAATTTTCAGAACCCATGATTAGTTATTAGTCATTGGTTATTGGTCATTGGTTAATAATCCTCCTAGTCCAAGCGTCCCCAGTCCCCAGATAAATTTACGGCAGATTGATCTCTTGTAGCAGCCAAAAACCAGCAAAAGATTCTGCTTGGCGATCTGACTGCACGCCGATAAAATGCACTCCGTTAGCTTTTTGCTTTGCTTCTTCAAAACTTGAAGCTTCTGCAAGAGTTTGGGGATTTTTGATATTCGCCAAAATCCAGCTTTCAGTACCACCAGTTTCTAAAAGCAATCTTGCCCCTTTACTTGTGTCAAATTTCAACCAAGCCAACTCCAAACCAGACATCCAACCTGCTAAGGGCAACGCTCTTGGTGAGAAAATTAACACACCAGGAATGCGAGCTTCCGGCGACAAGTTCGCCAACTCTATAGGGAAAGATTCACCAAAGCCTATTTCCCACTCGTGCATTTCCGCAAATTCCGCACCTTCCAACGTAACAAATAACCATTCCTGTCCTTCTAAAGCATCTGGTAAGCGTTGGGGTAAGGGACTTTCCAATCGCACCGAGGGATTAGTCCCTCCTTGATACCCTGGTTCTTGAGGATACACCTCCTCCATCCGCTGTAGCAGCCATTGGTTAAGCATCAAAGTGCGGCGGCTAGGCTGGGCAAAAATGCCCACGTCTTGGCAAGCTTTAGTAATCATATTGTTCATTTGGCGCCGGAAAAACCGAATTTTTAGCGGTGCTTCTCCAGCCTGATTAATAGCCTCTTGCAACGCCGTCCGTAACCAACCGGAATTTACCTGCGTACTGGGGCAATACTGAGCATAGCGAAACAAAGAATCAGTTTTTGTGCGCGTATCCAAAGGACTCTCGCACACCAAGACTTCCCAAATCTTTTTGTTGTTTTCGTCCAGAATCGGACGGGAGTAAAAATCGAGTTCCCAAATACTGCCCATGTTATGCCGTTAAGACCTGGCGACTTCATATTATCCTTATAATTTCATGATAAGGGGGCATTAGCGCACAGTCTGCCAGTTAGCCGAGAACTAAAGTTATTCTCGGATAGTGCAAGTCCACGTCTTGTGGACGATGGCGATTCTCAGTTGTGTTTATTAAACTTTTAGAGACATAAGCACAAATATCTATAGCAATATCTGTGTCAAACTGAAATGAAGTTACCAGAACTAGATTTAGAAACGATTGACAGAGTTGTGGAAATGGCATGGGAAGATAGAACCCCATTTGAAGCAATTGAAAAACAATTTGGTTGCACCGAACAACAGGTTATTACCCTTATGCGTAGGGAAATGAAGCCATCCAGCTTTCGCATGTGGCGCGAACGAGTTGAAGGACGCAATACTAAGCATTTGCACAAGCGAGAATTTTTAGCTGGTCGATTTAAGTCAGATAATCAAAAGACTTAAGCGATCGCTTCAAATCTTTCCCTATTGTTTAGCAAACAAGTTTGTCATCGGCTTGACTCCTTTATCTGAGTCGTTTGCATGGTTCAAGTATTCATAGATTCCAAAAGCGTCTTCGGTGGTTCGCAACAATGAATAGTGATTGTAGGGTGTGTTATCTACTACACCTCGTGAACCGTGGTTGGTAATCACAATCGTTGCAATGTGACCGCCACCAAAGTTAGCATTACTTTTGGGGTCAAAGCCGCAACAACCTTGAGTTTCGGTTTGGCGGCGCGAACCATTATCTTCATCCCAAGTAATAATGATGGCATTATTTCCTGGCGCAGCCCAAAGTTTGGAACTAGTAATCTCCTTGACAATTTCCCCAATTTTTGTATCACCAGTTTGAATCAGTTTTTGCAAGTCTGGACACTCCTCAAGACCGTGCATTTCATGACACTGATTAAGTATAATGTGGCTGTAGTTGGGAACGTTGCCGCTTTGTAAGTCAGTAGCAAGCTGGTTAAAACCGACAATCTTATTTTGCAAGTTGGGATCGTCCTGCACACTTTTAAAGTTGATAAATCCATTGTGCTTTGAAGCATAAAGCGGACGTTGAGGATCGGGAGCGACAACCACTTTTGAGCCAGGATTGGGTATATCTTCAAAATATCCCTTCCAAGTCAGACCTTTCTGCTCTAATTGATCCATCAAACTTTTAGAGGTGACGGTATGGTTAACATAATCAGATTTGCGAGAATTTCCACAAAATCGGTCTGAAGAACCAGCTTGACAATAAAAAGCGTCATCGTCATGGATACCAAAAGTGTCGCCCCCCAGCATAGCGATATAATTAGCTTCACTGGGATGCACCTCCGCATAGAAATTGTCAGCCAAGTTATAGGTTTTTGCTAATTTATTGATTATTGGTGCATTGGGATTACCAATAATCTGGTCGTAGGACTTATTCTCCTCGATAATCACAAAAATGTGTTGGTATTTGGGAATCGCCTTGTCTTCCTTTGTGGGGACTGAGGCTGCTACTGCTGTCTTGACAGTGATAGCCTGTTGGTTAGTAGCTGTATTTGCTGGTTTAGTTTTGGATGAGCAAGCGATCGCTATCAAGCTCAAACTAAATACACAAAGTCCGAGAATAATCGTTTTCGGCGTTGGACGTGCTGACATAATTATGATGTTTTTGGAGTGGTAGGTTTTGCGATAACTGGGGAATTCATTTATGCGATCGCTTTTGGAGCAGTTTGTTGTCTCCATAATAGAAAACAGAGTATGTCGTCGGAGTAAAAGGTTTTATGTCCCTGACCCTTGAAGACTTGGAAAAAATGCAGCAGCAATACCCCGACTATCGCATGGAACTAATCCAGGGGAATATCATTGTTATGAGTCCATCAGGATACGAGTCAGATGAAGTTGCAGCCGCGATGATAGCCGAGTTAGCCAACTGGGTTCGACCGCGCAAACTGGGACGGATAGCAGCTTCCAGCGCTGGTTTTAGATTACCAAATTCAGACTTACGCGCACCGGATGCATCATTTGTGTTAGCAGAACGCTTGCGTCGCAGTCCTAAAAATTTTGCTCAATTAGCTCCTGATTTGACGGTTGAGGTCAAGTCACCCAGCGATAAATTAGAAGAACTTCGGGCAAAAATTCAAGAATTTCTCGCGGTGGGAACTAGAGTAGGAATTCTAATTAACCCTGATGAGCGGATTGTTGAAGTTTACTATTCTGGACAAGAAGCGATAATACTTCGTGATGGCGATGTTCTCACGGTTCCCGATTTGCTTCCAGGTTGGGAAGTGCAGATTTCCGATTTGTGGGCGCCAGTGTTTGACTAAGCGTTTAATTATTGCACTTTCCCTGTTTTGATTTAAGCAGGCTTTCGGGAAAAGCGATCGCGCGATCGCATACACTCACGAACGCTTGTATCAGCCGTTGAATCTTGCTTAACTTACAGCAGTTTTCATCTATTTAGACCACAAAGATTGTATTCTCTCTGCGCCTCTGTGCCTCTGCGTGAGATAAAAAAGATGTGGTTCATTTACCTGAAAATAGCTGTAACTCTTGTTAACCACATCCACAGCACTTAGAGAAATAACCAATGCTTTTTTTAAGGTTCGCAGACAAAGTCAAAATGTCGTAAACGAGCTTGAAAATTTGTCGCGGAGTATTTGAAAATCATTGGAGAGATTCTTCAGGGTGAACTGATGGTCAACCGCACGCAGAAGAGATTTTGGGTAGCGTTACTTTCATTGTCTGTGCTGCCGATGGGCAACGCTTGGGGGCAAGAAATCGAGCGCTCTTTAGGAGTTTCAAGCTACCGGGAGCCGAACCGGAACTATTGTGGCTCTGAAAGAACAGTTAGAGCTAGGCGAAGAATTAATTTAAAAGCTGTTCCTGACTTGGTTAGAGCGTTACAAAACCAAGATACGAAATTGCGTGCTGATGCTGCTCATCTATTAGGAAGCATTGATAAAAAAGCTGCTTCTCAGGCAATTCCAAACTTAATTGCAGTGTCAAAAAACGATCCAGATGCGGAAGTTCGCGTTTGTGCTGTCTCAGCCTTGATTAGCATCGCTGGGAACGACTTAAATAAATCTACAGAAGAAGTGAAAGCAGTCATGCCTGTTGTGACTGCTGCATTGAAAGACAGCGATACGGAAGTGCGTTTAGCTGCCACAATTGCTTTTCAATCTATGAGTTTTACTTACTACGCTAACGACAGCAAATTTAATGTAAAACTCATACCCGAACTCAAAGCGGCAATTCCCGTACTTATTGAAACACTTAGAGATGAGGATGAGCAAGTACGCTCAAATGCTACCACTGCTTTGGGAAATATGGGGCAAGATGCGGCATCGCTAGTTCCTGTAATTATTAAAGCATTGAAAGACAAAGACGAGAAGGTTCGCTCAAGTGCTGCCCAAATTTTGGGAAGGATTGATGTGTGGGGACGCAATGCTGAAGAAGTAGCATCCGCAGTTCCGGCACTCATCGAAGCTTTGAAACAGGATAAAGATGCACAAGTACGCTCAAATGCTGCCAATGCCTTGGGATGGTTCGGTGAAAAAGCAGCATCCGCAGTTCCCGCACTTATTGAAGCTTTAAAAAATGATTTGGATCTGCAAGTGCGCTCAAGTGCTGCCAATGCCTTAGAACGCATTGGGGAAAAAGCAGCATCCGCAGTTCCCGCACTTATTGAAGCTTTGAAGGATCGGAGGGTTAGCTATAATGCAAAAGAAGCCTTGGGACGTATCGCTGAAAGCTGGCAAGATAACGCAAGTAAGCTATCAAATCAGGATTTGGACAAAGCTATATCCTACTTGGAAACAGCTTTAAAAATTGCAGAAGATCCAAAGGCTGGGTTTGCATACCCACCTGGGTTTCCAGACGAAGGAAAAAAACGTTTACGTCGCTCTTTCAATTTCCTTAAAAAAGAAAAAGACTCGCGCTTGTTTTCTACAACTCGCCCAATGTAGGGCGCGATTTAGTTAACGATTTGGGATGCCCCTCAACCTCTGTAAACGTAGAGACGGTAAAATAGTTTTATTTTCAAAGCTTCAGAAAAAGAACTATGACGATGCATCCGATTCAACAAGCATTTGCCAACCGACGCGCTCTGAAAGTTATCAGCGGTTTGAATAACTTTGATGCCGATCGCACAGCCGCTATTGTCAAAGCAGCTGAACTCGGTGGTGCTACTTTTGTTGATATTGCCGCAGATCCAGCTTTGGTTCAATTAGCTAAAAGATTGACAAATTTACCTGTTTGTGTTTCAGCAGTCGAACCAGAAAAGTTTGTTCAAGCTGTTGCTGCTGGCGCTGATTTAATTGAAATCGGCAATTTTGATTCTTTCTATGCTCAAGGACGCCGCTTTGAGGCAGAGGAAGTTTTAGCACTAACTCGCGAAACTCGCGCTTTGCTGCCAGAAATTACTTTATCTGTCACCGTTCCCCACATCCTGCAACTGGATCAACAGGTACAGCTAGCAGAGGAATTGGTGAAAGCAGGGGCAGACATTATCCAAACTGAAGGTGGTACTAGCAGCCAACCTACACACCCCGGAACTTTGGGATTAATTGAAAAAGCTGCTCCCACCTTAGCAGCAGCTTATGAAATTTCCCGTGTAGTGTCAGTACCAGTATTGTGTGCTTCTGGCATTTCTAGCGTCACAGCACCATTAGCGATCGCCTCTGGTGCGTGGGGAGTTGGTGTTGGTTCCGCCATCAATCAACTTAATAGTGAAGTGGCAATGATTGCTGCTGTGCGTGGCTTGGTAGAAGCTTTGGCAACTGCTAGCACCTCTGCTAGCTTCGCGTAAAAGACGATTGAATAGACCTCTTACCTCGTTACCCGACGACTGAAGTCGCACGCCAGGTGCTTCAACGCGCTTAACCCGCGCAACGCACTGGCTTGGCTACACAAACGCTCGTCCGCATGACTTGGACTTAATCAAGCCTGCCTCCGCAGGCTTTGTTTGTGTAGCCCCAGACTTATAGTCTGAGGGGCATGTATTTTACGCCAAACAATCTTTCAAAGCGTAAATCACTTGGTCTTGCTGTTCAAGTGAAAGTTCTGGGAACATGGGCAAAGATAAAACCTCATTACAGGTTTGTTCTGCTACTGGCAATTGTCCTGGCTGATAGCCCAGATTTTGATAAACTGGCTGCAAATGTAAAGGGTGGGGGTAGTAAATCATTGTACTTACGCCCAAAGATTGCAATTGATTGCGAACCCAGTCGCGATGTTTGGCGCTAGAACCATTTCGTCCTTCAGACAATACCAGAATGGTGTATTGATTCCAAACGCCTGCGCCACCAGTTAATTCTTGGGGTGGGATGATACCGGGAACTTGGCTAAGAAACTGATGGTAACGTTCAGCGATCGCCCGCCTTTGATTATTCCAAGTATCGAGATGACGCAGCTTAATTTGGAGAATAGCGGCTTGTAAAGCATCTAAGCGGCTATTAACACCAATTTCCTCGTGAATATAGCGAATTTTACTACCATGCTCTTTTAGCATCCGCAGCTTTGCAGCAATTTCTGGATCATTGGTTGTGATCGCCCCGCCATCGCCGCAACCACCAAGATTCTTAGTTGGGTAGAAACTAAAGCAACCGATGTGTCCAATACTTCCTACTCTTTGCCCAGCCCAACTTGCCCCTGTAGACTGGGCACAATCTTCAATTACTACCAAATTGTGAATGAGCGCTAAATCCATCAAAGCAGTCATATCCACAGGTTGTCCAAACAGGTGAACCGGGATAATTGCCTTCGTTTTGGGCGTAATCGCCGCTGCTACTTGTTGCAAATCCAAATTATATGTAGTAGCGTCAATATCAACGAAAACTGGCTTGGCTCCTACGGCGCTAACCACTTCCGATGTGGCAATAAAAGTGAAAGGCGTTGTAATCACTTCATCGCCTGAACCAATTCCCAAGGCGCGTAACGCTAAGTAGAGCGCATCAGTACCAGAGTTACACGCTACACATTCATTAACACCATGAAATGCGGCGAACTGTTGCTCAAAGTTTTTAACTATAGAACCGCCAATATAATGACCAGATGCCAAAACTTCTAAGACAGCTGCACTCACTTCTGCTTCAATGGTGCTGTATTGCTGCTTGATATCAAAGGCAGGGATAGAATTTATGCTTTGGATCATGAGTTTTCATTTTATCGACTGGGGACTGGGGACTCTTTACTGGTGACTAGGAAAGAAATATCAAAGATACTCGCACCTATGCCAATCAGCAATCCCTAATTTCTAATTGCTGCACGAAACACTTTGACTGTCGATTTTTGCTCGTTGAATTGTTGATCAAAAAGCTATTTAAAGACTGTCTATCAGAATACGCCTAATTAAGTGTTTTTACTTACATTTATAATTGGTAAAGCACTAATTACAGGCATAAAAGGTGATGTATATCAACCAAGATCCAACACCTTGAATTAAAGTTCCAAGGGTGTAGGCTGTTTTCCGAAAAAAACTTCAAAAGGTAGAAAATCCATGCAGGATTTGATCAAGTTGGATTTAGTTGATTTGGTTATTGCTGTGGGATTAATGGCGATCGCCATTGGTTTATCTGCGTGGGAAAGACTAGGACTGGAATTAAACTTAGCCCTCGCCACAGGGAGAACCATCCTACAACTACTTGTGTTGGGATACGTTTTAGACTTCATCTTTGCTTTTAACAACCCTTGGGCAGTTTTGGCGATTTTAGCAATAATGCTGACGATAGCAGCGATTGTCGCACGAAATCGCATTACACAGAAAATACCCCTGGTTTTACCCTTAGTCTGGGGATCAATTTTAATCAGCACTTTTCTGACACTGCTTTATATCAACTTCTTGATACTTCAACTTGACAGATGGTATGAACCGCAGTATGTGATTCCCTTAGCAGGAATCATCTTAGGTAATGCTATGAATGCAGCTGCGATCGCTGGAGAACGTCTTGTTAGTACAATTAACTCTAGCCAACTGGAAATCGAAACGCATTTAAGCTTAGGCGCAACACCTGAGCAAGCAGTTACTCAATACCGCAAAGACGCCATCAAAGCCGGATTAATTCCCACTTTGAATCAAATGATGCTTATAGGCTTAGTCGCAGTACCAGGAATCACCACCGGACAGTTGCTAGGTGGTGTAGCTCCCCTTGATGCTGTATCTTACGAGATTTTGATTATATTCATGATTGCCTTCGCCAACTTGCTGACAACACTCTTAGTCACTCGCGGGCTGTGTGGTCAGTTTTTTAACTCCGCCGCGCAGTTGGTGAGGTGAAAAGGACAAAGCGAGGACAGCGCCGTGGTGGGCGCGTTCCGGGGAACGCGGCTGGCTCGACTTTAGGCGACTGTCTGTTAATAAGGAATGTCTCCCCACAACCCCCTAATACCGTTTTGCCTTAAAGTTGATACAAATGAACAACTCTTGAGCAGGGGAGAATATTTGTATCAGCAATGAGCGTGAAATGGTATAACCCCATTTTTTTATTATCTTACAGCGTATAAAATAAATAACTAATAAAAATATCAGAAAACTCAATGATTCCTAAATACCGCATTTTAATGCTTAACCGTTGACCTCAACTGTTTAAGTTTTTCACAACTCTCATTTTGCATAGCGATAGAAGTTTAAAATAGCTCTGATAATCTAACCAAATATAAATATGGTTTATTTTTTGGTAGAGACATAACATATTATGTCTCTAATTTTTCATTGTGTTGGATGGCAAATTCTTCAATTCAATGGCAGTGAAAAATTATAAATAAAAATGGGAATAATACAATTTATGGGCATTTTCACTGCATTCAACATGGCAATAAAACGTACAATAGCTACCATAGTTAACTTTAAGCGTGACAAGGCGGTAGTTACAAAATTATCCAAATATGAAGCAAAAACTGCTTGAGCAATGCTGTTGGATAAAAATGCTGGTTATCTTACATGCTGTCAATTTTACTGAGGCGATAAGTTACGTATTCTTGACATTACAAGCATAAATTTAGTATTACCAGCAACTTGCTTCATGTAGCGAATTGGCTAAAATTGATGAAAGAAAAAAAATGTTTATAGTCAACAAAAGCTTTATTTTGCACTCAAAGTGCAGCTAAAGGTTTTCAACAGCAGCCAAGAAACTCTTTGGAAGCAGCAATGCAAGGTGCGTGTCAATGGATTTATTAGAGTACCAAGTGAAAGAATGGTTTGGGGAGATTGGTATTCCCGTATTACCGTCGCAACGAATTGACCATCCGACAGATTTGAAACGTTTAAAAATCCGCTATCCGATTGTGCTGAAATCTCAGGTACATGCGGGTGAACGGGCAAAAGTGGGTGGAGTCAGGTTTGTAGAAACGACAATCGATGCGATCGCCGCAGCGCAAAATATCTTCAATTTGCCAATTTTAGGGGAGTTGCCGGAAGTTTTGCTGGCAGAATCTAAATACGATGCCGATGAGGAATATTATCTAGCGATAGTTTTAGATACCGCGCTTTGCCGACCAGTACTTTTAGGTTGCAAAGAAGCCAACATCGATTGGGAATCGGCGGGGGAGAAAATGCAATATGTTGTAGTTGAACAAGAATTCTCACCATTTTATGCTCGAAGATTAGCTTTGAAAATGGGCTTACAAGGTGCGACTATACAATCGATCAGCACCGTTGTGGAAAAGATGTACCAGTTATTTGTAGAAAAAGACCTGGACTTGGTGGAAATCAATCCCCTAGGTGTGAGTTCCTCTGGAAGCGTGATGGCGCTTAATGGTAATGTCATAGTCAACGAACGGGCGATCGCACGTCATCCAGAACTAGTGGCGATCGCCGAAAAAATAGTTCACCGTCATCCCAGTATTGAGGCAAACGGGATGGGCGACTGGGATGGAGTAGAAATGCATGGTAAAATCGGCATCTTGGGCAATGGTGCTGGTTCGGTGATGGCAACTTTGGATTTGGTCGCTAATGCTGGTGGTAAGCCTGGTGTTTGTCTGAATCTGCGCCATGCTTCCCCTAACGAGACTTTGGCGACTACCTTCCGCGATCGCCTAACAAAAGGTCTGACAATCTTGGCGGCTGACAAAAGCATTCAAGTGATACTCATTAACCTTTTGGGTACTATTCCTCAGCCTCCAGAAGTAGCTGAAATTATTATGGCGTTTTTGCAACAAGACAAGAGCGAACTCAAACCACATGTGTTACGCTCTAATGGCAGTAAAAGCCGCCGCGAAGTTTACTTTCCGCGCTTTGTTGTCCGTCTTGGCGGTTCTGATTTAAATGCAAGCAGAGATTATTTGGCAACAATTAAAACTGAGAGCGATGCGCCCATAATAGTGGAAAATTTAGATGAGGCGGTAGCGCAAGCTGTTCGTCTTGCCAAGTCATCCACTTATAAGAGGTTTTGACAATCTTATACCGTTTCACGCTCAATCCTGATAAAATTCACTTCCCCATCTCAAGAAAGCTTCCCCAGAAGTGTTTTGATTGGTAATATCGGATATTTTTTATGAAAGTAACCTAAATAACTACTAGTAAACACTTGCTTTTTTGAAGTAAATTAATACTGCATTTAAATTGAGCTTCTCTCTCTGAGGCGGTTTTGCTAGTTTGCTAAAGGCAGTTAGCATTAAGACAAGTTTTTGTAGAAGAGTAAAAATTACATCAATACGACACCGTGGATGTGTCGTTTTTATTCGCAGTGGCTCAAGCTGCCATCTTTGCCAAACTTACCTGACTTTTTTATGAACTTAACGCCAGACAGCAAAGTGTTAATTCAAGGCTTTAGTGAATTCATATCAGCAACTCATATTGCTCAAATGAAAGCTTATGGCACGAATTTGGTAGCTGGTGTGAATCCAGGATATGGTGGACAGCAACTGCACGATCTGCTGGTATTCGATTTAGTAGAGGAGGTGGTAGAAAAATTTGGAATCATTGACACTACGATTATCTGCGTACACCCTTACCAAGTGCTGGATGCGGCATTAGAAGCGATCGCTTCTAATATCCGTCAGATCATCATTATCTCCGCAGGCGTGCCACCTTTGGATATGGTGGAATTACTTCGCAAAGCAGAAGCAAAAGAAACCGTAGTAGTGGGACCAAATAGTCCAGGGATCATCGTCCCTGGAAAAATTCTCTTAGGTACTCAACCGAGCGAATTTTATACCAATGGAAAAGTGGGAATTGTCAGTCGCAGTAGTACACTCACTTATGAAATCGCCTGGGAATTAACAAAAGCTGGTTTGGGACAATCGATTAGTGTCAGTATTGGTAGTGATGCGATCGTTGGTTCATCTCTTCTGCAATGGCTGCAAATTCTGGATGAGGATGAAACTACAGAAGCGATCGTTGTAGTAGGTCAACCCGGTGGTGGTAGCGAAGAAGCTGCTGCGCGGTACATTGCCGAGGCAATTGATAAACCAGTAATTGCCTATGTCGCAGGCACACAAGCACCACCAGGAAAACATTGGCGTCAGACGGGGACTTTAGCGGCGGTTGTTGGACGCGATCCTGACTTTGGCACAGCAAAAAGCAAATTAGCCGCTTTTAAACAAGCAAATGTGCCAGTAGCTGAACGCCCTTCTCAGATTCCCGAATTAGCCAAAAAGGCACTGAAATATAACAAAGGGGGCGGTGAGGATTAAGAGGACACAACCGTGGGGAGCCATTCGTCTACAAAGGGAAAACTGGGATGCTGGGGAACCAGTAAGGGTGCACTGGCTCTTGTTTTGACTGGCTCCTCCTAACTCCTAACTGATGCCGTAAGCAGTGCTTTCGTAGCAGACTCCCCTGCTAATCTCACCTGCCTTGTCAATTGAAAGTTTAACAATACCAGGACGCTAAATTCACCCAAGAGAGCCATAAAAATTGTCGTCGTTGAAGCGTATTCTACACCCGCCCAAGGAAAGGTTGAAAACAGCCAGACAATAGCATTTTTCGAGGGATAAATGCCGAGAAATTGGAGAATCATCGGTGGTAAGAACATCGCCGCAGCTACAGTGCCAATTGCCCAGAAAGAACGCTTGGAAGTTTTCATTAACAGCATCAGTTGAGCTATGGTGGCGTAAATCATCATCAAAGTGATAAATAAAGCCACAGCAAAAATTACATTAATCCTGTGAACATTATTACCAAGCCCAAGTAAACCACGGCTATGGTGAACATCAAAAATAGGTGCAAGTACAATCCAAACTAGCAATGGGGTAGTAGCGATCGCTAAATTAATTTTCATTGCTACTAGTGCAATACTTCTTTCACCGAATATCAACTCTTTTAGCAAAGAGTTCTTCCAAACACCCTGATGTTTATACCTTGCCCAGTCTTGTACTACTTGACGGTGAGGTGAGAGAATCGCAATTAAACCGAGAAGCAACACCGAGTTGCATAACGCTAGCAAAATAAAGTTTTCCCCTATCTGGGAATTCAAATCGTAAAGGCAAGTAGAAGGCTGGTTAGGGGGGGGAGTTGGACAATAATTTTTTACATTTTGCAAAGTAAATCCCCACATCATGACTTGCAAACCTGCTACCAGTAAATAACTTTGAACCTTACTGATAACGGCAGTGTTAGGATTACGAAAGCAACGTTTCAATCCTTGCCAAATACCGTAGGTACACAAGCCATAATTCAATAAATGCAAACCAACAATAGTGGCAACATTTGTTCCAACTGGTAAATAGAAAAACTGCAATTGTTTCAGCGGCAATTCATTGGATATATGAAATAAGTTGGGAAAAAAATAAATTGTCATATCGAAGGGACTGAATAACCTAAACCAAGTTGTTGGATTATTCAAGCTTGTCCCCGAAGACGATGCTATTAACATCGTCATAATTAAGAACACCAGAACCGTACCACTACCTAACCAAGGTTGAAAACTATTAAACCAACGACAAACTAAACCAAAAAGTAGCGCTGCACTATAAAAGAAAATACAGTTAGCAGCAAGAACGGCGTAAAAGCTAAAAATGTAACTTAAGGCAATATTCGCAGAACTTCCAGCATACAAATGTAAAGGCACTGCTACTAAAGTTACAAGATAAAGTAAAATTGGCACTCCTAACAGCTTACCAGTCAAAATATTAACTTCTGACTGGGGACTGAGACGAATGAAATTCAACGTACCGCGACGTTCTTCAGTAGCTAAGTTATTTATTAGTAAATAAGTTCCTGCTACTAAAAGTGTGAATATAAAAATCACGCTCAACGATAGGAATAGATATTCCCAGTGGTCTCGCCACCACAATTGCATATCTAATTGATTCGGTGGGCAAAGATTCTCTGATAAATATTTATTTAAAGCCTGAATTTTGGCTTCTGTTGATTTGAGTTTCGTTTGCAGATCTACAAGTGATGTATCAAATGCTTTAGTTGTTTTTAAGTTTGCTATTGCTGTTTGAAGTGTGCTGGTTTTTTGATAAAGTGCCTCTTGTTGCTGGCTGAAAGATTTACTTAGATTACAGTATTGACCAGTTAAGGAATACTTTTCGTCGGGAAACTCTCGCAACTGAAATAGAAACAATACCAATTGACCAAGTAGCGATATAATAAAGGCGATCGCTACATTGAAAAATTTCAGGCGACCTTTGAGTTCGCGCAATAATTGCGGATTCCAGTCGCCTAGTTTATCTATTAAATTGAGCATCATACTCAAAAATCTCCAATAATGAGGAATGGCTAAAAGCTAAAAGCAAATCTTCAAGATGCTTGTTTGTGACCTAGTTTGAGGAAAATTGTTTCTAGGTCTTCTTGGGTGCAGTGAAATTCACTCAGAGGAATGCCAGTTTCGATGAGCGATCGCAAAAAGAAAGCACTATCTTCTTGATTCCCCGAAAAGTAAACACGCACTCGCTTTTTATCTGGCATAACTTCCCACTCTTCCACTAGAGAATGATTTTTCAATTCGCTTACAAGTGGTTCTAAATTTCCCAGAGTAGATAACAAAATTTGCTGGCGAGAAAGACGCTGATAAAGTTGTTTTAGTGAAGCACTTTCTACCAAAAAGCCAAGTTCCATAATTCCCACTGAGGTACACAGTTCCGCTAAGTCGCTGAGAACGTGCGAGGAAATTAATATCGTCATCCCAGCTTCTTGCAATGCCTTAATGATTTCGCGAAAGTGCATCCTCGCTATCGGGTCAAGCCCGGAAACTGGCTCATCTAAAAGCAGTAAAATCGGTTCGTGGATAATTGTTCGCGCCAAACTGAGGCGTTGTTTCATCCCCCGCGATAAAGTAGAAATCTGACTATTGCGTTTATTGCCAAGTTGTATTAATTCTAAAACTTCATGTAAGCGTTGAGTGCGACGCGGTTCTCGCAAGCGATACAAACGCGCAAAATAATCGAGATAATCCCAAACTGTGAGATCCTCATAAAGCGGGTAGTCATCGGGTAAGTAGCCGAGACGACGTTTGACAGTGGGATTGCTTTTGTCGCGTAGCAAGCGATCGCCATTAATATAAATCTCACCCGTAGTCGGTTCCTCAGCAGTTGCCAACATCCGCATGAGAGTTGTTTTACCGGCGCCATTGGGACCAATCAGTCCGTAAACCTCACCCGCTTGGATCTCTAAATCAACATCATTAACCGCAACGTGGCGATCGAATTGCTTAGTGAGTCCACGCGTGCAAATTGCTAGTTCTTTTACCATAGCTGCAAAGGGTGCGGCTTGTTTTAACAGTTAACCTAACTTCTCTCTACAGCTTTTGTCAGCATGGTTTCGGAAATTGAAACAAAAGGGATCAAAAGCGAAATTGCTTTTCGCACATCTTGCACCAAGCGCTCAATTAGCCCAAAATCCCACCCGGCAATAAATTGCGGGCTAATAGCTAAAGTCAGATTTATCTGACTATGTAAAAATTTTAACTTATCAAGCCTTTTTCTGCTGTTCCTGCCGTATCTCTTCAATCTCGGCAAAGATTTCCTCAACAGTGGGATCTCCCAAGATTTGATCCCTATCTCGTGTATAGTCCCCACTGCCCATCTCAAATTGCTGCATAAATCGCGCCATGCCAATAGGACCAAGCGCTTTAGTCAGTGCTTCTATTCCCAGTTGCCTGATCTGGGCTTGAGTCAGTTTGCTAACGTCTATCATTTATTACCTCCAGTACCCACCGCAACGGGTTCTCTACTCTTACTTGTAGCATCCCACTATGTCTTGCTGCTAAACGCAACATCCTGTCATCAGTTGTTAAAAAGACATCAGCATTTGCAACTTCTGCACAAGCAATATGGGATGCATCAAAGGCTTTAAATCCTAGATTTGTGAGTTCGATAGTACGAGACTTGATTAGTTCGGTGACGCTAATTTTAGTTATGGCTAAAGCAGCTCATGCCGACATTTGCCGTTTTCTCTCTTTATCTGGGGTGCGTCTGAGTTCAACATCAATGGCTTCGCTACCTAGTAAATGCCATTGACTGTTTTGACAACGATTTAAAATCAGCATTACAGCCTCAGCTTCTAAACGAATGCGTTCTTGTGTCTGGTCATCGAAAGGACGATTCAAGCAACACACATCTAAATAAATTAAAAACTCCATTGGGACATTTTGCTAGGTATGATATTTAATCTGCGCTGACGATCGCACATCTACCCAGTAAAAACCAACTATGACTCAAAACTACCGCATTACCTTACTTCCCGGCGATGGCATTGGACCCGAAATTATGAACGTTGCGGTAGACGTGCTAAAAGTCGTCGGGAAGCAATTTGATTTACAGTTTGAATTTCAACAAGCCCTCATGGGTGGTGCAGCAATTGAGGCTACAGGCGAACCTCTACCCGCTGATACCTTAGAAATGTGTCGCAATAGTGATGCTGTATTACTCGCCGCTGTTGGTGGTTATAAGTGGGATTCGCTGCCTTCTCATTTGCGCCCAGAAGCCGGTTTACTCAGACTGCGTGCAGGTTTGGGGCTTTTTGCCAATTTGCGCCCTGCGAAGATTATACCGCAGTTAATTGACGCTTCTACGTTGAAAAAAGAAGTTGTCGAAGGCGTGGATATTATGGTGGTGCGCGAACTCACGGGAGGAATTTACTTTGGTAAACCGAAGGGAATTTTTGAAACAGAAACCGGTGAGAAGCGCGGTGTAAATACGATGGTTTACAGCGAATCAGAAATTGAACGCATCGGCAGAGTCGCTTTTGAAGCAGCGCGAAAACGTGGAGGTAAACTTTGTTCGGTGGATAAATCCAACGTATTAGAAGTATCGCAGTTGTGGCGCGATCGCATTACTTCACTCTCCCAAGAATATCGCGACATCGAACTATCTCACATGTATGTTGATGCAGCAGCCATGCAATTAGTCCGCGCTCCCAAGCAGTTTGATACTATCGTTACGGGCAACTTATTCGGCGATATTCTCTCGGATGCAGCGGCGATGCTAACTGGTAGTATCGGTATGTTACCTTCTGCTAGTTTAGGTGCTTCCGGTCCTGGAGTGTTTGAACCAGTTCACGGTTCAGCCCCAGATATTGTCGGACAAGATAAAGCAAATCCCTTAGCGCAGGTTTTGAGTGCAGCAATGATGTTACGCTACGGCTTAAATCAAAGTGCTGCGGCTGACAAAATCGAAAAAGCAGTATCCCAAGTTTTAGAAAAAGGCGATCGCACTGGGGATATCATGTCTCCGGGAATGAATCTTTTGGGTTGTCGCTCTATGGGCGAGACACTCATTCAAACTCTGGAATTAAAGACTAGGGATTAGGG